>NZ_SMJZ01000249.1 GCF_004348345.1 Nonomuraea longispora
CCCGCTGCTGTTCACGTCGACACACCGTCACAATCCGTGACGAACATCAACTAAAGCCGTAGTATGAAGTCCAACGACCTGGCAACTTTCACAGAGCACCCCTGGTCAGATTCGCGAAGCGCCATCACAGCAGCACACAGCGTTCCCGGGCACCGCGATCGCCCGTTTCGGCCAGTGCGGCACGGCTGTCCGCGCAGAACACGTCGTGGGCGACATCCATGCCTTCTGGGCCGCCGAACGCTTCGATCTCCGGCTCGTAGATGCCGCCGACCCAGCCGCTGGCCAACTGGTCGGCGACGAGTCCGTCCAGCAGGTCTGCCACGGAACGTTCAGTGCGCAGCCGCAGCCCCGCGGCCTTTCGCAGGAAGTGGAACCGCTGGTCGTGCAGTGCGGACGACAGCGCCTGGGCAGCCTCCGGACTCACTCCGGCATCGCCTGGGAACGACACGCTGGCATGCCACCAACCCTTCTCGGCGGTGATCGGAAGGTCCTCGTCGTCGACGACCATGGTTGGGACGCTCCTTGTCAGTGGGTGATCGGATCGCGAGATTGGCAGGTTCAGGTGATCAGGAGCGCTCTGGTCCAGCCCGTGGTGTTCGTGCCGTCCAGCGCCAGTTGCGCGCCCGCCCGTCCTTCCATGAATCCCGGCTTGGACAGCCGATCCAGGTCAATAGTCAGGCTCTTGTTCAGCTCTTCGATGAGCGGCGAGTATCGGCCCGGAGCGGCGCTGTCGGAGGCGACGGCGCGGGCAATGGTCAGCAGGCCGGCCCAGCCATGGCAGAGTGAGGCATCGGTGACCCGACCAAGGCGGGCCCGATCGGTGAGGGCACCCACAACGGCGTTCTCTGCCGCGAGTCGGCGGGTCGGATCGCCCAGGGCGATCCCTGCTAGTTGCTGGGCGCGAGCGATGCCGAGCTCGCCGTAGCACCATGACGGTCGCGCGACCTGCGGCTTCGGCGGCTCAGGGGCAGACAGCTGGTCGCGAGTGGTCCAGTAGCAGCATCCGTACCGGTCCAGCCAGCGCACGCACACCTCGATGGCGTCATGCTGGCCCGGCACCTGAACACCGCACCGGACGGCGAAGGACAGCACCGCCAAAGGGCCGGCGATGCCGTGCGCGACGCCGTTGTTGCCGTGTCCGCCGATCAGCTCCTCGTCAGCGGGCCCACGGTCCGACCACCAGCCCGGTAGCTTCCGGCCTTCCATGCGGACCGGCTGGCAGAGGCAGACCAGGTAGGCCAGCACCTCCTTCAGGAGCGGTGAGTCGCCGTCACGCGCCAACAGCAGCGCGCCCAGCCCGGTCAACCCCCGGATGAGGTCAAACTCCGCAAGATGCGGAAGAGCCCCAGAAGCCTGCCGCCGATGCGCCGCGGCCAGTCGGGCGACCACCACACGGTCGACCGCGTCCCGCACGGCCCGATCGGCGAGACCGGCACGGCCGAGCACGAACTCCAGCGCAGGGGCGCCATGGAACAGCGACGCGTTGCCTCCGGCGCTGACGCCGCCCGCGACCGCCTGCCTAAGCTGCATTCGAGCGGATGCGACGTCACCCCGCTCGATGTGCAGCAGCGCCACCCCGAGCGCCCCCTCGGACAGATCCTGCGTCCTGAGTACGGTCGCCGTCGCCTTCATGAGCGTGCCTGCAGGGGGATGACGAGACCGTGGGCCCGGCCGCCGATCCAGCCATCGGCATGCGACGGCGGTGCCTCCTGCAGGACGGCCACACCGGTCGGACTGGCGACAAGGTGGGTGCGCAGGAGGTCCAAGTGCATGTCCTGGCGTAGATCGAGGGAAAGCTGCTGGTCGTCCTCGGTCAGAAGCACACGATCCGGCACGCCGACCCGGTCCATCCAGGCGTGAAGTTGTCCGGCCCACTCCTCCAGCGTCGCGGTACGGCAGGGCAGTTCCCGAGCCTGCAGCTTCCATCGTGCGGACACCAGGATCGAGCGCCGGTAGTGCAACGCCGGAGTGAACGGAAGGGCCCATGCGGCGCCCCAATCGAACCACGTCACCTGCGGAACTCCGGCCCGGCTGATCTCGGCGAGGAACCGGGCCAGAGGAGGGGTGTAGTTGTTCCACAGGAAGTTGATCGCGGTCGGTGCAAGCAACTCTAGATGCTTCCCTGTGGCGGCCTCGGCCAGATAGAGGCGGCCATCGCGGATGCCGACAGCCAGATCGGACGGGAACAGCACTCCCTTTCCGCGGTGCCGGAACTCCCCGACGCTGACCAGCCGGGGGAACACCTGCGGGGCACGGGTGAGCAGGTCGGCCTGGACGCGGCCGGCGTGGAAGGACAGCTGGACCAGCTCTGCGTCGGGCTCGACCGTGGGAAGGCCGGCGCACGCCGCGCCGGTCTGGGGGAACAGATGCCAGAAGCGGCCCGTCATCGAGCCGGCCGCCCGGGAGACGGTAGACAGCCGAAGACGGAAGTCCCCGCGCTCCAGTGCCTGCGTTGAGTCGGCCTGGACCTGCACGCACAGTTCGAGATGGGGCGGGACGACCGTACGCTTGCCCGCGGCAGCCTCCAGCCGCTCGATCATCGCGGCGGACAGGACCACCGATCGGCTGCCCTCGACAGCCGCCGTGCCGGCCATCTCAAGAAGGAGCCTGTCTCGTCGGGTCATGGGCCGGGGTGGCTCGAAGACCTGGCTGAATCCCTGGGGAAAGCCCAAGCCCTTGTCGGGATCGGTCACCAGCTCCAGCGGCACCTCGGCGCTCTCGCCGTAGCGGTCGGCGAACTGTTCTGCGTAGCGGCGCCATGCCGAGGTCCCGGCCGGGTACATAGCGAGCCGGGTCAGGACCGTCGCTGCGGTTTCCGCCTCTGTCACTACCGTGTGCGGGAGCCGCACTGTCGCGTCCAGCCGCAGGTCCGGTGCCGCCGCTCTGTTCTGGATCTCCCGCAGAGCGGCCGGCAGAGGGTCGGCTGGATCGACGACGGTGGCCGGCGCGCGCAGCGACGACCGCAGCAGCCGCACCCGCAGAAGCTCCACCAGCAGCCCGGCCCGGCGGCGCTCGTCCGTGTCAGGAAATTCGGCGGCGAGCTTGTCCGCAAGGGCCGAGTACCGGATGGGTGATCGGGCCGCGTCCAGCACCAGCGCGACTGCGGGCGTGACCGCGAGGGAGAATTCCGAGGCGCCCTCGGAGGGAACGTAGACGCGCCCGCCCCGTCGACGTGCCAGGTTGTTGAGACATACGTCGACGTCGGCCATCCGCTCGGCGTTCGCCTCCCAGTCGCTGATCGTCGCGTCCAGAGCTACCGGGTCGGGCCGGGCGGCAGCCCGGTGCCGCTCCCCGAAGTGGACCTCGGCCACGTCGCCGAACTCGATCAGTGCGACGCCCGCGAACAGGCCGTAAGGCGTCGAGCGGCGCGCGTACCTGATTGCGTACCGGGCGGTGGCCAACGCCGCCCGGCGCACCCGGCGTACCTTCGGAGAGTGCCCGTCGAGGATCGCCTGGACCCGGCGGGCCAGGTCCGGGCTGGCGCCGGACACCGCCTGCTGAAAGGCGTCATCAGCCCACACCGCGGCCAGCCACGAACGCCAGCGTTCGAGCGGCGCTGCGGGTCCAGGCCAGGGCGGCAGGTTCGGTCCGGTGAGGTTCGCCGCGGCGCGCAGCATCCCCTGGCCGGCACCTCGATACAGGCTGTGCCGTGAGCGCGTCATCACCCACACTCCGTTCTGATAGGAGGGCGAGGGCCTGAAGGCTCGGTTCCTCTGGCCCTCGCCGCCGGGCTGACCTGGACTACGAGGTGGTGCAGGCGCTCGGGCAGGAGCTCCCGCAGTTGTCGCCTGTGCTGCACATCAGCACTGTTTCGGTGGCCGGGGTGTTCTCGATGAAGGTGATGTCGAGCTGGAACGGGTCGTCAGCGTTGTCGGTGGCGGGGTCATGAGCGGTCGCCGTGGAGCTGGGCATGGGCCTTT
The DNA here is from genome assembly GCF_004348345.1 of Nonomuraea longispora. Classification (GTDB taxonomy): domain Bacteria; phylum Actinomycetota; class Actinomycetes; order Streptosporangiales; family Streptosporangiaceae; genus Nonomuraea; species Nonomuraea longispora. The sequence continues at coordinate 3,921 of NZ_SMJZ01000249.1, forward strand.
CTCCTCACTGTGACGGGATGGGTGATGCCACCTGGCGGTGCGGAGGCGTGCCCGCATCCGGCCAGGAGATCGTGATGCGAGTGTGCTGCTTCGTGATGACCCCGCCCGCGGGCGGCACGTCGGCCGGGGCATCGACTGGCCAGACCGCGAAGCTCGGGCCGGGCCCGCCGCGGTAGTCGCGGTCCCAGACCTGGACATGCTCCACGATGGCTCGGGCGACTTCGCGGCCGTGTGGGCCATAGCCGTGTGCGCCGAACTCGACGATTCCCTCCCCGGCTGTCGGCCGGATGGACAGGTAGGCGAACGAGTCGTCCTGCGCTGTCGCGAAGGGGAACCAGCGGCCTCCCGCTTCGGAGACGATGCCGGGGTCTTCGCCACCAGGGGTGTTCACGGTCATATTGCAGAAGCCGGGCAGCGCCGTCGCCATCCACAGGGGCAGGTCGGGGAACGGCTCGGCACGAGTCACGGTCACCCCGGACCAGGCCGCCGCGGGCCGGCTGGCGAGAACGCCGTCCAGTGTGCGCGGTTCGGCAAGGTTGCCGTCATCGAACCGCAGCCCGACCTTGTCACCGTTCAGGAGCCGAACGTGCTCGTCGTGGGCGCCCGCGCCCTGCATGGGGACGAAGCCGCAGACCCCCTGCGAAAGGCTGACCAGGTGATCATTGATGCGTTCGAGAGCCAGAGAGCGGGTGATGCCCTTCATCCTCAGCGGGACGACGATTCTGCCGCTCTTGGCAAGCTGCTCGCGCCAGGCAGGAGGGATGTCCCACGCGCCCACAGTGACCATGATCCGGTCGTAGGGGGCGTTGTCCTTCCAACCGTGTTCGGCGTCGGCCGTGACGACCTGCACCTGCGGATACCCGGTGGCGTCCAGGCAGGCGCGGGCCCGGCTCGTCACGTCGGCGTCGATGTCCATGGTCGTGACCTGACCGGCCGGGCCGACCAATTCCGAAAGTAGGGATGCGAAGTAACCACCTGAGCCGACCTCCAGCACGCGCATCCCCTGACCGATGTCGGCCTGCACGAGCTGCATGGCCTGGATGTCGGGAGCGGACATGGTGGAGATCAGTGCGCCGTGTTGGCTGCGTTTGACTTCGACGATGTCCAGCGCGTACGCCGCCTCCGGCGTCACCTCGGGGGCGAAGAGGTGCCTGGGGACCTTACGGATCGCGGCCTCGACCGGCGCGGGGAGCGGGAATCCCCACTCTTCGCATCGGGCCGCTACGGCGGTAGTCATGGCGTCACGCAGCGGGGCGGCGTTCTGGCCGTCGTTGTCGGTCGTCACAGGCGGGGTCCCCTCCTCTTGGTCGTGATGGGCAACCGGTCGATGCTGGCTGCTGGTCTGCTCGGCCGGGAGCAGCCGCGCCGAGGAAGTCGTCAGGTTCTAGCCCTTGTCGGCGGCGCAGATGGTCGAAATGGTGTGCTGCGGCGAGCACGAGGTAGACATCGAGGGCCTGGCGGTAGAGGCCGCGTCTGGCCTCCTCATAGCTGCCCTCCTCGGCTTGGCGGAGGACGAAGTACTGGCCGCCCTCGGACGCCAACTCGAATCGGCCGCAGCATGAGGTGTAGGCGATCCGGAGAGTGCCGCCGTGGGCGACGTACGGCGACCACTCGAACGTGTCGGCCGTGTGGACGTCAGCTCGCCTCTCGTGGCGGGCAGGCTGTGTCATCTGCTGTCTCCGTGCTCGATTCGGCGCATGGGTGGTGCGGGCGATCGAGCGGTAACCCGCGAACGGGCTCCGTCAGCGGGTGTCGGGCTGCGGACGGGGACCTCTGACAGCCCACGCCCTGTCTGATCATCTGGCCGTTCCCTTTTGTGAGCCGGAAGGCGATTCCCGGGCAGCGTCAGTGGATAGGTCGCGGGTGAGACCCGGCTGGGTCTTCCACTGCGTCTGGATCGCGTCGCCCATGAGGCGCAGCAACTCCTCTGGGTGCTCAGCCTCGACTCTGATACCGCCCTGGGCACATGGGCCTCTGTAGAAGGCGACGAGGGAGCGGCCGTAGGGCGAGTACATCAGCCACCAGTCGGGAAGGCGACGCTGGAGGCTCTCCACGTATCCCCTCCCCACCTGATCAGCGAGGGTGTCGCTCTCGTTGGTCAAGATCATGTTGTTCTCCGGATGGAACATCGGAAAGGATGCAGGGCGGGCTCGGCCAGGCCGCCAGGTAGGTGGTTATCGTGCGGACAGCGGCAGCCGGTCCGGCAACGGCACAGCACATGAGCGCGGACGTGGCGCTGCAGCAGTCGCCCGGCGGAGGCGCCGCGAACGAGGAACAGGCGCACTCCAATGGCGCCTATCTGTTCTCTACGTCGGGCAGCGAGATGCTTCTCGCCCAGATGGCCGGCGGTCGGTAGGACCACTCCATAAGCGCTGGACAAGGTGAGGACGTCCAGCAGTCCCGTGAACGCCGAGTCGTCACCGGGTTTGCCTTCGCGATCCCTGAAGATGTCGCAGAGCTGCAGTTCATGCTGGTCGCAGTATTGGGCCAGCGTCACCGTGAGAGCGGCGTAACGCTCAGGTGTCGAGCGGCGCGGCCGCAGGTATCCGTAGACGATGGGGCCGTCCACTGGGTGCTGCTCGGTGAGTGTCGACACGGTAGCCGTCCTTATGGTGGTGGGGGGTGATGGCCTGCTCTTCGAGCATGGACAGCCCAGGCCCGGCTGGATACGACCCGCTGTCGCACTTCCGTTGCACTTCCGTAGTCTCTTGGTGCCTCTGCGTGCTTCCATGGCCGTGGAAGGGAGCAACGACGTGACGACCGTGCATGAGTGGACCGGCCTCGAAGCGCATGCACTACGTCTTGCTCTGCGGATGAGCGTGCGCGTGTTCGCCCAGCACCTCGGCGTTGCTCCTCGCACCGTGGCCAAGTGGAATCAACTGGGCTCTGCCACCCGGCCACGCCCCGACACCCAGGCCATCCTGGACACCGCGCTGGCACGCGCGGACTCGGCCACCCACCTGCGATTCGAGACCCTGCTCCTGGAGCTGGGCCAAGACGCCGATCAAGGGCTACGAGTCACCCGCGTGGGACCACGCGCATGGGACTACGAGACGTGGACGGACGACCTCGACCGGGTCGTCGTCGCGCTCAGCCGACAGAGCTTCAACTACGCTGCCGACCTGCTGAACCGATGGCTCGCCCGCTACGACCCACACGCTCTGGACGACAAGGGCCTGTACCTGTTCGCACGGTCGACGACGCTGCTGGGTGACCTCCAGCGTGACCAGGGCGCAGTCGCCGGCCCTCTGTCCGCTCGCCGTTCCTATCTCAACGCGCGCTCGATCTACGGCCAGCTCGACATCCCTCGCCGTATCGCTCAGCTGGACCTGTCACTGGCGGTGGTCACAGAGATGTCGGGTGGGTTGGACGAGGCCGCCAGGGAGTATGAGGCGCTTGCTGTGGATGACCGGCTCTCGCCGCGCGACCGGACGCGAGCCCGGCTGTGGGTCGGGACCGCCTTGAGCAAGAACGACAGGAACGACTATGCCGCCCGGCTGATGACGACGGCCATCCGCGAGTTCGAGAGCCTCGGGGAGCCCGAGGACTGGTCCGTCGCGCACCAAAAGCTCGCCCTGGCCCACCGTGGCGCCGGGAATCTTCCGGAGGCCCTACGCCTCATCGATCTCGCCCGTGCCACTGCGGTCACCGACGCGCCCATGCAACGGGTCCGGCTGGAGACGGCTTACGGGCACATCCTGCTTTCTGACCGGGCCACCGTGGATGATGGGCTGATGATCCTCGACCGTGCCGCACGCGAGGCCGCGCAGCACGGGCTCGCGCACCAATTGCGCAGTATCGAGGGCATCCAGCAGACCATCCAGAGGGAGAACGAGCGGCTCCCTCTGCCACGGCGATCAGGGAGCAGCCAAGTGAGCGTCAAGCAGCAGGCCATCACCGACGAACAGTGGCGGCACGCCCGCACCATCTGGGACTACCACCAGATGCACCACGACCTGCGCCGGTGCGATGTGGCCATCGGCCTGGGCAGCCACGACCTGGGCGTAGCACGCGCGGCCGTCGACCTGTACCGTGCCGGGTGGTTCCCGCTGCTCGTTTTCTCCGGCGCCACGAGCCCCACCACCGCCACCCGCTTTCCACGTGGCGAGGCCGTTCACTACCGCGAGCACGCGCTGGAACTCGGCATGCCCGACGAGACGATCCTGCTGGAGCCTAACGCCACCAACACCGGCCAGAACATCGCACTGTCACATCAGGTGCTGGCCGACGCCGGCATCGAGCCCTGTTCGGTACTCCTGATCTCCAAGCCGTACATGGAGCGCCGGGCGTACGCCACAGCACGGAAGGTATGGCCCGAGGTCGAGGTGGTGTGCGCCTCCGAGCCGCTTGTGCTGAACGACTACGTCAGCTCGATCGGTGATCCAAAGCTGGTCATCGACATGCTCGTTGGAGATCTGCAGCGCGTGATCCAGTATCCCAAGCTTGGCTACGCCATCGAACAGCCCGTCCCGGGAGAGGTCCATGACGCCTACCAATCTCTTGTCCGCGCCGGGTTCGACAGCAGGCTCCTCACGTCCTGAATCACCGGACGGCGAGGTGTGCGCCATCCACCAGCCCAACCTCTTCCCCCGGCTCTCGACGCTGGCCAAGCTGTTTACTGCCGACTACTGGATCGTCCTGGACGACGTGCAGTTCGCCCGACGCGACTATCAGCACCGCACGCGTGTTGCCTCGCTCGACGGCTTGGGGAAGACACATTGGCTCTCCATCGCCACCCACCTGCCTCATGGCCGCGCCACCTCCATCCGCGGAGCACGTCTGGCCGATTCTGCACGCTGCCGCCGCCGCGTTGCCCAGCTTCTCGCCGACCATTACCGGCACAGCGCCCACTGGCCGGCGTTCAAGAAGCGGCTCGAACCCGTGCTGGCCACCTTCGAGAGCACAGATCGGCTGGCGGACGTGACGGAGGCGTCCGCGCGCCTGCTGCTGGATGAGGTCGGCTGGCGGGGGCGGATCCTGCACAGCAGCGATCTGCTCGCGCGTGGCGAGCGATCCCAGCGGCTGGCAGACCTCGCGTGGCTGACCGGCGCGCGGACCTATCTGTGCGGGACAGGGGGCATGCGGTACCTGAACCCTTCCGCATTTCGGGTTCACTCGATCGAGGTCCTCCCGTTCCAGACCCTCGCCACGGGCATCTGGGCAACCGCCCGGGAAGTGAGCGCAGTGCATGCCCTGATGCTCGTCGGGCCGCGTGCCATGCGGCGCGAGCTGGAGGAACTGCGTGGACGCGTACTGGCAGGAAGTCCCTGACTTTGGAGGACCTACGCTCAGGAGCTATGACCCGCCATGTCGAGGTTCACGTGACCGCAGGAAGTCGTGAGGAGGCCGAGCGTATCGTCAACGCTGCGGTCGTAAGCCGAGCGGCGGCCGGCGCCCAGACCAGCGGCCCGATCGTGTCCGCCTACTGGTGGAAGGGGGAGATCCAGCGCAGTGAGGAGTACTTGATCCTCATGAAGACCGCCGCGGACCGGCTCGATGACCTCGTCGAGCTCATCAAGGAGGCCCACTTGTACGAGACCCCGGAGATCGTGGCCATCCCCATTGAGGGCGGCCTCGCCGGCTATCTGAGCTGGATCACTGAAGAGACGGCTGTTTCCGCGAAGCGCGAGTAGCGGCGTACTCGGTGTGGAACTCCCGGGCGACCTGAGCTCGTGAAAGCATGAGCTCCGCGGCGACGTTGTCGAGACGCTCCCAGCCGAGAGGGAAGTCCATCGCGCTTGTGGCGTCGAGTGCGGATCGCGCGGAGTCGACGGCTTCGGTGACGTCTCTGAGGCGGTGTTGCGCGAGCGCCATCTCAGCCTTGACGACACACAGCTTCTTGACTTCGGTCGTCGGTCCGAGGTGCAGCGCGATCTCCTCCATGGCGGTGGCGGAGTCGTCGTGGCGCCGGAGCCGCGAGTAGACGGTCAAACTCATGGACGCGAAGCGCCCCGGGTCGAGGAAGCACGTCCATGGACGGGCGTTGATGTCCGCGCCCGCGTAGACGTCCACCACTTCGCGGATCGAGTTCAAGGCGCCACGGTGGTCGCCGAGGAGCGCTCCCTCCTCGGCGTGGCGGGCCAGCAACCATGCCCGCGTCGCGGGATCGCCCTCGCCGATCTGGTCGAGCCCTTGCTGGATGAGCCGGGTGCTTTGAGCGCTGTTCCTGCCTGCCATGTACGAGCGGTACCCGGTCATGCAGGCGGCGATCGAGACGTCGTTGGTGTGCTTCGCGGCGACGTTGGCCAGGCGGGTGTGTGCGGCCGTCATGTGCGCGTTCCCCTGCTCCCAGGCGAACCATGCGGCCAGGATAGCGCTTTCTCCGGCCACCACCGCCAGCCGACGCCGGTGGTCGTCCGGCAGACCGCTTTCCAGCAGGGCGCTTACCTCGTTCAGGTGGCTGATCAGCGCCGGATAGAGGGACTTGGCGGGAATGTGTTCTTCGAGGCGGTGGAAGCCTCGGGTCCGGTGTTCGAGGTGAGCGATCGTCGTGCTGTCCGGCCTGTGATTTCCGGCCAGGGCGCGCAGCAGCCGCTGGGCGGGGTCGAGTGCCGCGCCCACTGCGGCGGTCGCGGCCAGATGCAGGACGGTTCGGCGGTCCACGCGCAGGTTGAGCCTTCCTACGGTCCAGGCCAGGGCCATGTGGTCACTGGGTATTTCGGTCGGTTCTGTCGTCGGCTCCGGGTTCCGGGTCCATACACGTCGGTAGAGCTCGGCGTACACCGGGCCTGGCTGGTGAGTGCCGGCCTCGTGAAAGCGGATCTCCCGGATGATCGAGCTTCGGCTCGGCAGGGTCGCACGGGTTCGGGGGTCGGCCGCGAGCTCGAGTTGGCGGGCCAGTTCGTTCTGGCTCCAGCACCGGTGGAGCCGCTTGGCACGGATGTCCTCCGCCCAGTTCGGCCTGACGCCATTTTCGCTCATTCTCGATCACCTGTGTGCCGGTAGGCGGGGGTTCTCCTGCAACCTCCTCCAGTCTCTTCCTGACGGCGCCCGTTTCGCAGGTGTTCGCTTTCAGTAATCAGTTCAGTACGCATTGGGGCATCCCCGTTTCTGCGAGCAGCCCCCGCTTGTACTGGACGGCTTGACCCCTGATACGGAGTCGAGCGCCGATAGGGGCCCGTGGCATCCGTCCGGATGCGACGGCCAACGACCACAGGAGGAACGCCGCGAATGATCGCAGCGACGAACCCGCAGAAACGACAGGAACGGACGCGCTCGCCCGAGCGGATGATGTGGCGGTGCGTGTTCCCCGGGCATACCGACCAGGTCCGTCAGGCGCGGCGCATGGTCGAGGCGCTGTTCGCCGGAACGGGGCGCGAGAACGACGCCGGGCTCATCGTGTCCGAGCTCGCGACCAACACCCTGCTGCACACCCGGTCCGGCCAGGTAGGAGGCTGGTTCGGGGTGGAGATCCGCCTCCCTGACGACGGCCCTGCCTACCTGGGGGTCTATGACCTCGGTGGAGCCGGGATCCCGCAGATCAAGCGGCAGCGGGTAGTGCAGGAGGAGAGGG
>NZ_SMJZ01000024.1 GCF_004348345.1 Nonomuraea longispora
GGTCGCTCGCATGCTGGTTGCTCCTTGGGGGACGTGGGGAGGCGCAGCGGGGCGGCGCCGAGCGCCGCGATCACACTATGTAGTTATACCATTGCACAGAGCTCCGGTCAGCGGTCGACGGCGCAGGTGTCCCTGTTGAGCGAGAACCGGCCCGGCAGAGACGTGTCGCCCGTGTGCTCGGCGAGATAGCCCAGCGTGACGCTGCCGCCGGGCGCGATGGAGCCGTTGTGGCCGGTGTTGACCGCGGTGACCACGTCGCCGCTCTGGGTGAGGTCGGTGTTCCAGTCGGAGACGATGCTCTGTCCGCGCGGAAGGGGGAACCGCAGCGTCCACCCGTTGATCGGCATGGTGCCGGTGTTGGTGACGGTGAGGTCGACGGTCATGCCGCCGCCCCAGGCCCGTGTGGTGTGCCCGATCAGGCAGGTCGGCTCGGCGCGTTCGAACGAGACGCGGTGCAGGCCACCGGGAAGATCGTTGACGACGTACAGTTCGCCCTCCGGCGTGGCGCCGAACGCGGTGACCTGCGTCGGCGTCTGGCCGATCTCGGCCTGGAGATAGCCGCCCGCGCCGTCCTCGCGCAGCGCCCACACGGTGGAGGAGCAGTAGTCGGTGGCGATGTAGGTGCCGCCGACCAGGTCGGCGAACTCCTCGCCGTGGTAGACCTGCCCGCCGATGACCGCGCAGCCGCCGGTGTGCGGGGAGTAGGTGAAGACCGGCTCGGTGTACTCGGCGTCGGAGCGGCACTGGGTCTCGTCGAACACCTCCAGCCCTTCGTAGCAGGACCAGCCGAGGTTCGCGCCGGCCTGCCGTCCCGGCTTGACGTGGTTGATCTCCTCCCAGCGGCCCTGGCCGACGTCGGCGATCCACATCGAGCCGTCCGCGGGGTCGATGGAGAACCGCCACGGGTTGCGCCCGCCGTACATCCAGATCTCCTCGCGCGCGCCCTCGACGCCGGCGAACGGATTGTCCTGAGGCACGCAGTAGGCCAGGTCGCCGCAGCTCCGGCTGACGTCGATGCGCACGATCTTGCCCAGCAGGGTGTCGAGGCGCTGCCCGGAGTCGAAGGGGTCGCCCGAGCCGCCGCCGTCGCCGATGCTCATGTACAGGTTGCCGTCGGTGCCGAAGGTGATCTGGCCGCCGTTGTGGTTGCTGTTCTCGGCGTGCTCCTGGGAGAGCAGGGGTTCGAGGCCGGCGTCGTCCAGCGCGTACCGCGCCAGGGTCACCGCGCCGTCCGGTAGCGCCGTGTAGGCGAGGTACAGGTCGTGGCTCTCGGCGAAGTCGGGCGCGAGGGCGATGCCGAGCAGCCCGCGTTCGTTGCCCGACTCGTCCACCGAAGCGGTGATGTCGATGATCGGGGTCGCGTCGAGACCGGTGTCCGGGTGGTAGACCCGCACGGTCCCGCGTTTCTCGGTGATGAACAGTCGATCCGTCCCGTCGTCGGGTGCGGCGATGGCCGTGGGGCGGCGTAAACCGAAGGCGACCTGGGTGGTGACCGTGTTGACCTCCTCCAGCGGCACGTCGGAGGCGGCCGGGACGGACGCGACCGTCGCCGCGGCGACCGGTGGGGCGAGCAGCGGCAGGGTCAGGGCGAGCAGTGCGGGGGCGGCCCAGCGTTTTCCTGGCATGGCGGGACTCCAAGAGGCGAGGCGTCGTCGGATCGGACGGTATCGGCTCGCCCGCCGTCCCAACCAGGGCGGCGATCACGACGTACGCGAGGAGCCGCCACGCCAGGCCGTGGACGCTCTCTGACCTGCGGCGATGCGGACACGTTCCGGCGCCCCGCCACCGGCCGCATGAAACGTACATCGCCCGGCGTGTGGCGGCCGCCACGACGACATCGGCGACGCCTCAGCCGATACGGCGCCGGCCCATGACCGACGGGCGGCTCACCAGGCGATGGGGCCGAGGCGGTCGCTGAAGGTGCCGGTGGGGCCGTCGGGGCCGATCGTCGCGAGCCTGACGTACGAGTCGGTGCCCTCGGTGACCGTCAGCTTGCCCGTGTGGTGGTTCATGTCGGTGGCGGCGTAAGCGTGGTTGACGACCTCGCCGGGTGTGACGGCGTTGAACCTGATCTCCGGGAGCGCCTGGGCGTACCTGACGGTGATCATGTTGAGCGCGGCCTTCGACGAGCTGTAGGCGAGTTCGTGGATCTTCGAGGAGGGCTGCTCGGGATCGGTCACGACCGCGAAGGAGCCGACGGCGCTCGACACCATCACCACCCGCGGATGGTCCGCCGCCCGCAGCAGGGGGAGGAACGCGTGCGTGACCCTGATCGGCCCGTACACGTTGGTGTCGTAGACGGAGTGGATCTCGTCGGCGGTCGCGTCCGCCGGCGCGACCGCCCTGCCCGACGCTCCGGCGTTGTTGATCAGTACGTCCAGCCGGTCGGTGTGCTCCCGGACGAGCCGTACGGCGCCGGCCACCGAGGCGTCGGAGGTCACGTCCAGCGGGACCATGACCACGTTCGTGCCCTCGCGGGAGAGCTCGGCGGCGGACGCCAGGCCCCGGCCCTCGTCGCGTGAGCCGAGAAAGACCCGCCATCCTCGCTGCCCGAGCCGCCTGGCCGCTTCGAGACCGAGTCCCTTGTTGCCTCCGGTGACCAGCACCGAGGTCGTGTCCGCGTTCGTCATGCCCTCTGGGACGACGTGGCCCGCCCGGTTGTGACACGGGTGAATGCCATGATGCGATGTCACAGAACGACCGGCACTCTCGTCTCGTGTACGGAGACCGACCCCGAGCACGAACTGGACAGGCATGACGCGAGAGCAGGAATTCGAGGAGCTGCGACCGCTGCTGTTCTCGATCTCTTACCGGATCCTGGGCAGCGTGACGGAGGCGGAGGACGCCGTCCAGGAGACGTGGCTGCGCTACGCGACCGCCTCGGCGCAGCCGCGATCCCCCAAGGCCTTCCTGTCGGCGACGGTCACCAGGCTCTCGATCGACGTGCTGCGCTCCGCCCGGGTCCGCCGGGAGGAGTACATCGGGCCGTGGTTCCCCGAACCGCTGCTCGCCGACCCGTACGAGGACCCGGAACGTTCCGCGGAGCTGGCCGACTCGGTGTCGATGGCGGCGCTGCTCCTGCTGGAGCGGCTGACTCCGCTCGAACGTGCGGTCTTCGTGCTCAGGGACGTGTTCAGGTTCGAGTTCGCGGAGGTCGCCTCGGCGGTGGGGCGCTCGGAGGCGGCCTGCCGGCAGCTCGTGTCGCGGGCCCGCCGTCACATGCAGGAGGGTCAGCCCCGCTTCGACGCCGACCGCGGGAAGCGTGAGGAGCTCGCCGGACGGTTTCTCGACGCGCTCAAGGAAGGCGATGTCGACGCTCTGCGCGAGCTGCTCGCCGCCGACGTGCAGCTGGTCAACGACGGCGGGGGCAAGGTCGGCGGTCCGCGCCGCGTCTGCGGGGTGGAGAAGGTCATCAGGGTTCTGGCCGCCAACGTGCCGCTGTTCATCACCCGGACCGGTGCGGTGGTGGAACCGCGCGAGGTGAACGGCCAGCCCGGCGCGATCCTGCGCGACCCCGGCGGCAATATCCTTACCGCCTGGGGGCTCGACATCCTCGACGAACGCATCCAGACCATCCGTTCACTGGTCAATCCGGACAAGCTCCGGCACCTGGGCCCGGTCGCGGATGTCGGCGCGATCGTGCGCGAGGCGAAGCAGGACCGCCGGCGGCCGGTCTGAGGTCGCGTGCCGCGAAGAACGGCACGCGGCCTCAGGTCGTCAGCGCGCCGCCGCCGCGTAAATGAGCGAGCCGGCCCGGTGGAAGGGCACCTGCGTGCCGTTGAGGACGACCTTGGCGGCGTCCGCCGTGGTGATCGCGATGGCCCGCGCCGGGTCGGTGCTCGCCTTCAGCCCGGCGCCGTCGATGCGTACGGTGCCGTCCTTGCCGATCGCCACGGCCAGGTCCTTGACCGGCGTCGGCGACGTGACCAGGGCCGCGCCGTCACGCTTGACCGACGTGCCGTCCACCAGCATGATCGACTGCCCGGCGGCGCCGGTCTCGGCGTAGAGCAGCTTGCCGTCGAACGTGTACGCCCCGAAGGAGCGGGACGCCCGGGTCGTCCATGACTTGTAGTAGACCGCTTCGCCCCGCTCGCCGAGCTTCAGGCCCAGCGCGGTCGCCTGGTGCGCCGGAGTGGAGCCGACGGGGATGCGCTCCACCGCCACCGTGCGGTCCGCCGCACCCTTGGACGGCAGCAGGAGGGTGTCGAAGGTGGTCCGGCCCGCGGTCGTCTTGACGTAGGACGCGTACTTGGCGTTCTCCACCCGGTACATGGCCGGGGCGTAATACCCGTCGCGCAGCGAGGCGGACACCCTGCCCGGATCGGCGGGCACGACGGTGATGTTGGCGCCGTCGCCGAAGGCCGTCGTCGCCGCCTTCTGCCCCGACCCGAGCGAGAGGTTCGCGTCCGGGGTGAAGTGCCAGTTCTGCTCGTATCGGTGCGAGGCGTTGTCCGAGGGCTTCAACCGGTCGGAGACCAGCCACAGGCCCGAGGACAGCGACAGGACCGACCGTTCGTGCAGCGCCCCCTTGGAGGCTTCGGTGTGCGCGCCGACCAGGCTGAAGGACGAATTGGAGATCAGGCTGGTGATCGCCCCGGCGGCCGTCGACACCTGCGCCTGGTCGTCGATCTCGATCGTGTTGTGCGACTCCGTGCTCTTCCGCAGCCAGGTCGCGCGCGGGTCCGAGGCGTAGGTGAACGTCCCCATGTCGGGCAGCAGCGGCCTGCCGTAGGCGTAGGCGGTGATGGCCAGTTCGTCCGTGTGGCTGTGGTTGCCCCGGTCGGCGTTGATCCGCAGGTAGGAGTCCTCGGGGCTCCAGCCGGACCTGGCCACCGCCACGCGGGTGTCGGGATAGAGCGCCGAGGTGTGCGCGGGCTTCTTCCCGGAGGCGCCTGAAGTGCCGACATGGATCAGCTCCTCGTCGTCGACCAGCTCTCCCAGCCTTCTGAGGGTCGAGCGGACATCCCTCGGCTCGCTGTCGCCGTACACGGGGCCGTAGCCGTTGGGGTAGGTCTGGTCCATGAGGAAGCGGCCCAGCTTCCGGAGTCTGGCCCTGGCCGCTTCGCTGAAGGCGAGGCCGTGCTCGCTCATGAACAGTGCGAGGTCCACGTACTGGGAGGCGTAGGCGCGGGCGTATCCGTCCGTCGCCTCCCAGTAGCCACCGTCGGCGTACGTGGACTCGTCGAGCAGCCGCTCCAGGGAGGTGACCGCGTTGGCCTTCCACTGCGGAGCCCTGGAGAACTCGGGGAAGTACACGGCGGTGTGCAGCAGCGCGGCCTTCTGGGTCTGCCGCCAGTTGTGCGCGCCCTGTTCGCTGGTCTCCAGGTGCGCGGCGGACCTGTTCAGCGCCTTGAGGATCTCGGTGTTGGCCTCGGGTGTCAGCGACGGGCTCGTGCGCAGGATCTCGTACGCCGCGATCCAGTTCTGCACGCGCCGCGCCACGGACAGGCTGTTCGGGTACGCCCCCGCCCCGTCGGCCACATAGGTGTCGGCGTCCTTGACGAAGTCGGTCATCAGGTCGATGAGCGTGCCGGCGTGCTTCTTGTCGCCGGTCTGCCGGTAGGCCTCGGCCAGAGGGCCGGCGAAGTAGAAGCGGGGCAGCTGGACCAGATATTCCTTGTCGGCGCCCGCCGGCTGCTTCCAGTCGAACCCTCCCGGGTCGCCCTGCCAGGAGTAGGTGTACTGCACGGTGTTGGACCAGGTGCGGGAGGCCTCGGTGAAGGTGTCGCCGTTGCCGTACAGCATGACGTCCTTCTTCGCGTCGGCCGAGCCGGTCAGCGAGAGCTCGGCCTTCTTCACCTCGGGCAGCCCGGCGAGGTCGAACTGCAGGTACGCCTTGCGCGTCTCCGCGCTGAACGGGCCCCTGCCCTGGTCACTGACCTGCATCAGGTATTTGTCGCCGTACGCGGTGCCGGGGTGGCCGGCCCAGATGTAGGTGTCGTGCGACGGGCGTAGGGTCCTCTCCGACCCGTCGGCCAGCGTCAGGCGGAGCGTGGGGGTGCCTGAGCTCTTCTCGCTGGTGCCGAAGCGCGCGATGACCGGATCCTTGTACCGGCTCATCAGGAAGAACCCGGTCCTGCCTTCCTTGACGCTGGTCGTCACGTCGGCCTTGACCGTCGTCTCCTGCGGGCCGACCGTCAGCGTCGTGAGGTAGACCTCGCCGGTGTCCAGCGTCCAGATGTGGTCGGGCGTCAGCTCCAGGACCCCAGGCCAGGCGGAGTGCGAGAAGCGGCCCGCCGACATGGCGGGACGCTCGCGGAAGTGATCGAGCAGCTTCTGCTTGGCCAGGCCGTAGTCGCCATCTTTGACCGCGCGCCGCACCTCGTCCAGCCCCTCGTCGTAGGCGACGCGCGGGGCCGTCACCCAGGCGCCGTTGCTCCACTTGCCGAAGAACTCGGCGTCCGACAGGGATGCCGCAGCGGCCTGGGGCCCAGGCACCAGCAGGGCAGCGACCAGTGTGAGGGGGGCGAACGTCCTGGGTAAGGATCTGCGGGGAGACACGTCCGCGAGAGTAGGAGCCCCCGGTATATCCCGGGTATGTCGGCGATCCGAGCCCGGCCCTCACCTGGTCGGCACGGCAGGGGTGGTGCTCATGACTTGCGGACGACACCGCACCACTGGTCGACCTCGACCGGCAGGCTGCCGTCCCACTCCGGCTCAGGACGCCACCGCGAGCACGAGACCCAGCCCGGCTCCACCATGTCGTAGCCGGTGAAGAACTGGGCGATCCGCTCGGGCGTGCGCAGCTTCAGCTTCGGCTGGGCGTCGATGTTCCACACGCGCACCGCCTCGGCCGTGGCCTCGCCGTTGACCGCCGTGGTGGTGTTGGCCACCGCCACGTAGCTTCCCGACGGCACCGCGGCCATCAGCTCGTCGATGATCCGCTGCAGCTCGTCGTCGTCGTTGACGAAGTGCATGATGCCCAGCAGCATGATCGCCACCGGTTGGGTGAAGTCCAGCGTCTTGGCGGCTTCGCGCAGGATGAGGGAGGGGTCACGCGCGTCGGCGTCGATGTAGGAGGTGGCGCCCTCCTCCGAGCTGGTCAGCAGGGCGCGCGCGTGCACGAGCACCAGGGGGTCGTTGTCGACGTACACGACCCGCGACTCCGGCGCGATCTGCTGCGCCACCTCGTGCGTGTTGTCCTGGGTGGGCAGCCCGGTGCCGATGTCGAGGAACTGCCGGATGCCCGCCTCGGCGGTCAGGAAGCGTACGGCCCGCCCCAGGAACAACCGGTCGGCTCGCGCGAGCTCGACCACCACCGGGAAGATCTCCTTGACCCGGTCGCCGACCTCCCGGTCGACGGGGAAATGGTCCTTGCCGCCCAGCCAGTAGTTCCAGATCCGTGCCGTGTGAGGCACATGCGGCTTGAGTTTCTGTTCGCTCAGGCTCTCGTCAGCCATGACCCAATCCTCTAAGTGGCTCGAAAATGCCGGTGTCCAGTCTAGGCGGACTTATCGATCTCTATCCCGTATGCGCACCCGGGAGCGATCTCAGAATGTCGACGATCTCCTGGGCCTCCTGGGCCTCCTGGGCCTCCTGGGCGCGCGGCGCGAAGTGCGGGACGTTCACGGCTTCCTGGTCACACCGAGCGATAGTACATGTGTCTCATATGCACGTCTTGTACAAACGTCTCAAACGGCTCGGTCGGAGGCGGGCTCCCGCTGCCCGGCGGAGGCGATGGTGCGCACCGCGAGGGCGAGGTCCTCGCCGGAGGGGACGCCGCCCGGGTCGGTCATCCACTGCACGATCAGGCCGTTCATCAGCAGGTAGTAGAGGGTGGCGACGGCGCGCGCCGGCGCGTTGCCGACGTCGTGCTCGGACTGCCGGTAGCGGTGGGTGAACTCGTCGATGGCGTCGGCCTGGGCCTTGGCGAACGTCTCCCGCAGCTCCGGCACGTGCGCGAGCTGGCCGAGGTTCTCCAGGGCGGCGACGATGACCTGCCGGTGTTGCGGAAACGAGTCGATCATGTGGGTCCACGTCGCCTCGAACCGTTCGGCCGCGTCCTTCCCGGAGGCGGCGGCGCGCAGCGCGCGACCGAACTCCTCGCCCAGCCCTTCCGCGGTCGCGTCGTAGAGCGCCGCGTTGAGCAGCTGTTCCTTCGAGCCGAAGTGATAGCCGATGGCGGCCAGGCTGGTCCCCGCCGCGGTCGCGATGTCGCGAGCCGTGGTGCGCGCGTAGCCCTTCTCGAGCAGACAGCGCTTGGCTCCGGCGAGCAAGTCTTCACGGTTACCCATACCCGCAGACCCTATCAAACGAAAGTCTCAGACAATGTCTTGCACATATGTCTTAGACGTCCATATGGTGGCGAGGTATGAGACAGCTCAACACGACAGCAACAGGCAGAGAACGGGCCGGGCTGGCCGTCCTCCTCCTCGTGTGCACGCTGGCCGGCGTGGACCTGGGAGCCAACCTCCTAGCCGTGAACGAGCTCACCCGGCAGCTCGACATGAGCGCCACTCAGAAGTTGTGGGTTCAGGACGTCTACACGTTCGTCATGGCGGGGCTCCTGGTCGCGATGGGCGGGCTGGGCGACAGGATCGGCCGCCGCCGGCTGCTGATGCTGGGCGCCGCGGGCTTCGCCACGGCCTCATTCGTCGCGGCGTTCGCCACGTCCGCCGCACTGCTCATCGCCGCCCGCGCGGCACTCGGCGTGGCGGGGGCGACGCTGATGCCCTCCACGCTCGGGCTCATTCGCGGCATGTTCCACGTGCCCGAACAGCGCAGGGCCGCCATCGCCGCGACCGTGGCGGGCGTCACCGTCGGCTCCGCCGTGGGCCCGCTCGTCGGCGGCGTGCTGCTGGCCGTCACGGCCCGGCCGACGTCGGTCTACCTGATCAGCGTTCCCGGCATGCTCGCCCTGCTCGTCCTCGGCCGGTTCCTGCTGCCGGAGGTCCGCAACCCCGAAGCGCCGCCGTTCGACCTCGTCAGCGCCGCACTCTCGGTGGGCGCCGTGTTCCCGGTGGTGTACGGCCTCAAGACCATGACCGGATCGGGCGTCGGCCCGCTGTCCATCGCCGCCGTGCTCGCCGGCGGAGCGTTCGCGTCCGCGTTCGTGACCAGGCAACTGTCGCTCCAGAGGCCCCTCATCGACCTGTGGTTGCTGCGGCACCCCACCTTCGGCGCCGGGATCGTGCTCAACCTGCTCGTCATGTTCGTCCTGATGGGCTTCTCGCCTCTGCTGATGGAGTACCTCCAGGCGGGAGCGGGCCTCGACCCGGCGGGGGCCGGGCTGGTCCAGCTCGCCTCGCCGGTGGTGATGGTGCTCGCCATCACGGGCGCCACGCTGCTCGCCAAGCGCGGCGTGCGTACGGGCACCCTCATGATCGGGGGCTTCGCCGTGGCCACCCTCGGCATGCTGGCACTCACCCAGGTCACGGCCGGCACCGGAGCGCTGCTCGTCATGGTGGGCGCGAGCCTGCTCGCCGCCGGCGCCGGAGTGGCGACCGCGCTGGTCGCCGACACGATGGTCGCCACCGCGCCCCAGGAGAAGGCGGCGGCCGCCGGCGCGCTGTCGGAGACGGGCAAGGAGCTCGGCTCCGCGCTCGGCATGGCCGTGCTGGGCTCCATCGGGGCCGCCGTCTACAGCGCCCGGGTGGGCGACGCGGCTCCCGACGCCGTACCCGCGGCCGCGCTCGACGCCGCCCGCGAGACCATCGGCGCCGCGCTGGCCGCGGCCGCCGAACTCCCCGGCGGTGCGGGCGCCGCGCTGGCGGAGGTCGCGCGGCAGGCGTCCGCGCAGGCCATCAACGTCGTCGGGGTGGCCGGCGCGGTGACCCTGATCGCCGGAGTGATCATCGCCGCCGTCTCCATGCGCCGCACTCCGCGGCACGCCGTATCCGCGACGACCAAGCCGCAGACCGGCCGTCTTTCCCCCTCCGGCCGCCGCTGAACGACGACGTCCGACAGAAAGTGAGACGACAATGCGCAACCAGACCATCCTCATCTCCGGCGGCGGCATCGCCGGTCCGGCGCTGGCCTTCTGGCTGCGGCGTTTCGGGTTCGCCCCGACCGTCGTGGAACGGGCGCGGGGCCCCCGGGACGGAGGCCAGGCGGTCGACTTCCGCGGCGCCGCCCTCGAAGTGACCCGGCGCATGGGCCTCTACGACGCCATCCACCGGGCGCGCACAGCGATGGGCGCGGTCAGCTACGTCGACGGCCTGGGCAGACACCGGGCCACGCTGCCCGCCGAGATCATGAGCGGTGAAGTGGAGATCCTCCGCGGCGACCTCGTGCACATCCTGCACGACGCCACCAGGAACGACACCGAGTACCTCTTCGGCGACTCCATCGCCGCGATGGACACCGGCGACGACGGCGTCGCCGTGAGCTTCGCCTCGGGCGCGACCCGTACCTTCGACCTCGTCGTGGGCGCGGACGGGCTGCACTCGAACGTGCGCGCACTGACCTTCGGCGACGAGTCGCAGTTCAGCCGCTACCTGGGCTACCACCTGTCGATCTTCTCCGTGCCCAACTTCCTCGGCCTCGAATACACCGGGCACTTCTACAACGTGCCGGGCAAGCTCGCGGGGATGTACAGCGCACGGGACAACACCGAGGCCCGCGCCCTGTTCTACTTCGCCTCGCCGCCGCTCGGCTACGACCACCGCGACGACGAGCAGCAGAAGAAGATCCTGGAGCAGAGGTTCGCCGGGGAGTCATGGGAGGTGCCCCGGCTGCTGAAGGAGATGCGGAACGCCCCCGACTTCTACTTCGACTCCACCACGCAGATCCGGCTGCCCTCCTACTCGCGCGGCCGCGTCGCCCTGCTCGGCGACGCGGGATACTGCGCGTCCACCCTGTCGGGCGGCGGCAGCGGCCTGGCCGTGGTCGGTGCGTACGTGCTGGCCGGCGAGCTGGCACGGGCCCGCGGCGACCACGAGACGGCCTTCGCCCGCTACGAGTCGCGGATGCGCGGCTACGTCGACGCCAACATGAAGCTGGCCGAGGGCGCGGGCAACTGGCTCGTCCCGCCGTCCGGCACCTGGATCCGGATGCGCAACCTCAACTACCGGCTGCTGCCGTACATGCCGTGGAAGGGCCTCATCACCAAGACGGCGAGCCAGGCCGCGAACGCCATCGAGCTGGAGGACTACGGACCCTGACCCGCCGGAGACCCACGCGGGCGCGCACTCAGGCCGCGCCGTTTACTTCCCTGATCGCGGGTATGGGCAGGAGCCCGTACGAGTCGATCAGCGCGGAGGTCACCGCATGCGAGCCGTCGTCGTCAACTGCACTCTGAAGCCGGCCCCTGAACCGTCGAACACGGGCTCGCTCGCCGACGTCGTCGCCGGCGAGCTGCGGGAGCGCGGCGTCGGCACCGAGACGTACCGGGCGGTCGACGAGAACATCCTGCCCGGGGTGGAGACGGACATGGGAGAGGGCGACGGGTGGCCGAGGATCCACCGGAGCCTGCTCGACTCCGAGATTCTCATCGTCGCCACCCCCACCTGGGTGGGACACCCGTCGTCGGTGGCCCAGCGGGTGATCGAACGGATGGACGCCATGTTGTCGGAGACGGGCGACGACGGGCGCCCGGTGGCCTACAACCGCGTCGCCGGAGTCGTCGTCACCGGGAACGAGGACGGCGCGCACCACGTGATCAGCGAGATCGCCGGCGCGCTGATCGACATCGGCTACACGATCCCCGGCCAGTCCTGGACCTACTGGCATCTCGGCCCTGGTCCCGGGCCCAACTACCTGGACTCCGAGCAGGGCCGCGAATGGTCGCACAAGACCGCCCGCGCCATGGCGTCCAACCTGTACGCCGTCGCCCAGGCCCTCGCCGCCTGGCCGGTGCCGCCCCCGCCGAGCTAGCCCGCGCGTCGCCGTACGTCGGGTCAGCCCCTGGGCGGGACGGGGTCGTTGCCGGGGGCGATCGTGCGCTGGTCGCGTACCTGGCCGTCGACGCCGTGGACGCGCAGCTCGACGCCTTCCCCGCCCGCCGGCGATGAAACGGCGGGCGAGGTCGTACGGCTGATGGGAAAATTGCGGAGCGAAACGCTCCGGGATAGTGTGCGCTCTGTCGGAGCGAACCGCTCCGATATCTCAGGACGGAAGGGAATGACGACTCGTGATCAATGTCGCGATCATCATCGGCAGCACGCGTCCCGGGCGTAATGGGGAGGCGGTGGCGCGCTGGATCCACGATCTCGCCGCGCGACGTGACGACGCCCGGTTCGAGCTCGTGGACCTCAAGGACTTCGGCCTGCCGCACCTCGACGAGGCGCTGCCGCCCGCGATGGGCCACCGCGACCTTCCCCACACCAGGAAGTGGGCCGGCAAGGTCGCGTCCTTCGATGCGTACGTGTTCGTCACGCCCGAGTACAACCACTCGATCTCCGGCGCGCTGAAGAACGCCATCGACTTCCTCTATGGCGAGTGGCACAACAAGGCGGCGGGATTCGTCGGTTACGGGAGCGTGGGCGGCACGCGGGCGGTGGAGCACCTGCGCCTGATCATGGGCGAGTTGAAGGTGGCCTGCGTGGGCTCTCAGGTCGCGCTGTTCCTGGGCAGCGACTTCGAGAACTTCAGCACGTTCAAGCCGGCGGCTCACCGGGTGCACGCCGCCACAGAGATGCTCGACGAGGTCGTCGCCTGGGGCGGCGCGATGAAAGGGCTGCGCGAGGGCGCGACGCCGGCGCGGACCTGACCCGCGGCACTTCCGGGTTGCTGCGCCCTTGCGGGCGGTCATCTCGTGCGGTCGAGCGGCTGATCGATCTCGTCGCGCGGGAGGCGGGCGACCGTGACGGCCAGTGCGGCGGCCACCATGGGAACGACGCCCGCAACCAGGAAGATCCATTGATTTCCCCAGGTGGCCGCCGCCGGCCCGGCCAGGGCCATCGACAGGGGAGCCATGCTCAGTGAGACGAAGAAGTCGAGGCTGGAGACCCGGCCGAGCATGGCGGGCGGCACCCGGCGCTGCAGGAGCGTCCCCCAGATGACCATCGCGCCGGAGGTCAGGGCGCCGTGGACGAAAAGCGCGGCCATCATGATCCACAGCCGGTCGGTCGACCCGAGAGCGAGGAGGGGAAGGCAGCCCGCGGCCCAGGCCAGCAGCATGACCGACAGGTAGCGGCGGGGGAGGGGAAGCGCGGACATCGTGAGCGAGCCGACCACCCCGCCGATACCTCTGCAGGCGAGGGCGAGAGCGAACTCCCGCGGCCCGCCCATTCCCTGGTCGCGGACGACGAACGGCAGCAGGACCTGGACCGGCCCGTTGGTGACCAGGACGAACGTGACGGCGAACGCGAGCGTCGCGATCAGCCAAGGAGTCGAGTGAAGGTAGGCGAACCCGGCGCCGAGGTCGCCCACCGCCGACCGGACGTGGCCACCCGCGCGCGAGATGCGGGAGCGCGTCACAGGCCGGGGTTCGGGGGTCGCGCGCGTCTCCGGTCCACGTACGCCCGTCGAGGCCGGCTCGAAACGGCGTATGCCGATCGCGCACGCCGCGGCGAGGAGATGCGCGCCGGCGACTCCCGCCAGGGCCGTGCTCGGCGCGAAGAGGCTGATCAGCGCGCTGGCGGCGGCGGGCCCGAGCACGTGCATCAGCGTCGGTCTCAACATGCTCTCGATCCCGTTGGCCGCGAGCAGATCGTCCTCGGCGACCGCGGCGGGAACGAGCGCCGAGTAGGCGGGATAGAAGAATCCGTCCGCGATCCCGAGGGCCGCGGCGACCGCGACGAGTTGTGCCGGGGTGAGCAGGCCCATCGTGCCGGTGACCGTGGCCGAGCCGACAGCCACCGCCTTGGCGAGCTGGCTGATCAAAATGATGCGCCGCCGAGACGCTCGGTCGGCGACGACACCTCCCAGCAGGGCCGTACCGACGAGCCCGATGCCGCTCGCGGCGGCGATCAGGGAGAGCTCGGACGGGCCCGCCCCTATGGCGATCACCTGCCACGCCACCGTGACCGCCCACATGCCGCTGCCGGCCAGGCTCAGGGCGAGCGACGCCGACAGGAGGCGGTAGTGACCCGTGCGGTACGGCCGGAAGGGCCGGGGCAGGCGGCTGCGCCGGGGGGCGGGCTCGCTGTCCCCGATGTCGGATGTGCTGGCGGCCATGGGGCTCCTTCAGTTGCGGAGTGATTCGCTCCGCACAAGACCATAGACGCGGAGCAGAACACTCCGCAAATGGGTAGACTGCACGGCATGACACGTTCGCGTTCATGGCGCAGCGAGGAGGTCGCCAGGAACGACCGGGCTTTGCTGAGGGCGGCCCGCGAGGTGCTGGCGGTGGACGGCGCGCACGCGTCGGTGGCGGCGATCGCGGCTCGGGCCGGCGTCGGAGTGGGCTCGCTCTACCGGCGCTACCGTACGAAACAGGAGCTGTTCCAGCGGCTGTGCCTGATCGCCCTGCGGGAATACCTCGACGCGGCGAACGAGGGCCTTGCCATGGACGACACCTGGCAGGGCCTGATGCACTACGCGATGGCGTCCATCCGGTCGGGCCCGGGTTCGCTGGCGCCGGCGGCCGGCACCTTCGACGTCACCGACGAGATGACCGAGCTGGCGCGGCGGGGTGATCGCGCGGTGGCCGAGCTCGTCCAACGCGCGCACAGGGCGGGGGTGCTCCGCGCCGGGGTGACCGCGGTCGACCTCGAACTGCTCATCGAACAACTGTCGAAGTCCCCCTTGCAGGAGCAGCTGCAGTGCCAAGGCCGGACCGAGCTGTACGACGCCGCCCTGAACGCGCGAGAGCGCATCATCACCATCGCGCTCGACGGCCTACGCGCCGGGCCGGCGGGTGCGCTGCCGGGCCAGGCCCCTGGTTACGAGCTGTTCACCATGAGATGGGCGCCGCCGGAGGGCGAAACCGCCGAGTGACGGCGACGTCACCCATCGAGGCATACCGGCCGTACGACATCAGGGCCCGAGCGTGCCAAGCGCTGTCCGCAGGACTGCGGTGATGCGGTCGACGTCGCCGCGTTCGGCGGGTGGGAGCGGTGCGCCCACACTCTCGCGCAATCGGAAGGCCTCGTTCAGCAGCCGGGCCGCCTCCTCGTGGCGGCCCGCCAGGCTGT
Source organism: Nonomuraea longispora (assembly GCF_004348345.1). Taxonomy (GTDB): domain Bacteria; phylum Actinomycetota; class Actinomycetes; order Streptosporangiales; family Streptosporangiaceae; genus Nonomuraea; species Nonomuraea longispora. Next base: position 15,018 of record NZ_SMJZ01000024.1, read on the forward strand.
GCGCTCCGGCCAGTCCCTCGTAGGCGAGGGCGACCGCCCGCGGATCGCCGGTGGCGGAGGCGGCCGCAAGGCCCTGCTCGTGCAGCTCCAGCGCCACGGGGGCGTCGCCGCGCTGCTCGGCGACGAAGCCCAGCTCGGCGAGGATGAGCGCCGCGCCGTTCTCCGCGTCGAACTCCCGGTTCCAGTCCAGCCAGGCGCGCAGGCGCTTCTCCGCCTCGTCGAGCCGCCCCTGACGGCGGGCGGCGAGGGCGAGGCCCACCTCCGCGAACTCCTGGGCGCGCCGGTCGGCGTGCGTCACGGCCAGCCGCCGGCCGCGTTCGTGCAGCTTGTCGGCGCGTGCGAAGTCGCTGGACAGCAACGCGATCCGGCCCAGCTCCGACCAGCGCACGGACACCTCACCCCACAGGTCGAGGCTCTCTGCGAGAGCCAGGCCCTCGCGGTGCCGGGCCTCCGCTGCGTGGTAGTCACCCACGATCTCGGCGAGCCTGCCGAGCACGCCGATGGCCTGGAGCCGTCCCCACTGGTCGCGGGCCTCCGTGAACAGCGCCAGCCCCTCCTCGGCGTCGAGCCGCGAGCCGGCGATGTCCCCGCGCACGTAACGGTGCAGGCCCCGCACCGTTAGCGATGCCGCGATGCCCCAGCGATCTTTCTTGTCCCGGAAGTCGTCAAGGGCACGCCGGTTCAGCTCCTCGGCTGCCTCCAGGGAACCGAACAGCGTCTCCGCGTACCCCAGGAACCACCTGGCCCGTCCCGACGCCTCGACGGGGGGACGGCCCCGCCATGGCTCCCCGGTGAGCAGCGTCATCCCGGCCAGCCAGGCGCCATCGTCATCCGTCTCGAGCGCGAGAGCCAGCGAGCGCCTGGCCTCGGCGAATCGGCCGCGCAGCAACCAGTACCAGGCCATCCTCCGCACCAGACGTCTGGCGAGGTGCTCGTCGGCGGTGTCGAGCGCGGCGCGCAGGTTGGCCGCCTCGGCGTCAAGACGGCGCAGCCACCGCTGCTGGTCGCCGCCGCGCAGGTGCGCGTCGGCGCGTTCGGCCAAGGAGACGTAGTAGCGGGCGTGCGCCTGGCGCAGGGCTTCGTGCTCGTCCTCCGGCAGCTTCTCCAGGCAGTACGCGGCGACGGATTCCAGCAGCCGGTAACGGGGCGGGTCGTCGCCTGTCACGACCAGGAGCGACCGGTTCACGAGACTGGCCAGCAAGTCCACGACCTCGGCGGGCTTCACGCCGCGGCCGGAGCAGAGCGCCTCGGCGGCCTCCAGCGCGCAGCCGTCCCGGTGGATCGCCAGGCGGCCCAGCACGGCCCGCTCGGCGCCGGTCAGCAGGTTCCAGCTCCAGTCGATCACAGCCTTGAGCGTCCGCTGACGGGCCGGGGCGTCGCGGCGGCCGCCGACCAGCAGTCCGAACCGGTCGTCGAGCCGGTGGGCCAGCTCCGTCGTGCCCAGCACGCGCACTCGGGTGGACGCCAGCTCCAGGGCGAGCGGGATGCCGTCCATGCGACGGCAGATCGTGGCCACAGCCTCGGCGTTCTCCGCCGACACGGCGAAGCCCGGTGAGGCGGCGGCCGCCCGTGCCACGAACAACCGGACCGCGCTCGACTGGGCGACCTCCTGCGGGCCGGCTCCCGCTTCCGGCACGTCGAGGGGCGGAACAGGCCACTGCCGCTCGCCTGCGATGCCCAGCGGCTCGCGGCTAGTGGCGAGGATGCGTACGCCTGGCGCGCGGCGCAGCAGCAGTCCGGCCAAACCCGCCACCGCGTCGATGACGTGCTCGCAGTTGTCCAGGACGAGCAGGAGCCGCCGCCCGCGCAGCGCCTCGGCCAGCCGGTGGGAGACACCGGACGGCGACGGCTCGTCCCGGAGCCCGAGCACGAAGGCCACCGCCTCCGAGATCCTTTCCCCATGTGGCCGCTCCCCGCCGAGTTCCACGAGCCACACCCCGTCGGGAAAGGCTTCGGCCTGCGCGTGCCCCACCTCCAGCGCGAGCCGCGTCTTGCCGACTCCGCCCGGTCCTGTCAGGGTGACCAGGCGTTCTTCGTTCAGCAGGCCCCGCACGTCCGCGGCGGCCCGTGACCGTCCGACCAGGTCGGTCAGCGGCTCGGGGAGGTTGCCTTGGGGCGGCCGGTCGGCGAATTCCTGGCGCAGGATCTGCTGCTGCAGTTCGATCAGCCCGGGGCCCGGCTCCAGGCCCAGATCCTCGTTGAGGACGCGGCGTGCGTCCTGGAAGACGTCAAGCGCGGCGCTCGCGCGTCCCGCGCCGTATAGGGCGCGCATGTGGGCGGCGCGCAGTCGCTCGCGCAGCGGGTGGCCGCGCGTCAGCTCGGCGAGTTCGCTCACCAGCGGGCCATGATCGCCCAGTTCGAGGCGCGCCTCGGCGTAGTCCTCCCACGCCAGCAGACGCTGTTCTTCCAGCCGCGCAGCAGCCGCCCGCGCGAACGGTTCGTCGGCGAATCCGTCGAACGCCTGCCCCCGCCAGAGCCCGAGCGCTTCGGAGAACATCTCAGCCTGTACGCGTGGGTCACCGGCGGCGCGGGCACGGTCGGCCAGCGCGACGAAACGCACCGCGTCGACCGTCTCGTCCTCGACGTTCAGCAGGTAGCCAGGCGGACGGCGCAGCACGGCCTCCGCGCCGAGCACGGCGCGCAGCCGGGACACGAGGGTCTGCACGGCGCGCACGGGATGGGCCGGAGGCCGGTCCCACAGTTCGTCGGCCAACCGGTCGGCCGAGACCACCCGCCCCGGGTTCGCCAGCAACGCCGCCAGCAGGGCGCGGACCTTGGCCTCGGGCACAGTGACCTGCCCGCCGTCCGCCCTCCATACCGTCAGCGGACCGAGCACCCCGAAGCGCATCGAATCATCGTATTCGGCGCCGAAGACGAACCGAAGACCGATCGAACGCGTGGTCCGCGACAGTCTCTCCATGAGCCGATTCACCGACAAGAAGGCCATCGTCACTGGTGGCACGCACGGCATGGGACGGGCGATCGTCGAGGCGCTGCTCGACGAGGGTGCGGAAGTCCTGTTGACCGGCAGGAACGAGCAGACCCTCGAAGAGGCCCGGACCGCGTTGAAGGGCAGGGCCGCGAACGTCGTCCGATCGGATGCGGCGAGTGCGGCCGACGTCGCGGCGCTCGCCGAGCAGGCCCACGACGTGCTCGGCCGCCTCGATCACCTCTTCGTCAACCATGGCTTCGCCTCCTTCGCCACGCTGGACGAGGTGACGGAAGAGGCGTGGGACCGGCACTTCGACGTCAACACGAAGGGCGCGTTCTTCACCGTCCAGGCGCTCGCCCCGCTGCTGGCCGACGGCGGGTCGATCGTGTTCACCACGGTCGCCAACGACGTGGTGTTCCCCGGCATCAGCGCCTATTCGGCGTCCAAGGAGGCGACGCGGGCGTTCGCGCACGTCCTGGCCGTCGAGCTGCTGCCGCGCAAGATCCGGGTCAACAGCGTCGCACCCGGATACATCAAGACGCCGACGATGGGCGTGGCGGGCCTGACCGAGGAGCAGCGCCGGGAGTTCGAGCGGCAGGGCGACATCTCCACGCCGCTCAAGCGGATCGGCACGGTCGAGGAGGTCGCGAGGGCGGCCCTGTTCCTTGCGGCGGACGCGACTTTCACGACCAATGTCGAGCTCGCCGTGGACGGCGGCTTCGCGCAGGGACTGGGAACGGAGGAATGAACGTCATCGACAGCCCGGAGCCTCGGTGACCGAGCACGTCCGGCGCTACATCGCCACCGACGGAGCTTGCCGCCTTTGCCGCCCCCCGTCGATGAAACGGCGGGCGGCGTTGTTCAGGTGATCGGCCGGCGGGTAGGGGGAGCGGCCTCAGGAGAGGAGGCCAGGGGTGTCGCTTCAGCGGCAGGACCACGTGGTGGGTGATCTGAAGGTCGCCGGCCACCGCAGGCGCGGGCCGGGGCAGGCGGTCGTCTGCGTGCACGGCGCCGGCGTGTCCAGCAGGGAACTGCTGCCGCTCGTCGACGTGCTCGGCGAACGATATGACGCCTGGGCGATCGACCTGCCCGGGTTCGGGGCGAGCGGCAAACCGGACCGGCCACTGGTGCTGCCGGCGCTGGCCGACGTGGTGGCCGCCTGGGCGGAGCGCACGGGCCTGGAACGCCCGTGCCTCCTCGGCGTCTCGTACGGCTGCCAGGTGGTCGTGGACGTGGCCGTGCGCCATCCCGAGACGGCCGCCGCCCTCGTGCTGGCCGGGCCGACCGTGGACCCGCGCGGACGATCGCCGTGGCGGCTGGCCGCTCAGTGGCTGCGCAACGCGCCGGGGGAGAGCCCGCGCATGATGCCCCTGAACGTCGCCGACTACCGTGACGCCGGGCCGCGCACCGTGCTCGCGGCCTTCGGGGAGTCGATCCGCGACCGGGTCGAGGACAAGCTGCCGCTCGTCACCGTGCCCGCCCTGGTCATCAGGGGCGGCAAGGACCGGATGGTGCCGCAGGCGTGGGCCGAGGAGGTGACCAGGCTGCTGCCGTACGGGCGCCTTGAGGTCATGGACGGGCTGCCGCACATGACGGTGTATCGCGACCCCCGGCGCGTCGCGGCCGCGGTCGCCGGGTTCCTGTCGGAGGTGGCGGTGTGAAACCGGGAAGAGTGGTCGCGTCGTTCGACTCGGCGACCGGCATGTTGCGGGCGCTGTCGCGGTTCCTGCACGGCCGTGACGTGCCGCTCATCGGCCAGGGCCCGCCCGCCGCGGAGGCGTGGGCGGCGGCGCTGTTGGGCGCGGCCAACAGGCTGCCGCGCGGGGTGAAGGAGCGGGCGTACGCCGCGAGCGGGTGGGCGGAGGCCGTACCGCTGCGCCGGGTGGGCGGCATCCGCTCCGGCGAGCTGGCGCGGTGGGTCACCGGGCACTATCCGCGCCGGCGCAGCGACGTCGCGTTCGTCGGATCGGCGAACGGCGCCATGATGCACCTGTGCGCGGCCCTGGGCGCGCCCTGGCTGCCGCAGACGCTGCTGATCCCGGTACGCCGCCACGGCGTGCACCCGGACGAACCGCGCGCCGACCTGCTCCGCACCCAGGAGGCCGGCCAGGCCCTCGTCTCCGCGAACCCGGACCTCGTCCTGCACCAGATGCACGACGCCAACCAGGACCGCCTGATGATCGCGGGCATGTCGTACTTCCGGGTCAAGTGGCGCCGCCTGCCCGCGGCCTACCGCGAGCACCTGGAGCAGACCCTGGAGTCCGGCGCGACGCTGGTGGTCGCCGACTGCGAGCTGCGCTGGCCGGTGACCCGGGTCGGCCCCCGGCACGTCTTCCAGCATGGGGCGCCCGGCGGCGCGACCCCGGACGAGTACCGGCATGGCGGTCCCCGCGTGGCCGGCTACCTGCGCCGTTACGGCTCGCCGCACCGCAGGTGGGACTACCCGGAGGCGGACGGGGAGAGCCCGGAGGCGGAGTGGGGGTTCGAGCCCGAGCTGCTGGCCGACCTGCGGGAGCTGGCCGCGCGCAACGGCTGGCGCCTGGCCCGCATGAGCTTCGCCGAGCCCGAGCGGCTCAGCCCGGTGGTGGCCGACCTGTACCGGGAGTGGTACCGGCGGCGCGGCCTGCCGGCCGACCGGCTGCTGGCCGAGTGTTTCCTGCTGCTCGAACCGTGGTGGACGCTGCGCAGCGGGTCGGTGCCGTACTGGATGGTCTTCAACTCCGAGCCGTCGCGCGCGAGCCTGGACGCCTACCTCGACGCGGCCGGCCCGTTCGAGGAGATCAGGCTGCTGCTGTTCTCCCACGGCGTGGAGTCCGTCGGGCTGGCCACGATCGGGCAGTGGCGGGAGACGCTGGCCCGTGCGACCAAGCTCGGCGTGTTCACCGGTGTGGACACGCGCGCCTACCCGCGCGACTTCGCCGGCCTCGTCCGCGCGCACCAGGAGCTCGCCCGGATCAGGGCCACCGTCCCCATGCCGCTGCCGATGCGCTGGGAGACGGCGGAGAAGTTCCTCACCGACCGCGACGAGCTCCGCTGGGACATCGAGGAGCCCACGGCCGCGGACGGTTCACCGGGGCGCTGACGGCACGGGTCAGAGCGTTCGTGACCAGGACACCGGCCGGCTGCGAGGCCGGGACGGTGACTAGGGTGGGTGGGCATGGAGCTGACCGAGCGTTTCGACTGGCAGGGACGGCGGATCGCCTGGGGGAGGGCGGGATCCGGCCCCGCCGTGGTGTTCTGCCACGGCACCCCGTTCTCGTCGCTGGTGTGGCGGCCCTTCGCCGAGGCGTTGAGCCGTGACTTCACCGTTCACCTGTGGGACATGCCGGGCTACGGCCGGTCGTCGAAACACGCGGGGCATCCGGTCGGCTTCGGCGTGCAGGCCGAGGCGTTCGCGGCCCTGCTCGCGCACTGGGGGCTCGACCGGCCTCACGTGATCGCGCACGACTTCGGCGGAGCGGTCTCGCTCCGCGCTCATCTGCACGGCGGCGTTCCTTACGCCTCGCTCATGCTCGTCGACGTGGTGGCCATCCCGCCCTCCGGTTCGCCGTTCTTCACGTACGTCGGGGAGAACCCCGACCTGCTCGGCCGGTTGCCGGCCTACGTCCACGAGGCGATCCTGCGCGCCTACATCCAGGGCGCCAGCCATCGCGGCCTGCGCGACGCCGACCTCGACCAGCTCGTCCGACCCTGGACCGGGGACGACGGCCAGCCCGCGTTCTACCGGCAGATCGCCGGTTACGACGAGCGTTTCCTCGAGGAGAACGAGCGCGAGCTGGGCCGCATCGACATCCCCGTACGCATCCTGTGGGGCGCCCAGGACACCTGGCTGTCCAGCGACATCGGCCACCGGCTGCGGAAACTGATCCCGGGCGCCGACCTCGCGCTGATCGACGGCGCCGGCCACCTGATGCAGTACGACGCGCCCATCCCGCTGATGGACCAGATCCGCACCTGGCTGCCCCCGCGTTCCTGACCTCACGAGGGGATCGTCCACAGGACTCGGATGGTGCCGCGCCCTTCGCGGTCCGGGGTGGTGCCGTCCGAGCCGGTCGTCGCCGTTCCCGTCGTGGTCCTCGCCCGGATCTGCCCGATGTCCGAGGCGACCTGCCGGGTCTGCGACCGGGCGCGCCAGGCTGTCGCCGACCTTCCGCCGGGCTCCGGGCTGCGGTGACCGGCGCACGGTGGCCGGCCACCTGGGTCACCGACGATCTGGCATGGAGCGTGGCCCCGTCCGGCCATCCGCACGCTCACGTCAGGCGTGCGGTTCCGTCCCAGGACGGGCTCAGGTCACCAGGCCCCTGCGGTAGGCGTAGACCACCGCCTGCACGCGGTCGCGCAGGTCGAGCTTGGTGAGGATGCGTGACACGTACGTTTTGACGGTCTCCTGGCTGATCACCAGGGACGCGGCGATCTCGCTGTTGGACAGGCCGTCGGCGATGAGGCGCAGGACCTCCAGCTCGCGCGGGGTCAGCGCGGGTTCTTCCGGTGTGCTCTCGGCGGGGCGGATCCGGGCGGCGTACCTGCCGACGAGCTGCCGGGTCACCTCGGGGGCCAGCAGCGCGGCGCCCGAGGCGACGGTGCGGATGCCGTGCAGCAACTGCTGGGGCGGGGCGTCCTTGAGCAGGAAGCCGCTCGCCCCGGCGCGCAGTGCTTCGTACACGTACTCGTCGAGGTTGAACGTCGTCACCACGAGCACCTTGACGGGCTGCGAGACCCCGGCTCCGGCCAGCCGGCGGGTCGCCTCGATGCCGTCGAGCACCGGCATGCGCACGTCCATCACGACGATGTCCGGGTTCACCTGGCGGGTGAGCTCGATCGCGGCGCGGCCGTCCCCGCATTCGCCGACCACCTCAAGGTCGGGCTGCGCGTCGATGATGGTCGAGAACCCGGTGCGGATGAGCGGCTGGTCGTCGCAGACCAGGACCCGGACGGGCGCGGTCACGACGGTCCCCCGGCGGGGACTCGGGCGCGTACGAGGAAGCCGCCGTCGGGGCGCGGGCCCGCGTCGAACTCGCCGCCCAGGGCGTCGACCCGGTCGCGGAGCCCGGCCAGGCCCCGCCCGCTGCCGCCGGGTGAGCGGGTCCGCGATCCGGAACCGTCGGTGCTGATCTCCACGCTGATCTCCTTGTGGGCATGGCGTACGCGCACTTCGGTGCGGCTGCCGTGGGCGTACTTGAGGGCGTTGGTCAGAGCTTCCTGTACGACCCGGTAGGCCACGAACTCGGCGCTGCCCGCCGACTCCGGCGGTGTGCCCTCTTCGTCGAACTCGACCGGCTGCCCGGCCTGGCGGGTCTGCTCGACAAGGCCGTGCAGGTCGCCGGCGGAGGGAGTGCGGCCGTCGGTGTCGTGGTCGGGGTTGAGCAGGTCGAGCAGGTGCCGCAGGTCGGTGATGGCCCGCCGGCCGGTGTCGGTGACGGCGCTCAGGGTCGCGTCGAGGCGCTCGGGTGCGGCGGTCAGGTAGCGCGCGGCCTCGGCTTGCACGACCATCGCCGTCACATGGTGGGTGACGACGTCGTGCAGTTCGCGGGCGATGCGGGTGCGTTCGGCGGCGCGGGTGGCGGCGGCGACGTGGCGGCGGCGTTCGGCCTCGGCGGCGCGGGCGGAACGCAGCCAGGCTCCGATGCACCAGGCGAGGACCAGCACCACGTAGAGCAGCACGATGTCCGCGAGCGGCTCGCCCGAGCCGAGCCGGTCGAGCGCGACCATGAGCGGTACGAAGGCGACGGTCAGGAGGACCGCGGTGGCGCGGCGGTGGCGCTCCAGATGGGCGCCGACGCTGACGAGCGCGATCGGCAGGGCGGTGCCCGCCATCGCGTGGACGCCGAGGAGCTGGTCGAGGGAGAAGCCGAGCGACACCAGGACGATGCAGACGCCCGGCCACCGGCGGCGCACGGTGAGCGGGAGGCACTCCAGCGCGACCACGAGGACGGCCAGCACGTCGTAGTCGCGGGTCGGCAGGATTCCGATCTGGGTTCCGTGGCCCTGGAACTCCGGCAGGAGCGAGCCGACGAGCAGCAGCAGCGCTAACGGAGCATCCCGGAGTGTGACGTCGCAGCGCCGCCACAGCTCCGCGATCCGCCGGAGATGGATCATCGGGGCAGCCTAGCGCTCGTGGCGGCCCTGTCGCTGCGCCGGATGGGGACCGGACAGCCGTGGAACGCGGCCACGAGCCGCTCCAACACTCGCATGACGACTCCTTCACGAGCTTCCGCCTTCCGCGACCGGAGCGCCGCGGTTACCAGGAGAACGTTAGGGATCGCACGGCCCGGAATCGTCCCCGCTCGGTGGACATTCAGGGGTAGCTCGTACGGGGGACAGGCGGCGGGCCGGGCGGATCACGCCGGGGTTGTCCCCCGTGCGGGCTACAGGCGGATGTCCACCGTGCGGGGACGCAGAGGGACCCCTCCGATCCGTAGCGCGACCACCAGGTCGTCCCGGCCGGCCACTCCCTCGGCGGCATCATCGCGCTGCCGAGATGCGCGCCCAGCAAGCAACTGGAGAAGGCGCGGAGCGCCGCCGGCGCGGGTGGCTCGCCCTCTCCGGCAACAGCAACCTGAGCACCGCCGCCAGGAGCGGTCACTACATCTACACCGACCAGCCCGACGTCGCCGTCAAGGCCATCGAGAACGTCGCCAAGCGGGCCACGCGCCAGGGATAGGCGCATTCCTGGAGCTGGTGTGCATGACCAGGTGCCGGGGCGGGCTCGAACTGAGCTCATCCTTGACAGTAAACCTTTACTGTTTGATGCTATGGATCTTGTCCCGGTGTCGCACACCGAAGGAGTGTCATGTCCCGCCTCGTTTCTCCACGTCTCGGCCTGGCGTTAACCGGCGCGGCGCTGTCCGCCTCCCTGGGGCTCAGCGGCGGCCCGGCAGCCGCCCTCGCCGCACCCACGGACGGACAGACCGCCGCCACCGTCAACGACGGCCCCCCGCTCAGAGTGGCCTACCTGTCCGACGGCGAACTGCCCGACATGGGCCTGCCGTGGGTCAAGCGCACGGACCACTCCGCCGACGACGGGACGCCCGACTGGCGCCACGCCCGCGAAAGCAGCGTCACCGAAGAGACTGCCGACGGCTGGACTTTCGCCGCGATCAGCAGCATCTCCAAACACCTGAGCATGGCAGACGCCGACTACTACGCCGATCATGCGGCCCTGCTGGAGGCCGCCCGCAAGAACGGCGGAAGCGGCGGCACTGACCCGATGCAGTTCGAGAAGATCAGCACGGTCAACGGTGTGGATGTTTACCACATCAAGTATTACGTGTGGGGCTACTACGTCTTCGACGCGGTCGAGTTCATCGCGCGGGACGGGCTCTACACCTTCAGGTTCTCGCTCCAGCTTCCCAAGGCCTACGCGGACCTGCCCGACCTCGCTCCCACGATCGCCGGAGTGCAGAGCAACCTGGACGAGCTGCCGTAGCCGGAAGTCCAGCCGGGTGCCGCCCGAGCCATCCTCGCTCCGCTTGGGCGGCGTCGCCGCGGCGCCGTCCTCACCAGTAGGCATCCCGGGGCCGGCTGCGGTCCTCGGTGGCGACCAGGACGTCGAGCAGGAGCTCCTGGAGTTCGGCCCGGGTCGTCGCATGGGCCGGGTCGTCCCACAGGTTGTCCAGTTCCACCGGGTCGCTCTCCAGGTCGTACAGCTCGCCGGTGCGGGCGCGGGTCGTGGACGGCGGGCCGTGATAGACGACGATCTTCCAGCGGTCGTGCCTGAGCATCGTGGTGTGCACGGGCTCGTCGTACGGATGGCCGCTGTTGCGGTATTCGCACAGGGCCCAGCCCCTGACCGGCGCGCCCCGCTCGCCCCGGGCCAGCGGCAGGAGGTCGAGCCCCTGCCCGCGGGGGAGCGGCGGCGCTCCAGCGGCGGCGAGGAAACTCGGCGCCAGATCGATCCACTGGACCAGCTCGGAGCGCCGTTCACCGGCGGGCAGCCCGGCGGGCCAGCGCATGACGAGCGGCACCCGGACGGCGCACTCGTACATCATCGGGCCCTTCAACATGAGCTGGTGGTCGCCGAGCATCTCGCCGTGGTCGCTGGTGAAGACGACCAGGGTGTCCTCGGCCAGGCCCTCCTCGTCGAGGGCGGCGAGGATCCTGCCGACCTCGTCGTCCACGAGGCTCACCATCGCGTAGTAGTTGACCCTGACGTCGTGCAGCTCGGCTTCGGTGTACTCGGTGTAGCCGCGGGCGTGGCCGGCGTAGGAGCGGTGCGAGGCCTCGGTCAGCACGGGCGGCTTGCCGGCGAGCTCCTGGTCCCGGGTGACCGGGCCGCGCAGCGTCCTGCCCCGGTAGCGGGCGACGTACTCCTCCGGCGCCCCGAACCCGTGGTGCGGGTCGAAGAAGTTCGCCACGAAGAAGAACGGCTTGCCCGGGTCGCGTGAGCGCCGCAGGTAGTCGATGGTCTCGTCGCCGATCCACCGACTGTAGTGGTACTCCGTCGGCATCGCGTCGAAGCCGGCCCCCGGACCGGGGCGGGCGGCGGCGTCGTACAGGTCCGGCCGTACGGCCCGGAGCCACCGGTGGTAGGCGTTCTCGGACGATCCGGGGTAAGGGTCGTGCGCCCATCGGAACACCCGGAAACCGTCGTCCAGCCGCGGCTCCAGCCGGCCGCCGAAGCACGCGCCGGCGACGTGGAACTTCCCGGCCAGGCCGCAGTCGTAGCCATGGCCGGCCAGGACGCGCGAGAACAGCTGCTCGTGCGCGGGCAGCCCGACGCCGTTCGCCCAGGCGCCGTGCGCGTGCGCGTACCGGCCGGACATCAGGCTGGCGCGCGACGGCCCGCAGACCGGCGACTGCACGTAGCAGTTGTCGAACAGCACCCCCTGCTCGGCCAGCCGGTCGAGGTGGGGCGTGTCGATCTCGTCGTTGCCGTAGGCGCCCAGCGCGTCGAAGCGCTGCTGGTCGGTGCAGATGAGCAGGATGTTCGGTCGGTTCATTGCTTTCCTTCGAGGTGGGGCGCGTCAGGACTTCACGGCCCCGGCGACGCCTTCGACGAAGTAACGCTGGAGCGCGAGGAAGACGAGGAGCAGTGGGATGAGCGAGATGGTGCCCGCGGCGGCCAGGCCGGACCAGTCGGTGGAGTTGGTGCCGCGGAAGGCGAGCATGCCCACCGCGAGCGTGCGCAGGTCCGGGCGGCTGAAGGTGAACACCAACGGCAGGAAGAAGTTGTTCCAGGCCGCCAGGAACGTCATGACGCCCACCGTCGCGGTGACCGGTCCCGCGAGCGGCAGCATGACGCGGAAGAACGTCCGCAGGAAGCCCGCACCGTCCATGATCGCCGCTTCCTCCAGTTCGCGGGGGACCCGGCTGAAGTAGCCGGCGTAGAGCAGGACGGCGGCCACGTGGCCGCTGCCCGCCAGGGCGAGGACGATGCCGGTACGCGAGTTCAGCAGGCCCATGAGATCGCTGAGCTCGACCACGGGGATGATGGTGAGCCCGTGCGGCGCGAACAACGTCGCGACCAGCACGGCGACCACGGCCCGCTTGCCGATGAAGTTCCTGCGGGCGATGACGTAGCCGGCCAGGGCGCAGCGCAGCACGACCAGCGCCACCGTTCCCAGGGTGACGACGACGCTGTTGACGGTGTACAACCCGAAGTCGGCGTCCTGCCAGGCCCGCGCGTAGTTCTCGAAGTGCAGCGCGTCGGGGATCAGGCCGAGCCCTCCGGAGAAGACTCCCAGCGAGTCCTTCAGCGAGGCCGAGAAGATCCAGAGCAGTGGATAGACCCATACCACGCAGATGACGGCGAGCACGATCACCTGTGCCCAGATCCCGAGCCGGCGGCGCTTGGCCCGCAGGCCGCTCGCGGCGCTCATGAGCGGCTCCTCACGCGGTCGGCGTAGCGGATGCCCACGGCCTGCAGCGCGGCGAAGACGAGCGTGACGAGCCCGAACAGCACGCCGAGCGCCGCTCCGTAGCCGAGCCGGGGCGTGGAGCCGGCGAAGGCCTGCTGGTAGATGTAGACCTCCGTGGCGAGGGTGGAGAAGAACGGCCCGCCGTTCGTCATAGTCAGCACCAGGTCGAAGATCTGCATGGTCTCGATCGCCGTGAGGAGAACGATGATGATCAGGAACGGCCGCAGCAGCGGGAGCGTCACGTGGCGCAGCGCCGCCCAGCCACCGGCGCCGTCCGTTCTCGCGGCCTCATAGACCGTGGTGGGGATCGTCTGCAGCGCGGCCAGCCAGTAGACGAGCGTGATGCCGAACCACTTCCACATGTGCACGCCCATCACCGTCCACAGGGACGTGCCGGGGTCTCCGAGGAAGTCGACCGGCTGATCCACGATCCCGAGGTCGAGCAGCAACTGGTTCACCGGGCCGCCGGCGGGGTCGAAGATGAACCCCATCACCACCCCGATGATCGCCGTCGTCGTCACCGCGGGCACGAACAGCGCGGTCCTGAACACCCTGGCGAGCGGCAGTCTCGGGTTGTTCAGGACGAGCGCTGTCAACAGGCTCAGCCCCACCCGCAGCGGCACGGTCACCGCGATGATCGTCAGCGTGACCCCGAGCGACTTCCAGAACAGCGGGTCGCCGAACGCCTCACGGTAGTTGGCCAGGCCGACGAACGGCCGCTCGGCGCCCAGCCCCTTCCAGTCGAGCATCGAGTAGTACAGGCTGGAGATGATCGGCCAGACGGTGTACGCGCCGAACAACAGCAGGGTGGGCAGCAGGAAGACGTACGCCCACCGCTCCGACCAGATCCTGACGGCGAGGCTCGGGGCCTTGCGTGTCACGCTGCTCATGACGTCCGGTACATCTCCGCCGTGTAGTCCTTGCCCGGCCGCCAGTTCGGGAACGTCCAGTCGTCCAGGCTCACCTTCACGCCCTTCTCGGCGATGGCCCGCGTGGCGCGCTCCCGCTCGGCGGCGAGCTTGCCGGTGTGCTCGCGCAGGGCCTTGCGAATGTCGGTGAGCTCGCCGCTGAGGATCCCCTGCGTGATCTCGCCGAGCGTGGGCCGCGGCTCCTTCATCTCGGTCAGCACCTGCGCGACGGCGGGATTGCGGACGACGGGACTGGGCGCGAGCCGTACGGCCTGGCCGAACAGCTCGACCGCGCGCTTGTACGTGGGATGCACGTCCGCCGTCGACACGGCCTCCAGGTCGAGGGGCACCTGGTCCATGTACGTGGACAGCGCCCGGTGGAACTGGGGGCCGGTGAAGCGGGCGAGCAACTCGGAGGCCGCCTCCACGTGCCGCGACTGGCTGGACACGAACAGCTGGCCAGGGGCGGGAGCGCCGTAGAGGACCGGCTTGCCGCCCGGCGACGGGACGGGACCGACGCCGACCTTGCCGAGGAACTGCTTGAACTGCCCGTTGACGACGCCGATGTTCCATGACCCGTCGAAGAACATGCCCGCCACTCCGGTCGCCCACCTCGCCCGGGCGGTTCTGGCGTCCAGCGACGTAGACGCGGGGAACACGACCTTGTCGCGGACCAGGGACAACAGAAATTCCAGCGTCTGGACGAACGGGTCGCTCGCGTAGGCGTAGTCGCCGGTGCGCGGGTCCACCAAGCCCTTCTCGTCCGCTCCTGGGGTCATGGCGAGCGGGGCGCCGGCGGACATCGCCAGCTCGATCACGTGGCTCTGCAACCGTTCGTGGAACTGCAGGCCCTGGATCCAACCGTACGCGTGGCCGCCGCCGTCCTTGGTGATGCGCGCGGCGATGGAGCGGAACTCGTCCCAGGTCGCCGGGCCGTTGTCGGGGTCGCCGCCGGCCTTCTCGACCAGCTCGCGGTTGAACCAGGAGAGGGTGGCGTACTGCCGGGCGGTGAAGAGGGGGAAGGCGTGGAGCTTGCCGTCGAAGACGTGCAGCCCTTCGAGCAGGGTGTCGGCGGGGAGCTTGGCGCGGATCGCCTCCTGTCCCGCCAGCGGCGCGAACCAGCCACCGGCGACGAGGGACGCCTCGGACGATCCGAGGCCGGCGATCGTGTGCACGTCGGCGATCTGGTTGCTCTTGAACGCCAGTTGCAGCGCCTGGCCCATCTCGTTCGGGTTGTACACCTCGTGCTCCACCCGGACGCCCGGGTTGGCCTTGCCGTACTCGGCGAAGATGCGCTCGTTCAGCGGTCGCAGCGGCTGGAAGTGATCCCACCAGCGCAACGCGTCGCCTCCGGCCGCCGGGGCGGCCTCCTGTTCCGAGGTGCGGGCGCACCCGGCGGCGCCGAGGGCGGCCGCGAGAGCGCCGCCGGACAGCCCGAGGAATCGTCGCCGGCCGAACGTCGTCATGGAGGTTCTCTCCTTCCCGCCGGGACCGAAGCGGGGGCGATGGTAGGGAAGTCACACCCGAAGGCGAACGTTCGCCTATGCTGAGTCACGCCACCCGACCCCGTCAACCCCCCACCGCCGCCGTAGAGGGGCGGCTGCCACCAGGCCCCTGTGGCACAATTGCGCTGTCCGGCAGTGGCGTGGCGACGCCGCATGCGAACGTTCGCCTTCCGGAGGTGACCCCGTGGCCAATGTCTCGCTCAGAGACGTCGCCGCGCGTGCCAACGTGAGCTTCCAGACGGTGAGCAAGGTGCTCAACGGCAAGGGCGCCGTCGCGCCCGCCACCCGGCAGCGCATCATCGAGGCGGCCGAGGAGATCGGCTACGTCCCCAACGCGCTGGCCCGCAGCCTGCAGTCACGCAGCTCCCTGACCCTCGGCGTGATCACCGTCGACTTCAGCAACGCGACGCCGGCGCAGTTCCTCGTCGGCATCGAGCGGGAAGCGCGCCGGCACGGCCTCAGCGTGATCCTCAGCAGCCTGGAGCCCGACGGCTCCGACTGCGTGCGCTATCTGCGCGTGCTGATGGAGCGCCGGGTGGACGGGATCATCATGAACGCTCCTGCCACCGAGGAGGACGAAGAGGTCGGGCGGCTGCTGCGCGCCGGGCCGCCCGCCGTCAGCCTGCACGAGATCGCCGGCGGCGGGGTCCCGCGCGTCACCGTCGACTCCGAGGCCACCGCGGCGCTCCCGGTCCGCCACCTGATCGCGCTCGGCCACCGCCGCATCGGCGTGGTGACCGGCCTGCGGCAGCGTCACAGCGCGCAGCGGCGCACCGCCGTCTACCGTGAGGTGCTGGCCGAGCACGGTCTGCCCTACGACGCCCTGCTCGTCGAGGACGGCGCATGGGAGGTCGAAGGCGGCTACGCCGCCACCCACAGGCTGCTCGACCGGGCCTCCGGCATCACCGCGATCTACGTCCAGAACGACCTCATGGCCGTCGGGGTGCTCAACGCGCTGCACGAGCGCGGGGTCTCCGTCCCCGGCGACTGCTCGGTCGTCGGCTGCGACGACCACCCGGTCGCCGCCAGGACCATCCCGCCGCTGACGACCGTCCGCATGCCGTTCTTCGACGCGGGGGCGGCCGCCGTACGCCTCCTGCTCGAACGCATCGCGTCCGGACCGCCGGGGGACGTCGTCCTGCCCGTGTCCATGGTCTACCGCGCCTCCACCGCCTCCCCACCGGCCGGTTCGACCCGGATCGCCCGGAGGTAGGCGGGGACGGCCAGCACGCGCCGGTTGCCGTCGTCGGCCTGGAGGCCGAGCTTGGCGAGGGTGGATGCGGTCGGGCGTCGCGTGCTTGATCGCGTTGGCGACCGCCTCGCTGGAGATGTGGTACAGCGACGACTCCACCGGCGGCGAGAGGCGCCCGTCGGCGTCGACCGTGACCGGGACGGGCACTGCTCGTCAACGCCCTGCACGACCCCGCCACCGGACACCCGTGGGCGGTGAACGTCGCCAGGCGGATCGGCCGGGAGGACGCGCGGCCCGCTGCCGGCCGGAGCCCTGCCCGTCCTGGGAGGCTGACGCGTCACCGCGAACCCGATTGCTCGAAACCGCCCGATCCGGCCGTCGTGAAGGCAGAATCTGATCATGTCTTTCTCGCTCGACGCCACCGCTGTCCTGGCCCTGCACTGGCAGATCAACGTGATCAAACCCGAAGGCTTCTTCGGCGGGTTGCTCGCGGAACCCGTCGAGCGCAGCGGCGTGGTCGGGCGGGCCACGGCCTTCCACGACGCGGTCATGGCGCGCGACGTGCCGGTCGTCTTCACCCGCTTCACGGTGCCCGACGGCGGCGGCACCCTCGTCCGCAACACCGCGTTCATGCGGTCGGTCGGCGACGCGCAGACCGCGTTCCGTCCCGACGCCCCGGGAACGGGGATCATCCCGGAGATGGCCGCGCAGGCCGGGCGGAGCACCGTCGTGGACAACCAGCGGCTGTCCGGGCTGGCGGGCAACGGACTGCCCGAGTGGCTGGCCGCGCACGGCATCACCACGCTGCTGCTCACCGGGGTCGCCACCAACCTCACCGTCGAGCAGACCGCCCGGCACGGCACCGACCTGGGCTTCACCGTGCACACGATCTCCGACTGCGTGACCGCGGCCGGCGACGACGCCCACAACGCCTCCCTGGGCAACCTGGCCATGGCCACCGCGGGCTGCCTGACCGCCGAAGCGGCCCTCGCCCGGTTGGCGTGAGACCGGCGGGGCTCGGGTCGACCGCCACGCGGAGGTGTCGCCGGCGCGTGTGGCGTGGGGGAAGTGCTGGGTGCCCTTGGTGATCGCGCCGGGCATGACGATGCGGGTCTCGATGCCGAACGCGTTCGCCTCGTACGACGTCGCCACCGCCAGGGTGTCGAACGCCGCCTTCGACGCCGAGTACGGGCCGGGGACGGGCGGCGCGGTGACGTCGAGCAGTTCGCGGCGGCGCGCGTCATTGCGTCCGTACGGGTCCAGCATGCTGGCCCACACGGTGTGCCCGGCCCGGGTGAGCGCCTGGGCGGTGAGGTTGCCGATGCCGGTGGCGGCCCCGGCGATGAGGACGGTGGACATGGTGGGTCTCCGTTTCCGGGGTGAAGGGTCAGGAACCGGGGCGGACCAGTTCGACGCGCAGGATGCGGTCGTCGCCCGGCCGGGGGTCGGTGCCGCCCCACGTCGCCTCGTCGGTGTTGGAGGTCGTGATCCACAAGGAGCCGTCGGGCGCCGGTTCCACCGTGCGGATCCGTCCGTGGCTCTGGACGAAGTAGGCGACGGCGTCGCCGTCCGCTCGGGGCCCGTCCACGGGCAGGCGCCAGAGCCGCTGCCCGCCGAGCGCGCCCATCCACACGGCTCCGCCCGCGACGGCGATGCCGGACGGCGAGGCGTCGTCCGGGTGAAGGGTGAAGATCGGACGTTCGCCGTGGGAGCCGTCCCCGCCTTCCGACTCGGGCCAGCCGTAGTCGCGTCCGGGGCGCAGCACGTTCAGCTCTCGTCCCAGGTGCGGTGGCCGAGTTCGGAGGCGTACGCGGTGCCGTCGGGGCCGAAGCGCAGCCGCCCGCCGTGGTGGCGGTCGGCGGTCTCGACGCCTTCGACGATCACCCGTTCCTGGCGCAGGGAGCGCAGGTCGGGGGCGAGGCGCAGCGTGACGACGCGGTTGGTGGGCGAGGCGGAGACGTAGGCGTACACGGTGCGGTCCCTGTCGAACGCGGGCGAGACGGCCAGCCCGAGCAGGCCGCCCTCGGAGCTCACCTCGACGCCGGGGACGGTGCCGATCGGCACGGGGTCCCGGCCCGGCCGGATGTGCAGGATCCGGGCCGAGGCTCGCTCGGACACCAGGGTGGAGCCGTCCGGGAGGAACGCCAGGCCCCACGGCATGGCCAGGCCGCGGGCGATCTCGGTGACCTCTCCGGGCACCAGCCCGCGCGCGACCGCAGCCGTGGTGCTCTGCGGTGTGGTGCTCATCTGTGAGGCGCCGGACTCCGGTGCGGCGCAGCCGGGCAGCACGGCCAGGGCGCAGAGCAGGGCGGTGACGGCGGCGCCGGTACGTGGGATGAGGATCATGGCTGATCTGTCCTTCATGTCGCGCCGGGCCGGGGACGGCGCTCCGCCCCCGGCCCGGGCCGCTACGTGGCGAACCGGTGCTGCAACTGCTGGCAGGTGAAGCCCGCGACGGCCCCCAGAGCGGTGCCGGCGATCAGCGTGAGCAGTCCCGGAAGCATGTGCTGGGTGGGAAAGTCAGGCCGCGCCGCCGTTGGCGAACACGACCTGGCCGTTGATCCAGCGGCCGGGCCCGGCGAGGAAGGCGACGACCTGCGCGATGTCCTCCGGGGTGCCGAGCCTGTTCAGCGCGCTCAGGCCGGCGATCCGGTCGATGACCTGCTGTGACTTGCCTTCGAAGAACAGCTCCGTGGCCGTGGGGCCCGGCGCCACCGCGTTGACCGTGACGTCGCGCTCGCCCATCTCCTTGGCCAGGATCGGGACGAGGGCCTCCACCGCTCCCTTGGTCGCGGCGTACGCGCCGTAGGCCGGCAGGTGCAGGCGGGTGACGCTGGTGGAGAAGGCGATGATGGCGCCGCCGGGGCGGATCCGGCGGGCGGCCTCCTTGGCCGTGACGAACGTGCCCCGTACGTTGGTGCGCACCAGCCGGTCGAGCTGGGTCAGGTCCAGCTCCCGGACCGGCTGCAGCGCCATGACGCCCGCCGCGTTGACGAGGACGTCGACGGGGCCGAGGAGCCGTTCCACGGTGTCGAAGGCGTCGGCGACCTGCTGCTCGTCGGCCACGTCCGCCTGCAGTGCGATGCCGCGGGCGCCGGCCGCCTCGATCTCGCCGACGGTGGCGTCCGCCTCCTTGGCGTTGGAGGCGTAGACGACGGCGACGTTCTGGCCCGCCGCGGCGAGCCGGGCCGCGACGGCGCGGCCGATCCCCCGTGAGCCGCCGGTGACGATGGCGGTACGTGTTGCGCTACCCATGAGCTCTCTCCCTGCTCAACTGCTAACAGTTTCACGTTAACACCTTCGCGGAGCCGATAACAAGTAAGTGTTAGCAGTTGGTTTATCGGTAGGGGTTGCTGCCTGTTAGCATCGATACATGGCTGGCTCGAACAAACGGGACGCGATCCTCGACGCCGCGGCTGACCTTCTCGCGCGTGAAGGCAGGGACGCCGTCTCGACCAGGGCCGTCTGCAAGGCCGCAGGCGTGCAGGCACCCATCCTCTACCGGCTGTTCGGCGACAAGCAGGGGCTCCTGGACGCCGTCGCCAGCCGGGGACTCGCCGCCTACATCGCCGAGAAGCGCCGCATCACCCCCAGCGGCGATCCCGTCGAGGACCTGCGGCGCGGCTGGGACCTGCACGTCGGCTTCGGTCTCGCCGAACCCGCTCTCTACGCCCTGATCTACGGCAGCCCCCGACCGGGCGCCGAGCCCGAAGGCGCCAAGCAGGCCGCCGAGATCCTCGCCGGCCTCGTGCACCGTGTCGCCCTGGCCGGCCGGCTGCGCGTCCCCGAGGAACGGGCGGCGCGCGTGGTCCACGCGGCCGGGCGCGGCACCACGCTGTCCCTGATCGCCATGCCGGAGGCCGAGCGCGACATGGAGGCCGCCAGGATCGTGCGCGAAGCGGTCATCCACTCGATCACCGAGCCCGCCCCGTCCGCCGATCCCTCCTCCGGCCCCTCCAACGGGCACGTCCGGACCGGCAGCGACGTCGTCGCCGGCGCCATCACCCTCAAGGCATCCCTGGGCGACCTGGAGGTCCTCACCCCCTCCGAGAGCCGGCTGCTGGCCGACTGGCTCGACCGCATCATCGAAGGCCAGGCCACTCGGTCCACCAACTCACAAACCCCCCACCAGGCGTGATCGCCGGGCTTCGCGAGCCCCACGGCCCGCCTCCGCCGCAATGACGACCCTAGAGGTGGCGCCCCCTGGAAACCGTGGCCGTGGAGGACCTTGACGACCTGCTCGCGGGCCTGCGGCAGGCCGACGCCCAGAGCCTCGGCGCCGTCACCATGGAGGAGGCCGATCGGTTGTCAGGCCGAGGGTGCGGTGGCGGTGCGTCGTAGGGCCAGACTGATGACCATCGCGAGCGTCATCGCGGCCGTTCCCGCCCAGGCGGCGGTGGTGAAGCCGGTTTCGGTGGGGAAGGTGGAGCCGGCGCCGGTGTGGGCGGCGAGCACCAGCCCGGCGAGCGCGCTGCCGATGGAGAAGCCGACGCTGCGCACGACCTGGACCACGCCGCTCCCGCCGGCCAGGACCGTCATGGCCCGCCCGCGCAGCCGGGGCACCAGCAACCGGCCCCCGGCCCCTGGCCGGGACTCGGGCGCGGTGCTGGTCATCGGCTCGTCTCGGTGTCCCGGCGTTGACACGCCGCCGACCTTACCGTGACGGGTCACGCCTAAGAGTCAGGGGCGTGGGCGCAGTCCGTTGAGCGCGGTCTCGACGACGCTGTCGGCATAGCCGGGGGTGAGCGCTCCGGTGCGCTGGAGCCAGCGGTTGAGCAGCGGCCCCCAGATCAGGTCGACGGCCACGTCGAGGTCGAGGTCGCCGGCCAGTTGACCGGCCCGCTGGGCGCTGCGCAGGCGACCCTTTTTCAGCTCTCTCATGGGGCCGTCCAGGCGTTCGGCGTAGAGGGCGGCGAGTGCGGGATCGTGCGTGATCTCCGTGTTGAGCGCGCGCATCGGCTCGTCGTAGCGCGGGTCGTTGAGCTCTTCGATGGTGGCCCGCAGCACCGCCTTCAGGTCCGCCTCCAGGTCGCCGGTGTCGGGCAGGGCGCTGTCTCCGCTGCCCGGCTGTTCGCTGAGCATGAGGAAGGCGTCGAAGAGGACCGCTCCCTTCGAGGGCCACCAGCGGTAGATGGTCTGCTTGCCGACACCGGCCCGCGCCGCGATGCCCTCGATGCTCAGCTTGGCGTATCCCACCTCCTGCACCAGCGCGAAGGCCGCGGTGAGGATGGCCCGCCGGGAGGCCTCGTTCCGGCGGGGCGCAGGGGAGGGCGGCTTGCGCTGTGTCGTCATGCCGCCAACCTAACAAAGGATGAGACGAGACGGTCCGTCTTGACTCGGTGAAGGAGGGGTTGTACGGTCGCCTCACAAGACGAGACGGACCGTCTCGCCGTACAGATGCGATCGGAGCTCCACCCATGCGCACCCCGAACACCGTCTCCTCCACCCGTACCTGGTTCATCACGGGAGCCGGCCGCGGCCTGGGCCGGGCGTTCACCCTCGCCGCGCTGGAGCGCGGCGATCGCGTGGCCGCCGCAGCCCGGACCGTCAAGCGACAGGACTTCGACGACCGGTACGGAGATCGGCTCCTCGTCCTGCCCCTGGACGTGACCGACCGCGACGCGGTGTTCGCCGCCGTCGGCACCGCGGTCGAGCATTTCGGCCGGCTCGACATCGTGGTGAACAACGCCGGCACCCTGTACTCCGGCATGATCGAGGAGTTCACCGAAGCCCAGGCGCGCGCCCAGCTGGAGGTCAACTTCTTCGGGGCGATGTGGGTCTGCCAGGCCGTCCTGCCGCACCTGCGCGCTCAGGGCTGCGGTCACATCGTGCAGATCTCCAGCATCGGCGCCCTGGGCGGCTTCCCCAGCACGGGGATGTACAGCGCGAGCAAGTTCGCGCTGGAGGGCATGAGCGAGGCGCTGGCGATGGAGGCCGCACCGTTCGGCGTCAAGGTCAGCATCGTCCAGGCCGGCGGCTACTGGACCGACCTCTACACCAGCATGACGACGGCGTCGCCCGCGCCGGAGTACGCCCCGTTGCGCGCCGAGCTGGAGAGACAGTGGGCCGAGGGCTCGATCGACAGCGAGCCGCGGCTGGCCGCGGAGGCGCTGCTGAAGCTGGTCGACAGCGCGGACCCGCCGCTGCGGCTGCTGCTCGGCAGCATGGTCTACGACCTGGCCTTCGACATCTCCCGGCGGCGGATGGAGACCTGGGCCGCATGGGAGCAGGTCAGCCGTGATGCCGAACACGCCGTACCCGCCCCAGGAAACGCCGGCTGACCACGCCGGGTGACCCTCCCACAGAGGGAGACACCATGCTGGGGGCATGGACGAGGGACTGCTGCCGATCGGGCAGTTCGCCAGGCTCAGCCGGCTGAGCGTCAAACAGGTGCGGCACTACGCCCAGCTCGGCCTGCTGGTGCCCGCGTACGTCGACGAGCACACCGGCTATCGCTACTTCCGGCAGGAGCAGGCGCGCGCCGCGCTGTCGATCGGGCTGCTGCGTTCGCTCGACGTCCCGCTCGCCGCCATCGCACAGGTGCTGTCCGGCACGTCCGGCGTCCTGGAGGAGGTGCACGAGCGGCTGGAAGCAGAGCTGGCCAGGCGCCGGTCGACGCTGGCCGCCCTGGAACGCGTCATGGCGGAGGGCCTGCCGTCCCCTCCGGTCACGGTGGTCACAGAACCGGCGCGGCGGGTGGCGGTGGTCACGACGGCGGCGGCGGATCCGTCGGAGATCGGCGCGGCCACCTCGGCGGCCGTCGCCGGCCTGCTGCGCGCCGGGCCGCCGGGCGTCGCACCTGAGCTCATCGGCCTGTTCCCGCTCGACTTCGGCGAGCCCGTCCCCGTCACCGTCGCTCTGGTCAGCGAGGAGCGGGTGGCGGGGGCCGAGCCGGACGTGCTGCCGGGCGGCCGGTTCGCCCGCGCCACGCACGTCGGCCCGTACGACCAGATCGGGTTGACCGCGTACGCGCTGCTGTCCTGGTGCGCGGAGCGGGTCGGCCCCGTCCGCGGCCCCATCCGCGAGGTGTACGTGTCGGACCCGGCGACCACCCCGCCCGACCGGCTGGTCACCCACCTGATGATTCCCCTGGAGGAGTCGTGACACCGAAAGTGGTCCGCTACGGACCGGTCACCTGCCTGAACGTCACCGGCATGGGAGAGCCCGGCGGCGCCGAGCACGTCTCCGCCGTCGGCGCCCTGTACGCCGTGGCCGCCGCCATGGGCGGTCCGGCGGGGCCGCTGGAGGGCCGCTGGGACGCCGATCATGATCACCCCTGCCTTGTGCGCCCGTACGACGTTCGCGAGGACCTGCTTGTCCTTGATCAGGGCGTTGATGCCGGGACGTTTTGCACCTCCACTCCTTCGAACATCAGGACCTGGACCCGCAGCGGCCCTTTGCGCTTCGGTCCGGGCGCGGCCGACGCCGCAGACGTCGCCAGCGATCCGAGCGCGGCGGCGCCCGTCGCGGCGGCCGACGTTCTGAGAAAACTTCTGCGTTCCCTTAGCCAGCTCTCGAAGTCGCGTTTCCGGCTTATGCTCCGCAATAAAACTCAAGGATCGTGTGTCATCTACGGGTCGCGCCGTGAAGCTTGCGTGAAGCGTCTCTTCCCGCGAAAGAACATGTTGCCCCTGCCCTTCCCATCTCATGAGAACTTCATGTTCTCCGTCGTGCGCTCCACATGATTCCCGCGTTGTATGGCGAGGGCAGGAGTGTTCTGCGTCACACGCACGGCAGAAAGCCGCCATTCGCAGGGTTTACTCGAAACAGCGTCCGGCCCAATGAACGGCACGTTCACCAGAATGTCGTTCCAACAGGCTGGGCGTGGCCGGCTTCCTGGCGTGGCCGTGCGGCCCGCTTCCGAAATTCCGGAGGAAAGCATGGACAACGATCCCTTCGTCATCGATCCCAGCGGTAGCGACGTCCTCGGCGAGGCCGAACGCATTCGCGCGCTCGGCCCGGTCGCCCGCGTCGAAATGCCCGGCGCTGTGCGGGCCTGGGCGGTGAGCGACCAGGCTCTGCTCAGGCGGCTGCTCGTCGATCCACGCGTGTCCAAGGACGCCGGCCGGCACTGGCCTGCCTGGATCAAGGGCGAGATTCCCATGGACTGGCCCCTGTTCCCGTGGGTGGCCGTGCGCAACATGCTCACGGCGTACGGGGCCGACCATCGCCGGTTGCGCGGGCTGATCGCCGGCGCCTTCACCGCGCGCCGCGTCACCGCGCTGCGCCCACGCATCGAGGCGATCACCGGTGACCTGCTGGACGACCTGGCCGGCCTGCCTGCGGGCGCTCCCATCGACTTACGCGACCGCTACACCTACCAGCTGCCGATCAAGGTGATCTGCGAGCTGTTCGGCATCGCTGACGAGGCCACCCGCGTGGAGGTGTCCCGCTGCGTGGACCTGCTGTTCAACGTGGGCAAGGCGCCCGAGGAGAGCGCCGCCGCCTTTCCCCGCCTGCAGGGGCTCCTCAGGGACCTGGTGGCGGAGAAACGCGAACGGCCCGGTGACGACCTCTCCTCCGCCCTGATCGCCGCGCGCGACGACACCTCGCCGCTGTCGGAGGAGGAGCTGGTGGACACGCTGGCGTTGTTCGTGAGCGCGGGCCACGAGACCACCGTCAACCTGCTCGGCAACACGATCGTCGCGCTGCTCACCGACCCAGGCCAGCTCGCCCGCGTCCGCGGCGGGGGCGCCACCTGGGACGACGCGATCGAGGAAACGCTGCGCCACCAGGCGCCCGTGCCGAACATGCCGCTGCGCTTCGCCGTCGAGGACATCGACGTCGGCGACGGCGTCACGCTGCGCGCGGGCGAAGCCATCCTCGCCTGCTACGGCGCCGCCGGGCGCGACCCGCTCGTGCACGGGCCGGACGCCGGCCGGTTCGACGTCACCCGCACGGTCAAGGCCCATCTGGCCTTCGGCTACGGCGTGCATCACTGCGTCGGCGCGCCGCTGGCCCGGCTGGAGGCCGGGATCGCGCTGCCCGCGCTGTTCGAGCGTTTCCCCGATCTGGCCCTGGCCGCCGCGCCCGGTGAGCTGCTGCCGCTGGAGTCGTTCGTCTCGAACGGGTACCGCGCCCTGCCCGTCAGGCTCGCGCCCTCACGCCGGACCGTGAAGCTTTCGTGAGGCCGGGGAGCGCCCGCCGGGTCAGACTTTGCGCCAGCCCGGCACCCAGGCTCCGTCCTCCACCACGTAGTCGCCGAACAGGGCGGGCGCCTCCTCGCGCATGAGCTCGCCGATGCGCTGGAACAGCAGGCGGATCTCCTCCTCCGCGCCGACGGCGGTGCGGGCCTCGATGGTGTGGCGCAGCGTGCGCACGTTGGCCGTCCACACCAGCCCGGTCGCCAGGCCCTCGGGCGCGAACCTGCGCATGAACGACGTGCGGTGCTTCTTCTCCGAGAACGGCACGCCCTCCTCGTCGAGGCCGAAGTGGCCGGCCATCCACCGCTGGAACTGCTCCAGCTGCTCCAGCACGGCCGTGGCCCGCTTCATCAGCTCGTCGTCCTCCTGCGCCCATTCGGGGAACCAGAACGGCAGCTCGTCCAGGCGTACGAACCGCAGCGACTCCTGCGAGATCGCCACGCCGGGACGGTGCCTGACGAGCTCGTGGGTGAGGACGCGGCTCACGTTGTGCAGCACGAAACTGAAGCTGATGTGCTCAAGCACGGAGCCGTGCGCGCTGGCCAGGATGTTACGCAGGTAGTCGTCCTGGTCCTTCCTGATCCGGACCACGTTGGGATTGAGCCCGGGTTCGAAGGAGCGGTAGCAGAGCCGGCCGGCGAACTCGGCGAGGTTCTGGGCGTCGAGGTCGCCGCGGTCGAGCCGCTCCAGCCAGCTCTCGCCGCCGACCTCCGCGAGATAGCGGGCCAGCTCGTCGTAGTCGAGTGACGGACGGGCGACGACGAAGACCTGGGGTTCGACAGTGCGCATGGAAATCCCCCGTTTGGAGCGACCGCGTGGTGACGGCCTTAGTCAACCAGCTCCTTGCTCGGCTTCCCATGCTGACCCCGGTCAACAGGGTGTCGAGGCACCCGGCGCCCGGGAGCGGTTGCGCCACTATTCTTGCCGGATGTTCGCGAACGTCCCGGGCGTCGTCCGTTCCTGGCCGGGCTCCTGGCGTGCTCGCTCCGCGTTCGCCAAGGACGGCGCCCTCGCGGCGCTGCTCACGGCGCTGGCGTTCGTGCCGACGCTGTCCGCCATCTCGGCGCAGCTCGGCGACCTGCCCGGACGTCCGGCGGACGTGCCGGCCCTGGCGCTGGTCCTGGCCCAGTCCGTGCCGCTGGCCGTGCGCCGCCGATGGCCCGCGGCCTGTCTGGCGGTCGTGGGCGCCGCCTTCGCGGTGCACCAGGCGCTGTCCTACCCGCCGACGTTCGCCAGCATCGGGCTGTATCTGGCGGTGTACGCGGCCGGAGCCCACCAAAGGCGGTTCCGTCACGGACTCGCCGCGGCGGCCGTCTCCGGCTATGTCGCGCTCGCGGTCGTCCTGGACCACCTCGGATCGCCCAATCGAGCCCAGGACTTCCTCGCCTTCTTCCTGATCCTGGTGGTGGTCTGGATGGCCGGCGCGGGGATGCGCCGCCGGCAGGCGGAGGAGGCCGAGCGCCGGCGGCTCGCCGCGGACGTGGCCAAGGCGTCCGAGCGGGCCCGCATCGCCCGCGAGCTGCACGACGTGGTCACGCATCATGTGACCGCCATGGTGGTCCAGGCCGACGCGGCAGGGTTGGTGGTCGCCGCGGCGCCCGACCGGGCCGAGGCCGGGCTCGCCTCCATCGGCGACACCGGGCGGCGGGCCCTCACGGAGCTGCGGCACCTGCTCGGCGTGCTGGAGGCGACCGGCGAGCCGGGCGCCGCGGACGACCGTACACCGGCGCTGTGCGGGATCGGCGACCTGGTCGAGCAGGCCCGCGCGTCCGGCCAGCCCGTCGAGCTGGCCGAGCACGGGGAGCCGCGGCCCCGGTCCGCGGACGTCGAGCTGGCCGCCTACCGGGTGGTTCAGGAGGCGCTCACCAACGCGATGAAACACGCGGCAGGACGGCCCACCCGGGTCACGGTGCACCACGACCCCGATCGCATCGCCATCGAGGTGACCAGCGACGGGCCCGCCGGCGCGGCGCCCGCCGTGCCCTCGGGCGGGCGCGGCCTGGAAGGGCTGCGCCGCAGGCTGCGCACGCTCGATGGCGACCTGGTCGCCGCAGGCGGGCCCGGTGGCGGGTTCAGCGTCCGCGCCTCCATCCCCGCCAGGAGCCACGCATGACCGACACACCGATCAGGGTGCTCATCTGCGAGGACCAGGAGCTCGTACGGACCGGCTACGTCACCATCTTCTCCGCCCAGCCCGACATGGAGGTGGTCGGGGAGGCCGCCGACGGCCGCGCGGCGGTGGAGGCGGCGCGGCGGCTGCGCCCGGACATCGTCGTGATGGACATCCGGATGCCCGTCCTCGACGGCATCGAGGCCACCAGGCAACTGGCCGGGCCCGGCGTCGCCACCCCGGTGAAAGTGCTGGTCGTCACCACCTTCAACGTCGACGAGTACGTCTACGAAGCCCTCAGGGCCGGGGCGGCCGGCTTCCTGCTCAAGGACACCAGGCCGGCGGAGCTGGTCAACGGCGTGCGTACGATCGTCCGCGGGGAGTCCCTGCTGGCCCCCGCCGTCACCCGCACCCTCATCGGCCACTACGCAGGCCGCCTGCGCCCCGCCGACACCGCCAATCCGGCCCGGCAGGAGGTCGTACGCGCGCTGACGCCGCGTGAGCTGGAGGTGCTCGTACAGATCGCGGCCGGCCTGTCGAACGCGGAGATCGCCGCCGAACTGTCCATCACCGTCGAGACCGTGAAGACGTACGTGTCGCGGATCCTGATGAAACTCGACCTGCGCGACCGCGTGCAGGCGGTCGTCCTCGCCTACCGGGTCGGGCTCGTCTCCGCCGGCTGACCCTTGTTTGAGCGACCGCTCAAACGTACACTCGCGCCATGGGGGCCGCGAGAGGACGGCACGTGCAGCTGTACATCGAGGCACGCATACGAACCGAGCTCGACCTGCTCTGGCACCGCACCCAGGATCCGGCGCAGCACCGGCGCTGGGATCTGCGCTTCACCCACATCGACCACCTGGCCAGCGCCGGGAGTGAGCCGCAGCGCTTCAGGTACGCGGTCCGCCTCCTGCCCGGTCTCCTCATCTCGGGAACGGGCATCGCCGCGGGCGAGAAACGGCGCCCCGACGGCACCCGCACCTCGGCTCTCCGCTTCGCCTCCCCGCATCCCCTCTCACCGATCGCGCGGGGCCGCGGCTACTGGCGCTACCTCCCGACCGGAGACGGCATCCGGTTCCTCACCGGCTACGACTACGAGCCTCGCTGGGGGCGCCCCGGCCGGATCGCCGACCGGCTCGTCCTGCGGCCGCTCATGGGATGGGCCACCGCCTGGTCGTTCGACCGGCTGCGTTTGTGGTGCGAGCGCGGCATCACGCCCGAACGATCCCTGCGGCACGCGCTCGCCGACGTGGCGGCACGGGCGCTGGCCATCGGGGTGGCCGCGGCGGTGGCGCCCGTGGCCGCCGTACCGGTGGCGATCGCCGCGCTCCTGCTGCCGCCCTCGCATGTCACGCCGGCGGCCCGGCGCTGCCTGCGCCGCCCGACCGAACACACGGCCGCCACCCCACCCGCCCTCCTGCACTCCGTGAGATGGTCATGACCTCGATCTTCCAGCGGGCCCTCGGCCCCGACTTCGACCGGCTCCACCCGCGCATCCAGCGTCGCTTCTCCGTCGGGCTCGACAGCGGCGAGGCCTGCGTCGGCCGCGGCGTGATGGACCGTGTCCGGCACGGCGGCAGGTGGATCCGCCCGTTCCTGGCGCTGGGCGCCACCCGCCACATCCTCGTGCCGCGCGTCGGCCGCGACGTGCCCTTCACCATCGAGAACTTCCCCTACCGCGACTCCTTCGGCCGCGAGACCGTCACCTTCGTCAGGACGTTCGCCTTCCCCGGCCGTCCCCAGCGGTTCGACGCCACGATGGTCTTCAGCCGGGAACGTGGCTGCATCGTCGACTACCTCGGCACGCACCAGCACCTCGCCACCGACCTGCACGTGCACGCCGACCCGGAGGGAGCCCTGGTCATCCGCTCCGGCGAGCAGCGTTTCCGCGAAGGACCCGTGAACACCCACGTGCCGGCCCTGATCAGGGGCGACGCCGTGGTCCGCGAGTCGTACGACGACCAGGCGCAGTGCTTCCGCGTCCGGGTCGCCGTCTCCAACCGCTACTTCGGCCCGCTCTTCGGCTACGAGGGCACCTTCCAGGCCGAGCACATCGGCGTGGCCGCCCACGGCGTGCGCACCGACCTGCGGCCGGTCCGCGAGGAAGCGCGGGCATGAGCAAGGACACCCGTACGAAACTGCTCGAAGGCGCGCTCACGACGCTCGTCGAGCAGGGCATCGCGGGGGCCTCCGCACGCGCCGTCGCCGCCGCCGCGGGGGTCAACCAGGCGCTGGTCTTCTACCATTTCGGCAGCGTCGACGAACTGCTCGCCGCCGCCTGCCGCCACGGCGCCGAACAACGGGTCGCCGTCTACCGCGACCGCCTGCGCAAGACAGGCACCCTGGACGAACTCCTCGCGCTGGGCCGGGAACTGCACACCACCGAACGGGCCGGCGGGCACGTCGCCGTACTGGCCCAACTGCTGGCGGGGGCGCAGACACAGCCCCGGCTGGCGCCCGCCACCGCCGCCGGGCTCGCGCTGTGGACGGAGGAGATCGAGCAGGTGCTCGGCCGCGTGCTGGCCGGCAGCCCGCTGTCCGGACTCGTGGACGTCGCCGGACTGGCCAAGGCGCTCTCCGCCGCCTTCATCGGGCTGGAACTGTTCGAAGGCGTCGACCCGGCGGGCGCCGAACACGCCTTCGCCGCACTCGACCGGATCGCCGGCCTGATCACGGCGCTGGACGAACTCACCCGGCTCGCCCCGCCCGCCGACCAACCCCCCTGAGATTCGGCAGGTTTGTGGGCTTTCCGCGCGTTTGTCTGTTACCGGTCTGGAACGTACGCGCCTTTCCGTGTGTTCAGGGGACTTTGTCACGGGTCTGGAGCGGGCAAGCTTTCCGTGCGTTCAGAGGAACAAGCTTTTCGGGAAACCCCTCGGGCTGGTCGCCGCACTGCGTGCCTTCGGCCCGCTGGACTCGCCGTAGGCGAGGTGGCTAAGCGCATAGTCACTCGTAGAATGCTCGTGCCGGGCCGCTGAGCGGGGGCGGCATCTCTCCGAGGCGAAGGGGCGCGGATGGCCAGACGGCAGGCTCGGTTCACCGCACAGGACCTGGTGGACGATCCCCGGCTGCGGGACCATTCGCCCGAGTTGTGGCGGGCGGACCTGGGGGAGGTGCAGCGCCGCCTGCTGTCGTCGGCGGTGCGCTGCTTCGCCGCGAACGGGTTCCACGCCACGACCACGCGCGACATCGCCGACGGGGTCGGCCTCAGCCCGGCCGCACTCTACGTGCACTTCCCCTCGAAGGAACTAGTTCTGTTCGAGATCATCCGGGTCGGCCACGAGCGGGTCCTGGCACACGTACGCGACCCGTCCATCCTGGCGCTGGAGGGGTCGGCCGACCGGTTGCGCGCCATCGTGGCGGCGTACACCGTGTGGCATGCCCGCCACCACGTGACCGCGCGGGTCTGCCAGATGGAGCTGAACGCCCTCACGGCCGAGCACTACGGCGAGATCGTGGAGTTGCGTCACCGGACCAACGGCTATTTCCGCGACGCCGTCGCGCGCGGAGTCGCCGACGGGACGTTCGCGCAGGTGGACGTCAAGCGGGTGACGCGCGCGATGTTGTCGCTGAGCATCGATCTTGTCCGCTGGTACCGGCTCGACGGCGCCGACTCGCCCGAGCAGCTCGGTGAGTTCTACGCCGACCTCGCGCTGCGGTTGGTCGGCAGGCCCAAGGAGTAGGTACGCGCGTTCGGCGCCGGAATTCACCGGTTGACAAGTCACCCTCCGGCACCTGACTATGCGCTTAGTAACTTCCGTGATCGATTGACCCGAACGTCCGCACACGCACCTTGAGCCAGACCGGTCGGCTCGCTGGACCGGAAGCGGTGGGGGCCGCGACCACAGGATGCCGGAGCACTGAGCGCCGGCGCGCATGGCGTCCGGCCTGACCGTCGAGTTCCGTTCCCCCAGGGAGTCGCACCATGTCCCTTCTTCTCCGCAGATCCACTGTCTTCTCGGCCCTGATGGCGTCGCTCGTGGCGATCCCTCTGGTGCCGGTGGCGTCGCTCGCGCAGGCGGACGCCCGCTGCCCCCACATGGGCAGAATCCACGTTCCGGGCGCGCAGCACCAGGTAACGGCCTGCCTGGACGACCTCACCACCGCCGGCACGGTCGACTCGGGGCACACCGACGCCGCCGACTGGCAGGGGTTGCACTCCGCGGCCACCCGCAACCCGAGCGGGGTGCCGGGCATCCAGGTCGACGGCTATTTCCGTGACGACTCCACGAGCAACCCCACCCACGGCTGGAACCACGACTCCCAGTTCGTGATCCGCCTCCCGCGACGCTGGAACGGCGGGCTGGTCGTCGCGGGGGCGCCGGGCAACCGCCGCCAGTACGCCAACGACTTCACGATCGCCGACTACGTGCTGGCCAAGGGCTACGCCTACGCCTCGACCGACAAGGGCAACGGCGGCACGGAGTTCTACAAGGACGGCAGGCGGCCAGGCGACGCCTACGTCGAGTGGTACCACCGGATGACCCAGATCACCGTCGCCGCCAAGGCCACCGTCGCCCGCCACTACCGCAAGCCGCTGCGCAGGACGTACGCGGCGGGCATCTCCAACGGCGGCCAGCTGGTGCGCTGGGCGCTGGAGAACCACCCCGAGCTCTACGACGGCGGCGTCGACGCGGAAGGCACGTACTGGCCGCCGGACAACGGGCCGAACGCGCTGGTCTACCTGCCGGTGGCGCTGCGCAACTACCCGAAGTACGCCGAGAACGGCGACCCCGAGGCGCACGCCGAGATGCTGCGGGCCGGCTTCGCCCCCGGCTCGGAGTTCCTGTGGGAGTTCAACTACCGCAACATCTGGGACGGCACGCAGCGCCGCGCACGCGAGGAGCTCGACCCGGAGTACGACGGCGACCTGGAGGCGGGCATCCCGTTCTGCGAGAGCGGCACGCCCAACTGCGACGCCGACTACGACTACTACGCGCGCCCGGAGAGCGTGCACAAGGCGGTGCGGCGGGCCTCGATGACCGGCCGCATCGGCAAGCCGCTGATCACGGTGCACGGGACGCTGGACACCCTGCTGCCGATCGCGGTCCACAGCGACCCGTACGCCGCGCTGGTGCGCAAGCAGGGCAGGGCCGCCCTGCACCGCTACTACAGGATGGAAGGCGCCTCCCACCTCGACATCGAGTACGACATGTTCCCCGACCGGATGCGGCCGCTGCTTCCCTGCATGCGGACGGCGTTCGAGGCCCTCGAACGCTGGACGGCCCCGGGCCACGGCCACAAGCCCCCGCGCAGCGCCACCATTCCCCGCCAGACCTCCGGCGACGTGGCCAACACCTGCTCCCTCAGCTGACCGGGGAAGCCCGGCCGCCGGCCAGCTCGCCGGCCCTGGTGCGGATCAGCCGCTGGACGATGAGGGCGGACGGCGAGGGCCTGCTGTCCTGACGCTGCGTCAGGCACAGCTGCACGGGAGGCGCGTCGGACAGCGGAAGCCAGACCACGTCGGTGATGTCGGCCGAGGTGTCGAACCCGGCGAGAATGCCGAGACCGACACCTTGGCCGACCATCACCTTGACGGTCCGCGCCGACATGGCCTGCACCACGACGTCGGGGGCCGCCACGTGCCGGTGCAGCGTCTCCCACAGCACGGTGCCCGCCCGCATGGTGACGATGGGCCAGGTCTCCAGGTCACGCCAGTGGATCTGGTCGCGGCCCGCCAGCGGATGGTCGGTACGCGCGTACGCCCCGAGAGGAGCGGAGATGAGCGGTATGCGCCGCAGTCCCGGCGCGGGCGGGGTCAGCGGCGTGGTGATCACCCCGAAGTCCAGCGCGCCGTCCAGCACGGCGGTCTCGATGGC
Source organism: Nonomuraea longispora (assembly GCF_004348345.1). Classification (GTDB taxonomy): domain Bacteria; phylum Actinomycetota; class Actinomycetes; order Streptosporangiales; family Streptosporangiaceae; genus Nonomuraea; species Nonomuraea longispora. The sequence goes on from NZ_SMJZ01000024.1 coordinate 48,484, forward strand.
GGACGAGGCCCCCTCGCGTACGGTGAAGCGCAGCCCCGGATGGTCGCGGCGCAGCCGGCCCACGACCGGAGCGATGATGGTCTCCACGGTCACCGTGACGCCGCCGATCTGGACCCTGCCGCGGTAGGAGCCGCTCGACTGCATCGCCGACTCGCGCACCGCCTCCTCGGCCTCGACCAGCCGGCGCAGCGGCTCGATCAGGGCCTGGCCGGCCGGGGTCGGGCGCACGCCGTGCCGGCTGCGGGTGAGCAGCACGACGTCGAGCTCCTCCTCCAGCAGCGCGATCTGCTGCCCGAGCGTGGGCTGGCTGACGCCGCACCGGCCGGCCGCCGCCCGCAGCGACCCCGTCTCGACGGCGGCCAGGAAGTACCGCGCCCGTTCCACCCGCACCGCGCCACCATAAAGGAAAAACCTTCCACCCGTGAACGCCATTCAGGTCTTCCCCGCACGCCGACGGCACGGCATGGTGACGTCCATCACAACCGTCACCCGAACGACGTTCCCCACGTGAAAGGAATAACCAGTGGCCAACGGTCCGCTCGGCGGAGTGCGTGTCCTGGACGTGTCGACGATCCTGGCCGGCCCCCTCGCGTCCTCGCTGCTCGGCGAGTTCGGCGCCGAGGTGATCAAGGTCGAGCACCCCGCCACGGGCGACCCGGCACGCCACTACCCGCCGCTGGAGGACGGAGAGTCGGCCGCCTGGGCGATGCTCGGCCGCGGCAAGCGCAGCGTCACGATCGACCTGCACCACGCCGAGGCGGCACACCTGGTCGGCCGGCTCGCCGCGGCCGTCGACATCGTGGTGACCAACTTCCGCCCGGCCACGTTGCGCCGGTTCCGCATCGACTTCGACGACCTGCGGGCCTACCGGCCCGACCTGGTCATGGTGCAGGTGAGCGCGTTCGGGCGGACCGGTCCGTACGCCGACCGCCCCGGCTTCGCCCGCGTCGCGGAGGCCTTCGCCGGCCTGACCTACCGCACGGGCGCCCCCGATCGGCCACCGCTCTTCGCCGGCTACCCCGTGGCCGACGGCGTCACCGGCATCTACGCCGCGTTCGCCGCCATGCTCGCGCTGCGCCAGCGCGACCTCACCGGCCAGGCCCAGCTCGCCGACATCCCCCTGTACGAGCCGCTGCTGCGGATGATGGAGGACTTCATCGTCGAGTACGGCGCGACCGGGAAGAACCGCGAACGCCAGGGCAACCAGAACCCGCACATCAGCCCCAACGATCTCTACCGCACCCGTGACGGCCGCTGGCTGGCCCTGCCTGCCTCCACCGAGCAGATGTGGCGCCGGCTGGTCAAGGTCATGGACGCCGCCGACCTCGCCGTGCACGACTCCATGACCGCCCGCCTCGAACACCGGGAGGAGATCGAGGCGCGGGTCGCCGCCTTCGTCGCGGAGCACGACCTCGAACCGCTGATGACGCTGCTCGTCGACGCCGGGGTGGCCGCAGGGCCGGTCAACTCGGCCGCCGACGTCTGCGCCGACCCGCACATCCGCGCCCGTGGCTCGGTGGTGGAGGTGCCGGACGACAGAACGGGCCGTACCCGTCTCATGCAGGCTCCGGCCGGGCGGTTCTCCGGCTTCGACGCCACCGTCGGACACGCCGCGCCGGCCCTCGGCGAGCACACCGCCCAAGTGCTGCGCGACCTCGCCGGGCTCGCGGACCAAGACATCCATGACCTGCGCCACCGAGGAGTGGTCTGACCCGAGAAAGAGCGTGCTCATGACCCTGGCGACCCTGTCCATCATCGTGCTGGCCGCCCTTCTCGCGGCGACCCTGATCCCCGGCTTCGACCTCGGGCTGGGCGCCCTGGCGGCGGCGTTCGTCCTCGGGCTGGCCGCCGGCGTGTCGGAGAGCGACGTGACGGCGTTCTTCCCGGCCGACTTCTTCGTGCTCATCGTCGGCGTGACGGCGCTGTTCGCCGTCGCCCATCACAACGGAACCCTCGACTGGTTACTGGATGTGCTGCTCCGGATGGCCGGCGGCCGGCTGGTGCTGATCGCCCTGGTGCCCTTCGCCATCGGGGCCGTGCTCACCGCCGTCGGCACCCTGCCCGCCGCGGCGACCGCCATCGTCTCGCCGATCGCGCTCGGCTTCGCCGCGCGCTACCGTACCTCGCCGTTGATCGCCGCCGTCCTGGGCGTCACCGGAATCATCAGCGGGCTGCTCTCACCGCTCGCCGTGTACGGCGTCACCGCGCGTGAGCTGAGCACCAAGCTCGGGATCGGCCTGTCCGGCTCGGCGCCGGTGGCGTTCCTGAGCGGCGGGCTGCTCGCCGGCCTGGCCGTGTGCGCGGGGCTGCTGATCGTCGGCCTGTGGAGCGGCGGCATCCCACGCGGCCGGGCACCCATCCCGGCCCTCTCCTCGGCCCGCAGCACCGGACCGGCCGCCCCCGACCCGGGCTCCGGCGCCACCGCCCCGGAGCCCGCGGACGGCGCCGCCGTACCGGAGCCGGAGCCCGGGTCCGGCGGGGTCGCACCCGCACCCGCACCCGCGTCCGGCGGTGGCGCCGCGACGGCGACCGTCGACGCTCCCGCACCCCCGCCCGCCGCGACGCCGACGCGCCCCGGAGCACGCGCGTTCACCCTGGCCTGCATGCTGGCCGTCGTCGTCCTGTCCGTCGGTTTCGACATGAACGTGGGCTATCTCGGCCTGACCGCCGCGCTGATCGTGCAGCTGGTGTTCCGGCTGCCGGCCGACGCGATCGTGTCCAGAATCCCGTGGACCGTGGTCCTGCTGATCGGCGGCCTGCTGACGTACGTGGGCCTGATGCAGCACCTGGGCGCGTTCAAGCAGATCAGCGACCTGCTCACGATCGAAGGGTCGCCGCTGCTCAGCCTGCTGGTGCTCTGCTACATCGCCGGCGTCACGTCCTTCGCCGCCAGCTCCATCGCGGTGTTCGCGACCGTCATGCCGCTGCTGCCGCCGCTGGTGGCCGCCGGGGTGTCCCCGGTGGGCGGCGTGCTCGCCCTCGCTCTGGCCTCGGTGCTGGTCGACATCAACCCGCTCGGCATCACCGGCGGGCTCATCCTCGGCGCCGCCGAGCCCTCGGTCAGACCCCGTCTGTTCCGTAACCTGCTCACCTACGGGCTTGTCTCGATCGTCGTCGCCCCGCTCCTCGCTTGGGCCGCCTTCGGCTGGTGGTGACGCCGGCATGCGGCGGTTCACGACGCGCCTGCGGCTCGAACCGGCCGGTCCCTCCCTCGCGTCCGACCTGTGGACGGTGCACGACGACGAGGAGGTGTGGCCCTGGTACGGCACGGCCAGGCCCGACCTTCGGCAGCCGGAGCGATGGGCGGCGTCCATGGGCGAGTCGTGGCTCCTGCACGGTGTGCGCAAATGGATCGCGTACGACCGGATGAGCGGCGAGGTCGTCGGCCGTGGTGTCGTGCACGGCCCGCCACAACGTGCGTTCCCGTGCGGTGATGGAGCGCATCGGCATGCGGTACGCGGGCGAGATCCGTACGCGCGGCCCGGTCGAAGGCGTCGGGGGGAGCGGGACGACGCGCCGTTCGCGGTGTGCGTGCGGTTGCGGAAGGACCGGGGGCTGGTGAGCCGCGGCGCGGAGGAGAGTGCGACCTCCTCCGCGCCGCGGGCCGGTCACCCGGCGTAGGTCTCGAACTCGGCGACCCTCGGCGTGCCGCTCGCGCCGGTGATCTTGAAGGTGATCTTCTTCAGCGAGGTCGGGGTGAAGGTGATGTCGCCCGCCCCGCTGCCGGACTTCAGGACGGCCCCGGTGTCGTGGTTGACCAGTTGCCAGGATCCGATGGCGCCCGCGGAGCCCGACGCCTCACGGATGACGACCCTGGCGATCGTCGTGGCGGAGCTCCACTTGACCGAGATGTCGCCGGTCGAGCCGGAAGGCGACCAATAGGTGCTCATGTCGCCGTCCCGTACGTTGCCGTAGCTCGTCCCGCCGCCCTTGCTGGAGCCGTCGGAACCGGCCCCGATGCTGAGGTTGCTCCCGTCCGGCGGCGTGGTCGGCGGGTCGGTGGGGTCGGTCGGGGGCGTCGTGGGTTCCTGCGGCGAGGAGCAGTCGCCCCCCGACTCCAGCAGCCCCTTGTTGGCGCCCGCCGTCTGCCGCACGATGTCCGGCACGCAGGTTGCCCCGTCGAGGTTGTAGGGGTAGGGGATGCTGACGGAGGTGTTGGACTGCGGGTTCGGGCCGGCGGGGTTGTTCTCGTCGCCGGGGCTCGACCAGGTCACGTTGTCGAAAATGTTGCCGCCGACCTGCCAGTAGCCGGCCTCGTCGGTGTAGAAGGTGCCGAGGACGTCCTTGGAGTCCTCGAAGTAGTTGTTGTCCACCTTGGCGCGGCCTCCCGCCCGGGAGTTGATGCCGGACTCGTGGAGGTCGACGTAGTGGTTGTTGTAGATGTGGGCGATGCCTCCGCGCAGCAGCGGGGTGCGGGAGTCGATGTTCTCGTACCGGTTGTGGTGGAAGGTGACGTAGCCGTTGGAGCGGTCGCTCTCGCTGGATCCGATGAGCCCGCCCCGGCCACTGTTGCGCAGGATGCTGTAGGACAGGGTGACGTACTGGGTGTCGTTCTTCATGTCGAAGAGCCCGTCGAAGCCCTCCGACTCCCCGCCCGAGGCCTCCAGGGTGACGTGGTCGACCCAGACGTTGCGGACGCTGCTCTCCATGCCGATGGCGTCACCGCCGTTGGAGGTGGGCGAGCCCGACTTCTTGACGTTGCGGACCGTCACGTTCCTGATGATGATGTTGCGGGCCTCGCGGATGTGGATGCCCAGCTGGTCGAAGACGGCGCCGCTGCCGACGCCGATGATCGTGACGTTGCTGATCTGCTTGAGTTCGATCACGCCGGCGGCGGTGTTGCAGCTGTCGCCCGACACCTTGGAGGTGTTGCCGTGGTTGATGGTCCCTTCGACCTCGATGGTGATCGGGGTGCTGCTGCTGGCCCGGCCGCACAGGGCCGCGTGGATCGCGGTGCCCGTGGTGGCTCTCACCGTCTGCCCGCCCGCGCCGCCGGTGGTGCCGCCGTTGCCGGTCGCGAAGCCGGTGGCGGTGCCGGCCGCCGCCGACGCCTGGGTCATCGGTAAGGCCACGCCGACCGCGGCCGCGGTGACCATCGCGGCCAGCGCCGCCTGGAGTCGCAGCGCGACTGCTCGTCCCATTGTCGTCTCACTTTCGTCGTCGGGTGCCGGAGTGAGTGCCGCGGGGCCCGCGGCATCGGGGTCGTCATGGGAGCTCGGCCCACACGCTAGGAAAGCGCTTTCCTAGCGTCAATGGACTGTGAAAGTTTCATGCCGTCACCCGGTGGCGAGCGGCCCGGCGTACCGGGCTCGTGGGACGCCCATGAGGGCGGGGACCGGCGGATGGACCGCGGCGTCGTCCATCGCCGTACCGGTCACGGCCTGTGCGGCCACGTGTAGAAACGTTCGTCGAAATGCTCAGCACGTTCCTGCCGGCGGCCGGCGGGCGCGCTGGTAGTGCCGCCGGGCCTTCATCCGGTTGCCGCACACGGCCAATCCACCTTCTCGAAGGCGGCCACTTCCTCCTGGAGAGCGCCCTCGACGACGTGGCCCGCCTGATCAGGGGCTTCCTCGGCCGGTTCTATCTGCCCCCGGGGCGCGCACGCCGGGAAGTGAGGGCGTCATGAATCGCCCGTCCCCCGCTGGGTAGAGGGGCGGTCCGCAGAGAGGTGGAGGGCATGGACAGGCATCACCCATCGGTTCGTGACAGGTTCTGGTCGGTCGTCTCGCCGACCTCGGAACGACCGCAGAGCGCGCTCAACCTGCGCATCGTGCTGGCCACTTTCGGGCTGGTGATCTGTACGGTCTTCGCTGTGCTGGCCGCCACCGCGAACCTTCCCGTGCTGGCGGTCATCATGGCGGTCCTGGCCGTCATCGCGGCCATCGATCTGGTCGTCGTGATCCGCCGCCGCATCAAGCGGGGCAACGGGCACTCCCTCTTCGGCTGACAGGCCGTCCCGCGACACGTCGCCCGACCGGTCACAGCCATGCTGAGCAGCAAGATCGCTTTTCGGTCGGGCATGCGTCGTGCCACCCGTGGCCCGCCTTCGGCGAATCCCCAGGTACGGCTACGTTTGTCCGGGGTCCTCGCTCTCGGTCATGGACGCTCCGCCCTCGGCCTCGCCCGTCGTGACCCGGCCGGGCGAGTAGTACCGGCGCAGCCAGTCGGCGAGCCCGTCCAGCCCGGGAAGCAGCACCCGCTCGGTGATGTTCGCCTGGTCGAGCCGCTGCCTGATCTCGGCCTTCACCTCGGCGGGAATGACCCACCCGTGCCAGAGCCGGGGATGCGCCGCCAGCCACTGTTCCAGCTGGTACGTGACCTGCGAGAACGCCGACAGGATCGACGACTGGTTGATCACGCGTTCGTCCAGCGACGGCGGCTCGAAGAACACCAGGAACGGCTCTTCACCGAGCCGGTCGAAGGCCGCGAGGTCACGGGCTTGCTCCGCGAGCATCTCCGTGGTGAAGACCAACGCCCCCTCCGCCGCAAGGGGCTCACGCAGCGGCTCCGGCAGCAGCCGGTGAGCGCCCGCGCAGTCGACCGCCAGCAGCGCACCATCGTCCTCGGGCCGGGAGGCGGTGGCGAAGTGCAGGGCCACCAGCGGAGAGAAGGTCCAGTCCAGCAGGCGGGTGGGCAGGCCGTGGTGCTGGCCCAGGGCCAGCCAGTCCCACATGGTCGTGCCCGGCGCCTGCCGATGCGCATATTTCCGGAAATTGCGGATCAGGTGGGACTCGAGGTCGGCGTAGTCACCGTTCAACCGCGCCAGCCCGGACACATGCGAGTACGTGCTCCTCGCCAGCCCACGGAAGACCAGCGATGAGTGCGCGGGCCCGACCCCGTCACGCCGGCCGGCCTCGCTGATCGAGTCGTCCAGCTCGCGCCACGACGACACCGTCACCATGCCCATCCCGGCTCGCTGGTGGTCAGCGGTCGGCGGCCAGGCTGGTGATCGGGTGTTCGCCGTCGGTCTGCAGCCGGTATTCGTGGCCGGAGACGGCGCGGTTGTCTTCGATGACGCGTTCGGAGGGTGCTTTCTCGCCGCCCATGAGGGCTTGTTGCATCTGCTCGAAGCGTTCGTGGGCTTCTTGTACGTAGCCGGTGCCCAGGGTGGTGTAGTCGATCTGGGTGGACAGGAGTTCGCGCAGGTAGGCCTTGTTGGGCTCGAAGGTGACCGGGACGGGCAGTTCGGGGGCCAGGACCTGTTCGGGGTCGCGGCCGTCGTGGCGTTTGAACAGTTCGGCGGCCAGGCGCAGGTGTTCCAGCTCCATGTTGAGGTGGAGTTCCCAGATGTTTTTCACCTTGGGGTCGGACTCGGTCTCCATGAAGGAGTGGTAGAGGTAGCACTCGTTGTATTCGTGGTTGAGCAGCATCTCCCACCAGCTTTCGCCGGGGTCGACGAGGGATTCGTAGTGGGTGACGTGTTCTTCCTCGATGAGGCCGATCTCCTGGTAGAGCTGGCGGGCGATGGGTTCCATGTAGAGGGGGCCGACGTTCATGTAGAAGTTCATGGTCTGCTGCTCGGCGGACATGATGGTCAGCGCGTGCAGCTTGGAGATGGGTGCGGCGGTGGTTTTGTCGTAGGGTTCGCGGACGTTGTCGACGGGGTTGCGGTGGTGCAGGTAGGTGGGGCGGCCGGGCATGATCTCGGTGAGTTGGTCGACGATTTTCTCGGCTTTGCGGTGTTCGATCATTTCGTAGAGGTTGGAGTAGCGGTAGAGGTGGTCGAAGTCTTCCAGGACGCCGAATTGGTAGGCCTGCTGGAGGTAGGGGTCGGGTTCCATGCGGGCGACCCAGGCGGTCAGGTCGACGGCGACTTGTTCGTAGGCGATGGTGGTTTCCAGGACCGAGGCCAGGCCGGGTAGGAGCCAGTTGACGGCTTTTTGCTGCTGGGCTTCGATGTAGCGGACGCGGGCCAGGTGTTGTTTGAGGTCGGTGTCGGGGCAGTGGCGGGCCAGGTGGTGGTTGAACATGATGGCTTCGACTTCGATGCCGTTCATGGTGATGATGCGGCAGCGGGTGTAGGGGTCGGCGTGGTCGGGGTCGGTGGGTGTGACGTTGAGTTCGCGCCAGTTGCGTAGTTGTTTGTCCAGCGGGATGCCGCGTTCTTGCAGTGGGTTGAAGGTCATGGTGTGTGCTCCTTCGTGCTGTGTCCGGCCGGGCCGGGGATAGGGCGTGGTGTGGGTGCGAGTGCGTGCCCTACCCGAGGCTTCCCGGCTCAATCTTTGGTTGTGCTCGGCCGCTGTTGTGGGTTTGGTAAGTGTTTGTGCTGGTCTTGGCGGGTGTGTGCGTGTC
>NZ_SMJZ01000250.1 GCF_004348345.1 Nonomuraea longispora
GGGCAGGGTGTGCTCGGGCTGCTCGATCAGGCGGACGCCCAGGCGTTCTCGGCCGCGCTGCTGGCTCCCCTCGCCGGGTACGGTTCCCGGGCCGGACTCGTGGAGTCCCTGCGCGCGTACCTGGAGAGCAACGGCCACTGGGACGCGGCGGCGCAGCGGCTCGGCGTGCACCGGCACACGCTGCGCTACCGCATGAAACGGGTGGCCGAACTGCTCGGCCGCGACCTCGACGATCCGGGCGTCCGCGCCGAGCTGTGGTTCGCCCTTGAGGCGGCCCGCCGCTGACCGGTCGGCGGCGGGGCGCGCACCCCTTCGTCAGGCCTGCTTGTCGACCTGGTAACAGCAGATGGTGGCCATGGTGACCGCCTCGAACGTGCGCCCGTCGCGCAGGTGCCCGGCACGCTCCAAACTGATCGCGCCCTGGGCCGCCGCCCACAGCGCGTCCGCGATCTTGCGGGGCTGGGTCGGAACCAGGTAGCCGGCGGAGATGCAGTCGGCGATCACGCGGTCGAGGATGTTGAGTGCGGCGCGGGCGAGGGTTCTCGCGCGCTCGCTGGGTTCGAAACCGGGGATCGCCCGCTCGAACATGAGGCTGTAGTAGCCGGGCTCGGACAGGCACGCCTGACGGTAGGCGGGTGCGAGCGCGGTCAGGTGCTCGAACGGGCTGCGCCGCTGCGGCACCGACTCCAGGTAGCGGCGGAAGCGCTCGAACCCCTCCAGATAAAGCGCTTCCGCCAGGCCCTCGCGGTTGCCGAACATCGTGTAGATGACGGTCGTCGTGCACCCTGCCTCCGCGGCGATCCTGCGCATGGTGAGGCTGTCGGGGCCGTCTGATTCGAGGAGGTTGACGGCCACGTCGAGGAGGTGGGAGCGGAGTTCGTCGTGGCTGGCGCGCTCTCCCTTGAGGTAGGCGCCCTGGAGCCCGAGCGGCGCCGAGATCATGAGACCTCCTCAGCGGCCAAGGAGCTATGCGTCCTTGTGACCTCACGGTGTTCGGTCACGGGGCCCACGCCTTTCTGATCGGGGGCCCACCACGCTGGAGACCCGCATCCGATGACTTAGCCAGAGCGACGATCGCTCAAACCACTCCGCATGGTAAACATCCCGAATTGGGTCTAGTTCCGTTACATCATGGGTATACAACAGGGCTTGTACTTAACGGTGAGGTCTCGTGGGAGTCTTGTGCACGGTGGTGTAACCCCCGAACGTCCGCTTCGCATAACGTCAGAACTATGGACGTGCGTACCTTCTGGCTGGCCGGCCGCCCAGCGACCGGGGACTCCGAGCTCACCGTCACCAACCCCCACGACGGCCGCGAGGTCGGCCGCCATTCCGTGCCCACGGACGCGCAGGTCGAGGAGGCCGTCGCGGCGGCGCACGCGGTCGCCGAGCAGGCCGCCGCGCTGCCCGTGCACGCGCGTGCCGAGGCGCTGGCCCACGTCTCGCGGCGCATCGAGGAGCGGGCCGACGAGATCGCCCGGCTGATCACCGCAGAGAACGGCAAGCCGATCTTCTGGGCGCGCGGCGAGGTGACGCGGGCCGTCGCCACGTTCCGCTTCGCCGCCGAGGAAACCCGCCGCTGGTCCGGCGAGGCGCAGCGGCTCGACACCGAGCCGGCCGCGGCCGGGCGCCTGGCGTACGTGTCGCGCGTCCCGTACGGGCCCGTGCTGGCGATCACCCCGTTCAACTTCCCGCTCAATCTCGTCGCGCACAAGGTCGCCCCGGCCATCGCCGTCGGCGCCCCCGTCGTCGTCAAGCCCGCCCCCGCCACGCCGCTGTCGTCGCTGCTGCTGGGCGAGATCCTGGCCGAAACCGACCTGCCCGCCGGCATGTTCTCGGTGCTGCCGGTGCCGAACGAGCGCGCCGCCGGCCTGGTGCAGGACCCGAGGTTGCCCGTGGTGTCGTTCACCGGCTCCGCGCCCGTCGGCTACGCCATCGCCGACCAGGTGCCGCGCAAGCACGTCACGCTGGAACTGGGCGGCAACGCCGCGGCCGTCGTGCTGGCCGACGCCGACCTCGACTGGGCGGCCCAGCGCATCGCCCTCTACTCCAACTACCAGGGCGGACAGAGCTGTATCGCCGTGCAGCGGGTGATCGTCGAGCAGCCGGTCTACGACGCCTTCGTCGAGCGGCTGGTCCCGGCCGTCAAGGGGCTCGTCACCGGCGACCCCGCCGACGAGAAGACCCAGGTGGGCCCGCTCGTCTCGGAGGCCGCCGCGGAACGGGTGGAGCAGTGGGTCGGCGAGGCCGTCGCCGCGGGCGCCGAGGTGCTCGCGGGTGGCATCCGCGAGGGCACGTCCTACGCCCCTACGGTGCTGGCGGGCGTGCCCCACGACGCCAAGGTCGTCCGTGAGGAGGTCTTCGGGCCGGTCATGATCCTGCAGCCCGCCGCGTCGGTCGACGAGGCGTACGCGATGGTCAACGACTCGAAGTACGGCCTGCAGGCCGGGGTGTTCACGCGGTCGCTGGACGCCGCCTTCCGGGCCAACCGGGAGCTGAAGGTGGGCGGCGTGATCGTCGGTGACGTGCCGTCGTACCGGGCCGACCAGATGCCGTACGGCGGGGTCAAGGACTCGGGCGTCGGACGCGAGGGGCTGCGCGCGGCGATGACCGACTACACCTACGAGAAGGTCATGGTGCTGACCGGGCTGACACTCTGAGGACGCGGGAAAAGCCGTTGCTCCGCCTGTCGGAGCCCTGGTAGACGTGGCCTGTCTACTTATCGGAGATCTCATGCTGACCGGAGACCGCGTGCGCCTGCGCGCCCTCGAACCCGCCGACAGCGAACCTCTGTGGCGGTGGTATCACGATCCGGAGGTGGGGCGGTGGATGAACGGCTCGCCGCCCATCTCCCTCGCCCAGAACATGGAGAAGGGCGCCAACCGCCCGCGCAACACCTTCGAGCAGATGACGCTGGGCATCGAGACGCTCGACGGCGGGCGGCTGATCGGCTACGTCGTGCTCGGCGAGACCGACTTCGTCCATGGCGAGGCCACTCTGGAGAGCATCGCCATCGGCGACCCCGACCACCGGGGAGGCGGTTACGCGACGGACGCGCTGCGCGTGATCTGCAAGTACGCCTTCGAGGAGATGGGTCTGCACCGGGTGACGCTCTGGGTGGTGGCCGACAACACGGCGGCCGTGCGGACGTACACCAGGGTCGGGTTCGTCGAGGAGGGCCGACGGCGTGAGGCGTTCCGCACCAAGGGGAAGCGGCACGACTTCCTCATGATGGGCCTGCTGGAGTCGGAACTGAAGTGACCGTCCCCTCGGGTGGTCAGGCGCGTCCCGCCATGGTGTAGAGGGCCTTGGCGGCGTCGCCGAGGTAGGGGCCGTACATCGTGCGCTGGTCGTCGCTGTACTTGAAGCTGCTCAGCGACGTGATCGTGCCCTTGCCGGTGCCGGGGTCGAATGTGGTCATCCAAGGGCCGCCGCTGGAGCCCGCCGTCATGGCGCAGCCGAGGCCCTGGTCGCGGGTCTGCTTGTGCGGGTCGTCCCGCAGCCGTCCCGCGCAGTAGACCAGGTGGCTGCCGTTGTACGGCGGGTCGGCGGGATAGCCGAAGCCGAACGCCTGGCCGCCGCGCGGCGCGTTGAAGGCGATCTCCTGGGTGCCGACCACGTCGGCCACGTGCCTGCCGCGTGAGGTGGCCAGGGCGACCATGCCGATGTCGTAGTTGTCGTCGCCGCTGCGCGACCACGGGCCGGCGACGAACATGCGGCGGGCGGTGTACTGCCCGAACGGCGCCTTTCCGCCGGACCTGTAGCCCGGGACGAACGTCCAGTTCGCCGCCCACTCGCCTGCGCCGTCCTTGACGCAGTGGCCCGCGGTGACCACGAGGTCCTTGTTGGCGCTCCTGACCGTGCTGGCCGAGCAGACGAAGTCCGCGCCGGCCACGGTGAGGAACACGCGGCCCGTCGTCCTGGCGACGAGGCCGCCCGCACCCCAGCGGGAGCCGACTGTGGCGGCGCTCGGCGCGGCGGCCGCGTGGTGGCGAGGCTCGGCCGGTTCCGCCGCGCGGCCGGGCCCGCCCGGCAGGCTGGGGAGCGCGCGCCCGCCGGTCAGATCGCCCAGCAGGCCCTTGCCGCTCGTGGCTAGGCCGAGCAGTTCGATCGGCAGGGCCCTGGCCATGCGCTGCGGCGTCCAGTAGTCGAGCACCCGCTGCTGGTCGGCCGGTGTGCGCGCGGCCACGTGCTCGGCGATCCCCGCCTGCCGGACGACCCGCCGGACGACCTGCTCGTCCATGGAGGCGGGCCCGCTGCCCGGGACAGACGCGGTGACGGGGCGTTCGGCCTGCTGCGGTGCCGGTGTCGCGCCGAGGAGCGCGGAGCCGATCAGCCCCGCGAGGAGCGGGGCCCTCGCGAGCATGGGGGTGCTCAGGGTCATGCTCCCTGAGTCTGCACCACGACATGTGTTCTTGTGACTACTTTCGGTGAGTTGCTCAGGCGGCGTTAGCGTTTTGTGCCGCTTGGTAGACAGCCTGAGCCTCGTTTCCGAAATAAGGGCCGAACATCCAATTCGGGGCGAAGTTGTACTTGAAGCTGTTCACCGAATTCTGCGTACCGAGACCGGTCGACTCGTTGAAGTTCAGCATCCACGGGCCACCGCTCGAACCGCCGGTCATGTTGCAGGTCAGGCCGTGGTCCTTCGACAGCGCGACGTCGTCGAAGGCGCGGCCGCTGCAGTGGATGAGCTTCGACCCGTCGTACGGCGCCGCCGCCGGGTAGCCGAAGGCGTACATCTGCTGCCGTCTGGGCTGGTTGAACGCCACGCCCTGGCCGCCCACGACGTCCACCAGCGTCTTGCCCTCCAGCGGCGCGATCACCGCGGCGGCGATGTCGAAGTTGATGTCCTCGCGGGCGTTCCACTGCGGCGTGGTCAGCAGCCGGGTCGCGGCCCAGGTGCCGAAGGGGCGCCTGCCGTTGTCGTAGCCGGGCACGAACACCCAGTTGGTGTGGAAGGCGCCGCCCATCTTCACGCAGTGGCCCGCGGTCAGCACCACGCTCTTGTTCGCGCTGGTCACGGCCGAGCCCGAGCATGAGGCGTTGCGCCCCTGCGTGGTGAAGAAGACCCGGCCCGTGGTCTTCACGACTGCGCCGCCCTTCGTCCAGGGCGTGCCCGACGACCTCGCCGCCTGCGACGCGGCGCGGCTCTTCGAGGCGCCGCTGGGCGGGGCGGTCCACGGGGTGCCTTCGGCGGGCTGCGCCATGGCCTTCTTCGCCCCGGCCTTGGGTCCGGGCGCGTCCAGCGGCGGGGCGGCCTCCATGCGCCGCTCCGTCCAGTACGTCAGGACCTGGCGCCGCTCGGACGCCGAATCCGCCGCCGCCTTCTGCGCGGGCTCAGGACGCACCTGTACGCCGGCCTGCGCCCCGCTCGCCGGGAGCAGGGCGGCGCTTCCCGCGGCGAGGGCCAGGACGGAAATCAGAGCAACTTTGCGGTGCATTACGTACCTCCCGAAATCGAACGTGAGCTTGGAAGGTAGCGGCATCAATATCCAGATTTCTCAGGGTTTGCGCGATCCGATATGGCGATATTCCGGCACGAATCAACTGAGTTATCTCCCGTCACATAAGTCAGGTACTTTGCGGCTGATCGGGGCCTCGTGCCCGAGTACGCCACGCAGCGGGGACAATGGACGGGTGCATGAACAGACCCTCCGCTCCGTCGTCGTGCTCGGCTCCACCGGCTCGATCGGCACGCAGGCACTCGACGTCATCGCCGCCGACCCTGGCGGCTTCACGGTCTCCGGGCTGGCGGCGGGGGGCGGCAAGGTCGACCTGCTGGCCAGGCAGGCGGCTGAGTTCGGCGTCGAGGCGGTGGCGGTGGCCGACGCCTCGGCCGTGCCGGCGCTGAAGGAGGCGCTGGCCGCGCACGGCGCGCACCCCACGGTCCTCGCGGGCCACGAAGGCGTCGCCGAGGTGGCGGCGTGGCCGTGCGACACCGTGCTCAACGGCATCACCGGCGCGCTCGGCCTGACCTCCACGCTGGTCGCCCTGGAGTCGGGCAGGACGCTCGCGTTGGCCAACAAGGAGTCCCTCATCATCGGCGGGCCCCTGGTCAAGCGACTGGCCAAGCCGGGGCAGATCCTGCCGGTCGACTCCGAGCACTCGGCGCTGCAGCAGTGCCTGTGGGCGGCGGGGCCCGACGGCTACGACCCCGCGGAGGTCAAGCAGCTCGTGGTCACTGCCAGCGGCGGGCCGTTCCGGGGCATGAAACGCGCCGAGATGGCCGACGTCACCCCCGCGATGGCGCTGGCCCACCCGACCTGGTCGATGGGGCCCGCCATCACGATCAACTCCGCCACCCTGGTCAACAAAGGGCTGGAGGTGATTGAGGCGCACCTGCTGTTCGACCTCGGCTTCGACCGCATCGAGGTCGTGGTGCACCCGCAGTCGATCATCCACTCCATGGTCGAATACGTCGACGGCTCCACCATCGCCCAGGCCAGCCCGCCCGACATGCGGCTGCCGATCGCGCTGGCGCTCGGCCACCCGCGTCGCATTCCCGGCGCGGCCCGGCCCATCGACTGGACCAAGGCGCACACCTGGACGTTCGAGCCGCTCGACGACGAGGCGTTCCCCGCCGTCGCGCTGGCCAGGCACGTCGGCGGCGCGGGCGGCACCGCGCCGGCCGTCTACAACGCCGCCAACGAGGCCTGCCTCGACGCGTTCATGCGCGGTGACCTGCCGTTCCTGGCCATCGTCGACACCGTCGCGCAGATCGTCGAGGAGCACGACGTCACCCCGGCCGGCTCCGTCGACGAGGTGCTGGCCGCCGACTCCTGGGCCCGCGCCCGTGCGGCCGAACTCACAACAGGGCAGTCCCGCTAACTACCTAGACTGAAAGCGTCGTCACAGTAAGGGTTGAAATGTCATCTGTAGCTCTCGGCATTCCGGCGGTGCGCCCCAAGCCGCTCGCCGAACGCCGCCACTCCCGCCAGCTCATGGTCGGCAGCGTGCCGGTGGGCGGCGACGCCCCCGTCTCGGTGCAGTCGATGACGACCACGGTGACCGCCGACGTCAACGCCACCCTGCAGCAGATCGCCGAGCTGACGGCCTCCGGCTGCCAGATCGTGCGCGTGGCGGTGCCGTCCCAGGACGACGCCGACGCGTTGCCCCTCATCGCGAGGAAGTCGCAGATCCCCGTCATCGCCGACATCCACTTCCAACCCAAATACGTGTTCGCGGCCATCGAGGCGGGTTGCGCGGCCGTGCGCGTCAACCCGGGCAACATCAAGAAGTTCGACGACAAGGTCGGTGAGATCGCCAAGGCCGCATCCGAGCACGGCGTGCCGATCAGGATCGGCGTCAACGCCGGCTCCCTCGACCCGCGGCTGCTGCAGAAATACGGCAAGGCCACGCCCGAGGCGCTGGTGGAGTCGGCCCTGTGGGAGTGCTCGCTGTTCGAGGAGCACGGGTTCAGGGACATCAAGATCTCGGTCAAGCACAACGACCCGGTCGTGATGATCAACGCGTACCGCCTGCTGGCCGCCCAGTGCGACTACCCGCTGCACCTGGGTGTCACGGAGGCCGGGCCGGCCTTCCAGGGCACGATCAAGTCCTCCGTCGCTTTCGGCGCGCTGCTGGCCGAGGGCATCGGCGACACGATCAGGGTCTCCCTGTCCGCACCCCCGGTCGAGGAGGTCAAGGTCGGCGCCCAGATCCTGGAGTCGCTCGGGCTGCGCGAGCGCGGGCTCGAGATCGTGTCCTGCCCGTCGTGCGGGCGGGCCCAGGTCGACGTCTACACGCTGGCCGACCAGGTGCAGGCCGGGCTGGAGGGCATGAAGGTCCCGCTGCGGGTGGCCGTGATGGGCTGCGTCGTCAACGGGCCGGGCGAGGCCCGCGAAGCCGACCTCGGGGTGGCCTCCGGCAACGGCAAGGGCCAGATCTTCGTCAAGGGCGAGGTCATCAAGACCGTGCCCGAGTCGCAGATCGTCGAGACCCTGATCGAGGAGGCCATGCGGCTGGCCGAGGAGATGGGCGTCGAGATCGACCTCGACGACGACACCGGCCCCCAGGTCACGGTCGGCTGACCCGCCCCTGACGCACACGGAAACCCCGGGCCCGCCATCGGCCCGGGGTCTCCTGCTTTCCGTGACCGGCACGTCACTCCTTGCAACAGATCCATTACATGATGGCAAGCATTTCCCCATACCCAGCGTCATGACCCGATCACCCAGGGGAGTATCGCAAGGCCTATGACATGGGAGGGGGCCGGGTGAATCGGGTAGTGAGGATCATCGCCGGAACTGCGGTGCTCGTCGCCGGGACAGTGAGCGCGGACGGGACGGCGGTGGCCGGCGCGGCGAGAAGCGCGCCGGCCGCGCCGGCCGCGGTGGCCTGGCGGCCGTGCCCGCAGGCGCCGGGGAAGCCGGCTCCGGCCGAACTGGAGTGCGCCACCGTACGCGTGCCGCTCGACTACCGCGAGCCGCGGGGACATCAGATCAAGGTGGCGATCAACCGGATCAAGGCCAAGACGTCGCGGGACGCCGACCACCTCGGCACGCTCCTGGTCAACCCGGGCGGCCCGGGCGCGTCCGGCCGCAACCTCACCTCCTACGTCGCCAGGAACCTGCCGGGCGACCTGCGCGACCGCTACGACATCGTGGGCTTCGACCCCCGCGGCGTCGGCGCGAGCGAGCCGGCGATGCGCTGCGTCGACCCCGCCGCCTACTACAAGGCGCCGCGGCCGGACGCCGTGCCGCGCGGGCGGGCCGAGGAGCGGGTGCTCCTCAGCCGGGCCGCCGCGTACGCCAACGCGTGCGGCAACCGCTGGGCCTGGCTGCTGCCGCACCTCACCACCGAGAACTCCGCCAGGGACATGGACACCGTCCGTGCCGCCCTCGGCGAGCAGAAGATCAGCTACCTGGGCTACTCGTACGGCACCTACCTCGGCGCCGTCTACGCCACGCTCTTCCCGCAGCGCGTCAAGCGGCTCGTCCTGGACAGCGTCGTCGACCCGACCACGGTCTGGTACGAGTCCAACCTCAGGCAGAACGGCGCCTTCGAACGCCGCCACCGCCTTTTCCTGGGCTGGGCCGCCGAGCACAACTCCGTATACCGGCTCGGCGCCACCACCAGGCAGACGTCGTTCGCCTACTACGCGATGCGCGACCGGCTGCGCGAGCGCCCGGCCGGCGGCATCGTGGGGCCGAGCGAGCTCGACGACACCTTCACCATCACGGGATACAGCGACAAGGTCTGGCCCGCGTTCGCCGCGGCCTGGTCGGCCTACGTCCGCAAGGGCGAGGTGCAGGGGCTGGTCGACCTCTACAACAAGCACGGCAAGGTCGACGCCGCGGACGAGAACAGCTACGCCGTCTACCTGGGCGTCCAGTGCCGCGACGCCCGCTGGCCGCGCGACTGGGACAAGTGGCGGGCCGACATGACCAGGTCGCACCGCAGCGCGCCGTTCCTCACCTGGCCGAACGCCTGGTACAACGCTCCCTGCGCGTTCTGGCCCGTACGCGGTGGCGAGCCGGTCAACGTGCGCGGGTCGGCGAAGCTGCCGCCGATCCTCATCCTGCAGTCCCGTGACGACGCCGCGACACCGTACCGGGGGGCGCTGACCATGCACCGTCTCTTCCCGCGCTCCCGCCTGGTGGTCGAGCAGGGCGGCAACCACGGCGTGTCGCTGGGGGGCAACCAGTGCGTGGACGGGCATCTGTCGGCGTACCTGAGTGACGGCTCGTTGCCGGCACGGGACGCCGGGTGCCGCGCGCTGCCCGAGCCGAGCGCGTCCGCCCGCATGGCCGCCGAGTCACGGGAGCGGCACGATCTGCTGGGCTCGCTCGGGCTGCTGGGGCTGCTCGGCGGACGATGACGTCAAGAATCGGTTACCGCGGGCATCGCCAGATGAGCTAATCGGTAACCCTTCGCGTAGTCTGACCGTGTGATGCTGCGTACATCGGCGTCGCGCGTGCTCGATGACAGCGACCGGGACGAAGTTCTCGCCCTGCTTGACTCCGATCCGGTCGCGAACGTCTTCGTCTCCTCCCGGGTGCGGGCCGTCGGGCTCAATCCGGCGAGGCTGGGCGGGCAGATGTGGGGATTCGGGCCGCGCGGTGGCCTCGTGTCACTCTGTTACGCCGGGGCCAACATGGTGCCGGTCAACGCCGGTCCTGAGGCCGTGCACGCGTTCGCCGACCGCGCCCGCAAACAGGGGCGGCGGTGTTCGTCCATCGTGGGTCCGGCCGACGCTGTCTCCCTGCTGTGGGAGCGGCTGGAACCGCACTGGGGCCGCGCCCGCGCGATCCGCTGGGCGCAGCCGGTCATGGCGACCTCGCGCAAGCCGCCGGTGCCCGCCGATCCGCTGGTGCGCCGGGTGCGACCCGACGAGTTCGACATCCTGCTGCCGGCGTGCGTGGCCATGTTCACCGAGGAGGTCGGGGTCTCGCCCAACCTCGGCGACGGTGGCGCCCTCTACCGCACCAGGGTGGCCGAACTCATCAGGATCGGCCGCTCCTACGCCCGCATCGAGGACGGGCGGGTGGTGTTCAAGGCGGAGATCGGCGCGGTCACGCCGCACGCCTGCCAGATCCAGGGTGTCTGGGTCGCCCCCGAGCTGCGGGGGAGGGGGCATGCCGTGGCGGGCATGGCAGCCACGGTGGAGGCGGCGCTGAACTGCTTCGCTTCCGTGGTCACGCTCTACGTCAACGACTACAACCGTTCGGCGCGCGCGGTCTATCGCAAGGTCGGCTTCCACGAGGTCGACACCTTCATGTCCGTGCTGTTCTAGCATCCGGGGCATGATTCTCGTCACGGGTGCCACAGGTAACGCGGGTGGAGCGCTGGTGCGGACGCCGGCCGGGCGGGGGTAGGGGCGCGGGCCGGCGTCGGAGGTTGTCGCCCCCTTCCGGCCGCCTTGCCCCTCGGACGCGCGTGGGTTCAGAGCTTGGCGATGACCTCCTCGGCGAACCGTTCCATGGTGGCGATCTTGAGCTCCAGGGTGTCCTCGCCGTACCGGGACTTCTCCTCCGGGGTGGCCAGCCACCACGGCGCGGCCAGCGTCCCCGTCACGCCCTTCGCCGCGAAACGCCGGTAGGTGCCGGCGTCCGGCAGCACCGCCAGCGGCGCGATGATGTCGAACGGCTCCACACTCCTGCCGTTGGCGTCGAGGTGGCGGCGGAGCGTGTCGAGCACGGGGTCGAGCTGCTCCTCGGTGTAGATGCGGTTGCCGATCCACCCGTCGCCCAGCCGGGCCGCCCGGCGCAGGGCGGCCTCGCTGTCACCGCCCACGTGGACGGGGACGCGCCCGGCCGGGACGGGGGAGATCGACAGGGCGGGCAGGCCGTCCAGGGTGACCGTCTCGCCCGCCCACAACGAGCGCAGCACGGGCAGCATCTCGTCCAGCCGCCGCCCCCGCGTGTGGAAGTCCTGGCCGGTCGCGACGAACTCCTCCTTGCACCAGCCCACCCCCACCC
>NZ_SMJZ01000251.1 GCF_004348345.1 Nonomuraea longispora
CCTTCGAGCAGGACCCGGTCGCGCGCCCGCTCGCGCACCGGATCGGGCAGCGGGATCGCCGACAACAACGCCTGCGTGTACGGATGCGCCGGAGCCTCGTAGACGGCGTCCGCCTGCCCGATCTCGGCGATCCGGCCGAGGTACATCACGGCCACCCGGTCGGCGATGTGGCGCACCACGGCCAGGTCGTGCGCCACGAACAGGTAGGACAGGCCGAGCCTGGCCCTCAGCGAGCCGAGCAGGTTGATCACCCCGGCCTGGATCGACACGTCGAGGGCCGAAACCGGCTCGTCCAGCACGAGCAGCCGGGGCTCCAGCGCGAGCGCGCGGGCGACGGCGATGCGCTGCCGCTGCCCGCCGGAGAAGTCCTGCGGGTAGCGGGCGGCGTGGGAGGGGTCGAGCCCGACCAGCGAGAGCAGCTCGCCGACCCGGCGTCCTGGAGGCCGCCCGTGGGTGCGCAGCGGCTCGGCCAGGATGTCGTGCACCGTCATGCGCGGGTCGAGCGAGGCCAGCGGATCCTGGAAGACCACCTGCATCTCGCGGCGGATCTCGGTGCGCCGGGCGGCGTCGAGCCGCGCGGTGTCGTGGCCGAGCACGGTGATGACGCCCGCCTGGGGCGCCGCCAGTTCGAGGATCTGCGTCAGCGTGGTGGTCTTGCCGCTGCCCGACTCGCCGACCAGCCCCAGCGTCTCACCCTCGCGCAGGTCGAAGCCGACCCCGGCCACCGCGTGCACGGTGCCCACCCTGCGCCTGAACAGCGATCCCTTGAACAGCGGATAGTCCTTGACCAGACCGCGCACCTCCAGCACCGCGCGCGTCGCGCGCCGCGGCGCCGGCCGCGCGGAGCCGGGGGCCCCGGACGCGTCCGCGTCGTACGGGGCCACCTCCTTCCAGCGGATGCACGCGGCGTGGTGCCCGTCGCCCACCTCGAACAGCGGCGGCTCGTCCCGCTCGCACGCGTCGATCCGCATCGGGCAGCGCGGCGCGAACGGGCACCCGGGCGGCAGCGCGCCCGGCGACGGCGGGCTGCCCTCGATCGGCGTCAGCGGCCGCCCGCCCCCGTCGACGCGCGGGATCGAGCCGAGCAGCCCCGCCGTGTACGGCATCCGCGTGCGGTAGTAGACGTCGTCCACGCCGCCCACCTCGACCGGGCGGCCGGCGTACATGACCAGCACCCGGTCGGCGAAGCCGGCCACCACCCCGAGATCGTGGGTGATCATGATGATGGCGGCGCCGGTCTTCCGCTGCACCTTCTTCAGCACCTCCAGCACCTGCGCCTGGACGGTCACGTCGAGCGCGGTGGTCGGCTCGTCGCAGATGATCACGTCAGGGTCGTTGGCGATGGCCATCGCGATCATCACGCGCTGCCGCATCCCGCCGGAGAACTCGTGCGGGAAGGCCAGCGCCCGCTCCGAGGGCTGCGGGATGCCGACGAGGTCGAGCAGCTGCACGGCCTTGACCAGGGCCGCCTCCTTGCCGACCCGCTGGTGCACGCGTACGGCCTCCGCGATCTGGTCGCCGACCCGGTAGACGGGCGTCAGCGCCGACAGCGGGTCCTGGAACACCATCGACATGGCCTTGCCGCGGTAGGAGGTCAGCTCCCGCGCGGGGGCGCCGATCAGCTCCCTGCCGTGCAGGCGTACGGACCCGGTGACGCGCGCGCCCTGGGGCAGCAGCCCCATGACGGCGGCCGAGGTGACCGACTTGCCCGACCCCGACTCGCCGACGATGCCGAGGACCTCGCCGCGGCGTACGGAACAGCTCAGCTCGCGCACGGCGGGCACGCCGCCGAACGACACACTGAGGTCGCGCACGTCGAGCACCGGTCTCATCGCGGCCTCGCGGACGAGGGGTCGAACGCGTCACGCAGGGCGTCGCCGACGAGGTTGACCGCGAGCACGGTGACCACCAGCAGCCCCGCGGCGAACCAGAACGTCCACGGCGCGTAGACGGCCGTGCGCGAGCCGTCCGCGATCAGCGTCCCGAGCGACACGTCGGGCGGCTGGATGCCGAACCCGAAGTACGACAGCGAGGTCTCGGTGAGGATCGCGGTGCTGACGTTGAGCGTGGCGTCCACGATGAGCAGGGACGACAGGTTGGGGATCACATGGCGGAAGATGATGCGTACGGGCGGCACGCCCATGTAGCGGGCGGCCTGGATGAACTCCCGCTCCTTCGTCGAGATCGTCATGCCCCGCACGACCTTCGAGGTCACCATCCA
Organism: Nonomuraea longispora; assembly: GCF_004348345.1. Classification (GTDB taxonomy): domain Bacteria; phylum Actinomycetota; class Actinomycetes; order Streptosporangiales; family Streptosporangiaceae; genus Nonomuraea; species Nonomuraea longispora. Next base: position 2,222 of record NZ_SMJZ01000251.1, read on the forward strand.
CAGGAACAGCGCCAGCGTGATCACGAACAGCGGCCACCGGCCCGCCCCGAACAGCGGCGACATGATCGCCAGGACCAGGAACGCGGGCAGCACGAGCAGCAGGTCGCTCACCCAGGTCACCGTCCGGTCGGTCCACCCGAGGAAATAGCCCGCGAACGCCCCCGCCACGGCCGCCAGCGCCGTGGACACCAGCGCCGCGAGCAGCCCCACGATCAGCGACTTCTGCATGCCGCGCAGCGTCACCGCGAAGACGTCGGCGCCCGTCTGGAGCGTTCCGAACCAGTGGCCGGGCGACGGCGGCCGCAGGAACGCGGTGAAGTCCTTGTCGAGGTAGCTCCACGGGCTGACCAGCGGCCCCGCGAAGGCCAGCAGGAACATCAGCGCGAGCACCGCGAAGCCGAGCCGCCCCTGCCCCGAACGGAAGAAACGCCCGGCGATCAGGCGTGCCCTGGACGGCGGTCGGGTGAGGACGTCCGCGCGCAGCTCCTCGGCCAGCTCCTCCTCGGACAGCGTCATCGCGCCCGCACCCGAGGGTCGAGCGCGGCGTGCAGCAGGTCGGCGGCCAGCGAGGCGCACAACACGGCGACGGCCGCCAGCAGCGAGACGGCGGCGACGGTGTTGACGTCGTTGCGGACGATCGAGTTGATCAGCTGCTCGCCCAGGCCGTGCCAGCCGAAGATCTTCTCCGTGAACGTGGCCCCCGTCAGCAGTGTCCCGAACGTGAACGCGAAGTAGGTCGCCACGGGGATCAGCGCGGTCCGCAGCGCGTGGCGGACGAGCGCACTGCCCCTGCTCAGCCCTTTGGCCATGGCGGTGCGTACGTAGTCGGCGCCCAGCACGTCGAGCATCATGTTGCGCTGGTAGCGGCTGAAGACGGCGATGAGCCCCACCGACAGCGAGACGGTCGGCAGGATCAGGTGCTGCAGCCGGTCGAGCGTGTGGCCCCAGAACCCGGTGTCGAGCCCGTCGCTGTGCTCGCCGCTCACCAGGAACACCTGGCGGCCGAAGACGTGCTCATTGGCCCACGTGGCCGCCAGGATCAGGATGTTGGCCAGCACGACCACGGGCACGGCGAGCACCACGAACGACAGGCCGGTCGAGAGGCGGTCGAACCAGCCGTACTGCCGGGCCGCGGCCAGCGCGCCCGCCAGCACGCCGAGCAGGCTCCCGCACACCAGCCCCAGCACGACCAGCCGGAAGGTCACGCCCATGCGGCGCTTGAGATCGGCGTTGACCGGCGTGCCGTCGACGGACCTGCCGAAGTCGCCGTGCAGCACACCCGCCGCCCACGTGGCGTAACGCTGCAGCAGGGGTGTCCGGTCGTTGAGGTTGAGCGCGCTCAACTGGGCGTCGACCACGGCGGCCGGCGGTTTCGGCGTGCGGTCGGCGTAGTTGGAACGGGGGTCGAGGGCCGTGGCCGCCAGAAGGTAGGCGAGGCTGGCGGCCACCACGACGAGCACGGCGTAGTTGAGCAACCTGCGGGCCAGGAACCCCGCCATCGCTCCCCCTTTGACGCCGAGCCACCCATCGTGCTCATCTTGCTACACCGGGTGAGCGTCGTGGTGGATTACCGGCCGGAAAGTTCGTCCACGGCGGTGCGGACGTCCTCGCTCGTGATCGTCGTCAGGTCGGCGGAGCTGGCCGAGCCGCCCCGCGCGGCGTGCGCGGCCAGCCGTACGTCGCGGCGCATGGCGGCGCGCTCGAACAGGGACCTGGCGAAGCGGCCGTTGCCGAGCCCGTCGATCAGCCGCTCCTCGCACACCCAGGCGAACACCTCGTCGAGCCGGCGCAGCGCCTCCTCGTCGAACGAGTCGCCCGAGCGCTCCGCGAGCAGCACCGCGATCTCGGACAGCTCGGAGGGGGAGTAGCTGGGGAAGGCCACCCGCTGGTTGAACCGGCTGGCCAGGCCGGGGTTGGTGGCCAGGAAGGAGTCCATCTCGCGCTGGTAGCCGGCCAGCACGATCACGAGCCGGTCGCGGTCGTCCTCGGCGCGCTTGAGCAGGGTCTGCACGGCCTCGGCGCCGAAGGCGTCGCCGCCCTGGTAGCCGGGGTTGACCAGGCTGTAGGCCTCGTCGATGAAGAGCACGCCGCCGAGCGCGCGGTCGACCAGCTCGTTGGTCTTGATCGCGGTGGCGCCGAGGTGCTGGCCGACCAGGTCGGCCCGGTGCGCCTCGACGACGTCGGGTTTGGCCAGCAGGCCGAGCGCGGCGAACACCCGGCCGAGCACCCTGGCGACCGTGGTCTTGCCCGTGCCGGGCGGGCCGGCGAACACGAAGTGCCGCATCTGGGGCGGGGTGGGCAGCCCGCGCTCCTGCCGCATCCTGGCCACCTGGAGCTGGGCGGCGATCGCGTGCACCTGCCGTTTGACCGGTTCGAGGCCGGCCATCCTGTCGAGGTCGGCCAGCGCCTCCTCCAGCGTGGGCGTGGCCACGTAGCCGCGGAAGCGCGAGGTCAGCTCCTCGAACGCCTTGGCGACGTCGGGCGTGGTGGTGGTGACGAGGTCGTGCGTGGTCGGCGTCCCGCCCGCGCCCACCACCCGTACGTCGCGGGCCTGCGCGGCGGCCTCCACCAGGCTGCGCGCGAACCTGGCGTTGCCCAGCTCGTCGATCAGGCCGCGCCGGTGCACGTCGTCGAACAGGCCGAGCAGCACCCGCTTGGCGTCGTCGCCCATCGTGTCGCCCCTGCGCTTCTGCAGCAGCTCGGTGACCTCGACGAGCTCGGCGGGAGAGTAGCCGGGGAAGCGTACGCGCGTGGCGAACCTGCTGGCCAGGCCGGGGTTGCTGGACAGGAACGAGCCCATCTCCTGCTCGTAGCCGGCCAGGATGATGATCAGCCGCTCGCGGTCGTCCTCGGCCCGCTTGAGCAGCGTCTGCACGGCCTCGGCGCCGAACCTGTCGGGCTGCCCGTCGGAGGAGTTGACCAGCCCGTACGCCTCGTCGATGAAGAGCACGCCGCCGAGCGCGCGGTCGACCAGCTCGTTGGTCTTGATCGCGGTGGCGCCCAGGAACTCGCCCACCAGGTCGGCCCGCTGCGCCTCGACGACGTAGGGGGTCTCCAGCAGGCCGAACGCGTAGAAGATCTTGGCCAGCGCGCGAGCCACGCTGGTCTTTCCGGTGCCGGGCGGGCCGGCGAAGACGAAGTGCCTGGTGGGCCGGCCGGTGGTGTAGCCGGCCTCGGCCCGCAGCCTGGACGCCTCGATGGAGGCGGCGATCGAGCGCACCTGCTCCTTGACCGGCGCCAGGCCGACCATGCTCTCCAGCTCGCCCAGCGCCTCCTCGACGGAGATCTGCGGCGGCGCGGCGGATCGGTCCTGCGCGGACTCGGGCCTGCCCTCGCGCACCCTGACGCGGACCTGCTGCTCCTCGGCCGCCGCGCGCTCGGCCTTGGCCCTGCGGGCCAGCACGAAACGCTGGATCAGCACCGCGAGGGCGGCGGCGTACGCGGCCCAGACGGAGACGTTCTCCGAGGCGAAGGAGAGCGGGACGGCGAGCAGGCCGGCGGGGGCGAGCGCCATCAGTGTCGTCACCCACGGCGTCACCCAGCGGATCAGGTGGGCGGCGGCCGCCACGGGCAGCGCCAGCCCGACCATGAGGTGCACCGAGCCCGAGCCGGGCGGGAACAGCCCGGAGAAGAGCGGCAGCGCCAGCACGACCCAGCCCGCGGCCACCAGCGAGGTGGCGGCGGCGCGGGGGAAGCGCATGGTGAGGGCCACGAACGCGAGCGCGAGAAGGACGAGCGGGAAGGTGCCCAGCAGGTCCCATCCGAGTGCGGCGCCCACGCCCATGGCGGCGACCAGCACGACCACGTAGAGCACCCGGCGCGCGGCGGGGGGAATCTGGTAGTAGCGCTGCCGCACCTTCTCGAACAGATCCCGTGCCGCGGCCCGCCCCGCCGCCTGGGCCCTGTCGGACTCACGCATCACGCCTCCCCGGTCCGCCCCCGGTTATACCGCACCGGACGGGCGATTGGGCGGTCCTGACACGCTAGGTGGAGGTCACGAAAGAGGCGATGTGGCGGCCGAGTTCGGCCCCCGCGTCCTCCTGGAGGAAGTGCCCGGCGCCCTCGATCACGGGATGCCGCAGGCCGGAGGCGCCGGAGATCGATTTGAGCAGAATGGGCGCCATGCCGCCGGTGATCGGATCGCCGTCCGAGAACGCCACCAGGAACGGCCGGTCGAGCGTGGTGAGAACCTGCCAGGCAGCGCGGTTGGCCGGCGCGGCGGGGTCGTCGGGCGTGGTCGGCACGAGGCCGGGCATGGCCCGCGGGCCCGCTTTGTACTCCTCTCCGGGGAACGGCGCGTCGTAGGCCGCGCGGACCTCGTCGGGCAGCCGCGTCCTGCAGCCCGCCTGCCCGAGCCTGGCGATGTCCAGGACCGGGGCCTTGAGCACGGTGTTCCTGAACTGGTGCCACACCTCGGGCAGGGGAATGTCACCGGTCGGCAAGCCCGTGTTCGCCGCCACGATCCTGGCGATCCGCCCGGGATGTTCGGCGGCGATGCGCAACCCGATGAGCCCGCCCCAGTCCTGCCCGACGACGGTGACGCCGTTCAGGCCGAGCGCGTCGAACAGCAGGGCGCGCGTCCACTCCACATGCCGGGCGTAGGTGTGGGCGGCGGGGTCGGCGGGCTTGTCGGAGCGGCCGAACCAGACGAGGTCCGCGGCGACCGCGCGCGGCCCGATCAGGCGCGGCGCTGGTGGCGGCCGGGGAACTCGCCGAGGAACACCTGCTTGGGCGTGATGCGCAGGACGTCCGAGTCGGCCTGGGCGATGCCGCGCACCTCCACCCAGAAGCGCCGCTGCAACGGGTCCGTGGCGAACACCGCCACCCTGGGGTCGGCCTCGATGGCGTCCCAGGCCTCCGTCTCGGCGATCAGCCGCAGCTCGCCCGACGACGTGACGGACGCCACCGCGCCCGCGACCCGGGGGCCGAGGGGGTCGGCGTACGACAGGACGATGCCGCGGGCGTACGAGAAGGTCCGGCGTGCCTCCGGGCCGAGCGGGACGGACGGCTCGGCGCCCATGGGCAGGTCGCACATGAGCAGGGAGGACCGCCACGGGCCCGCGCCGCCACGCCACCACGCCCGCGCCGCGCGGGCCAGGAACACCGCCATCGCCACGGCCAGCGCGCCGAGCCCGGTCCGCCAGGCCCAGGCCGACCCGAGCAGCCCGCCCGCCGCGCTCGCCACGGCGGACACCACCACGAGCGCGGTCGCGGCGAGCAGCCACCCGTCCCCCCGGTGCCGGGCGCGCAGGTAACCGCGCACCATCGGGTACGGCACCGCGACCGCCGCCAGGGCGGCCCGCGGCTCCACGGCCAGGGCCCCGCCGAGCAGCGGAACGAGCACCGTCCACGTCCTGCCGAGCAGGATCCAGAGCGTCACGCCGGTGTTCCGCCTGGCGGTGCGCTCGCTCTCCTGGACGCGCGCCGACTCGGCCAGCGCCCGCAGCGGGCGTCCCCGCCAGGCCTCCGCCAGAGCGCGTACGCCGGCCAGCGCCGGCCAGCCCAGCACCGCGATGCCCGCCAGACCGGCCCAGACGGGGTCGAACGCGGCCGGCAACGCCGGCACGGCCGCCAGCAGCAGCCAGGCGGCGAACGCCGCCACCGACACCGCCGCCGACACCAGGTGGGCGCCGAGCCAGGGGTCGAGGCGGAGCATCGGCCGCACATATCGCCACAGTCCGACTCTCCTGGCCTGCCTGACCGTGAGCGGCACCAGCACGGCCGGCACGGCGAAGCCGGCGAGCTCGGCCTGCGCGCCCCAGCCTGTCAACGCGGCCGCGGCGATCACGACCGTGGCCACGGCGACCAGCAGACGGGCCTGGCGGGACCAGACCTCCAGGGCACGCCTCGCCCTGGAGGTGTCCCGCGGGTTCACCGGCCATGCGGGGTCGTGGTGCGGGCGGGGCCGGTCCCAGCGCAGCAGCGACAGGCCGAGGTTCACGCGGGCCTGCGGATGACCGGGCTCGGTGGCGAGCGCGGCGCGGTAGGACCGCTCCGCGGCGGCGTGGTCACCGCGCAGCAGGGCCAGGTCGCCCAGCATGACCTCGGGGCCGGCCTCCTCGGGCGCGAACTTGGCCGCCAGGGCGGCGTGCTCGACCGCGTCCCCCCAGCGGCCGGGCACGCGGCGAAGGATCGAGGCCAGGCGCAGGCGGGCCGGCCAGGAGCCGCGGGCCAGCTCGACGGCTCGCTCCGCGGCCGGCGCGGCGTCGGCGTCGCGGCCCAGCCGCTCGTGGGCGAGGCTGATGAGCCGGTGCGCCCACTCCGCTGAGGGGTCCAGGTCGGCGGCCCGGCGGGCGGCGTCGAGGGCGGAGTCGGGGCGGCCGGCGTTCAGCCTGGCCAGGGCCTCGGCGCACCACTCGCGAGAGGACCGGTCGGGTGAATCGCCTTGCCTGCCACGTAGATCGGTCCCCACGATCCCATGATCGCTTTGCGAGCGATCGTTGGATAGATACCGACATATGGCTGTATCTCTCTAGAGAGGTTCGTGTGTGACCCTGGATCAGTCGATACCGCTATGACAAGTGCCTGACATGGCCTAAGCTGCCACGCAAGCCGGAGCGGAGGAGCCTGGCGCGAGGCCTCGGGAGCAGCGAGCGCCGAGCCGTGGTCCCACGCGCCGACCTGAGAGCACGTGCGGGCCCTGGACACGGATCGGCCTGCAAGGAGGCCCATGACCGTCACACAGGCCGCACCTTTCGTGCGGACTGCGAACAGCAAGCACCGGGACCACCGCTGGTCCATCCTCGTGCTCCTGTGCCTGAGCCTGCTGCTGATCACGGTCGACGCCACGGTCCTGCACATCGCGGTGCCCGCGCTCACCGCGGGGCTCGAACCCTCCGCCGTGCAGCTGCTGTGGATCATCGACATCTACTCGCTGGTGGTCGCGCCGCTGCTGATCATGTTCGGCACACTCGGCGACAAGTACGGCCGCAAACGCATGGTCCTGTGCGGCTTCGCGCTGTTCGGCCTGGCCTCGGCCGGCGCGGCGTTCGCCCCGACACCGCTGACCCTCATCCTGGCCAGGGCGCTGCTCGGCGTCGGCGGCGCGATGATCATGCCGGCCACGCTCTCGCTGATCCGGCAGGTGTTCACCGACCGGCGCGAGCGGGCCATCGCGCTGGGCGTGTGGAGCGCGGTCGCCGCCGCGGGCGCGGCCGTCGGGCCCCTCATCGGCGGCGTGCTCGTCGGCATCTGGTGGGGCGCGGTCTTCCTCGTCAACGTGCCGATCCTGCTGGTGCTGCTGCCTGCCGCCGTCAGGCTGCTGCCCGAGTCGCGCGAGCGCAGGGACCGGCCCTGGGACGCGGTCAGCGCCGTGCTCTCGGTGCTCGGCATCCTCGCGCTGGCGTTCGGGCTGAAGGAGGCGGGGTCGGGCAGTTTGATGCCGCTGTGGGCGTCCGTACTCGTGTTCCTGGCCGGGCTCGGGCTGCTGGCCGCCTTCGTACGGCGGCAGACGCGGCTGCCCGTGCCGCTGCTGGAGATCGGGTTGTTCCGGCGGCGTGAGTTCGCCACCGGGGTCGCGGGAGTGCTGCTCGGCGTGTTCGCGCTGGTCGGGCTCCAGCTCATGCTCGCCCAATACCTCCAGCTCGTGCTCGGCGACAGCCCGCTGCGCGCCGCCGTCCGGATGTTGCCGCTGGTCGTCTCCGCCGTCACCGGCGGGCTCGCCGCCGCCCACATCCTGCCGAGGATCGGCATGCGGGCCACGATGAGCGGCGGTCTCGGCCTCGTGGCGCTGGCGCTGACGCCCACGCTCAGCTGGGGCGTGGAAGGTCATCCCGTGATGCTGGCGATCTGCTTCGTCGGCATCGGCTTCGGGGTGCAGGTGGCGCTGCTGGCCGCCTCCGACACGATCATGTCGTCGGCCACCGAGGCGCAGGCGGGTGGGGCCGCGGCCATTGAGGAGACCGCCTACGAGCTCGGGGCCGGGCTGGGCGTGGCGGTGCTCGGCACGATCACCGCGATCGTGTACGCCCCCGGGCTGCCCGCCGTGCCGGGGGTGTCCGCGGGCGGAATGGACAAGGCCAGGCAGTCGCTCGCCTCGGCCGCGCACGTCGCGGACGAGATCGGCGGCAGAGCGGGCGTCGCGCTGCTCGACGCCGCCCGGTGGGCCTTCGTCAACGCCCTGCACACGACCGTCGTCGTGAGCGTCGTTCTGCTGAGCCTGACCGCCGTCGCGGTGGCCACGTTGCTCAGCCGTGATTGAGGTGTGCCATGTCCCGATCAGGGCAGACAATAACCGTGAAACAGGCCCTTCGCGATCTTGCCGCTTTAGTCGCCCGCATCGGTGTGGGCGGCATCTTCTTCGCCAACGGCTGGGCCAAGCTGGAAGACGGGCTGAAGATCACCGGTGAGAAGTTCCTCGAACAGGGCGCCCCCGCGCCCGGAGCCTGGGCCACGATCACGATGCTCGCCGAGCTCATCGGCGGCGCACTGCTGATCGCCGGGCTGGCGGTCTCGGTCACCGGGCTGATCCTCTTCGCCGAGGCGCTCGCCGTCTTCCTGGTCGCGCCGCCGCTCAACCCCATCAGCCTGAACGAGCTGATCCTTCTCGGCGCGGCGTCACTGCTGCTGGCCGTGGTGGGGGCGGGGCGGATCTCGGTGGACCACATGGTGGTGATCCGTCGGCGCGAGTCGGAGGCGGCCGACGAGTTCGCCGCCGACAGGGAGGCGGACAACGTCATCGCCTCCCTACGCGAACCCGACACCTTTCCCAAGCCCGACAAATCAGACCAGCCTGACAGAGTGGACAAGTCGGACAAGACCAGTAAGGCCGGCAAATCCGAACCCGCTCCTGAGACGCCGGCCACGGAGGACACGGCGCCGCACCCGCGCCCGCGCTCCCAGAGCGGGGAGCCGAAGAGCGGCGACGACCCCGCGCCGGCGCCGGGCGACACGCTGGTCGCCGGCCGGAAGAAGCCCCCGGCCCGCAACCGCCGCACCACCACCTCCGACTGAGCGCTCCAGCTCGGGCAGGGCGGTCGGGCAGGGCGGTCAGGAGGGGGCGGT
>NZ_SMJZ01000252.1 GCF_004348345.1 Nonomuraea longispora
GGGCAAGCGAGGGAACGGCGGCGCACGCTCGCGGAGGGCGGCAGGCCGGGCGACGCTATCGAGGGAGGGTCACGGCGGGCAGCAGGCGGTGGTGATCAAGGGCATGCGCGCGTCTGTGGTCCTTACCTCGTGCGGGGGCGACCGCCGGTGCGGTCGTCCGGGGCCGGGTGCGTCAGGACAGCGGCGTCCGCGGTCCGGCCAACGGGGAACTTTACCCTAACGACGGGTCGTGCCCGCCCCGTCAGCGGCGCGGCCCAACCGTCATAGTGTGAGCGGCATGGCATTGCGACTCGTACAGGTGAACGTCAAGGCGCGGGACGACTCGGCGCTCGGCAGGTTCTGGGCGGAGGCACTCGGCTGGGACATCGACAGCGAAGGGCCTGGGGTGACCAACGTCCTGCCTGTGAAGTCCGTCTGGCCGGACCCGGCCGCCGTGTGCGTCGATCTCGTCGCCGTTCCCGACCCCGAGACGGTGAAATACCGCGTGCACCTCGATCTTGCCACCGCCTCCGCGGACCACCAGGCGGAATGGGTCGCGCGCCTAAGGGAGCTCGGCGCGACGCCTGCCGACGTGGGCCAGGGCGACGTGCCGTGGACGGTGCTGGCCGACCCGGAGGGCAACGTGTTCTGCGTGCTGGAGCCTCGAGAGCGTTACCGGGACACCGGGCCGGTCGCCGCGGTGGTCGTCGACTGCGAAGACCCGCGGGCTATGGCCCGGTTCTGGGGCGAGGCGATCGACTGGACCCTCCTCGAGGTGAGCGACGATCACGCGCGGCTGCGCTCCGCCGGCAACGTCGGGCCATATCTGGAGTTCGTCCGCCGGCCCAACGACCACGACGTGTGGACCCGCGTCCATCTCGACGTGCTGCCCTACCCCGGCGGCGACCAAGCGTCCGAGGTGGCCCGGCTGCGGGGCCTCGGCGCGACGCCTGCCGACGTGGGCCAGGGCGACGTCTCGTGGAAGGTGCTGGCCGACCCGGAGGGCAACGAGTTCTGCGTCCTTGGCGCCCCCGCCTGACACACGGAGCGGGAGGTCGTCTCCGCGGTCAGTCTGACCGGGTTGCGGCCGGCTCACGACGAGCCGGGGCGGGTGGCCGATGCGACGTACGGCGGGACAGCAAGCAGCCGGTCAGCGCGGCGGCGAGCCCCGCCAGCCCGGCCGCCGCGAAGCCGCCCGCCGGGGCGGAGACGTCGATCGCCAGCCCGACGATCGGTGACCCGAGTGCGAAACCCGCGCTCTGCGCCGACGACTGCAACCCTGTCGCCTCACCCTGCACGCCCGCCGGCGCCAGCCGGCTCGCCGCGTCGGCCATCGTGGACAGGGTCGGCGCGGTGAGGAAGCCGGCGACGGTCACGGCCACGCACAACCAGCGCCAGTCATGGGCGAGCCCGGCGGGAATCGTCACGAGCCCGAGCAGGCCGAGCAGCACCCAGGTGGGCAGCGGCCGGGGCAGTGCCCCGTACGTCAGCCCGCCAGCGACGGAGGCCACGCCGAGCACGGCGATGACCACGGCGGCCCAGGACACCTGGCCCTCTTCTTCGAGCGTGGCGACGATGGCGAGGTCGATGCCGCTGAGCAGCGTCGTGGTGCCGAACCCCATCGCCAGTACGGCGATCATGCCGGCACCCAGCCACTGCCGGCGCGGGGGCCGTCCGGCCGGGCCGCCGGCGTCCGGCTCGCTCCCGGCCCGCATCGGCGGGTTGAGCAGGGCGATCCCGGTTCCGCCCGCCACGATCGCGGTGCCGATCCCCCACGCCACCACGCCCGGGGACATGTTCGCGGCGCACAGGATCACCACCGCGGGGCCCACGACGTACGACAGTTCGCCCTGCACCGACTCCAGCGCGAACGCGGCCCTGCGCTGCCCCGCCGGCGTCATCGCGGCGATCGCCTGCCTGGTCACCGGCAGGACCGGCACCATCGCCAGCCCCGCCGCGAAGGCGGCGCCCAGCAGGGGCCCGTACGGCAGGATCGGCACGCTCAGCCAGAACACGGCCTGCAGGACGACGGTCACCGGCAGCACGGCGCGCAGGCCACGACGGTCGATCATGCGGCCGAGCAGCGGCCCGCCCAGCGCCAGCCCGGCGGTCAGGGCCGCCGCGACACCCCCGGCTGCGGCGTAGCTCATGTCCAGGCCCAGCACGACGTACATCGTCAACGCCATCACGGCAGCCGTGATCGCGGTGCGGCCGAGCATCGAGACGCCCAGCAGCGACGCCATCCCCGGGACGGCGAGCACCTGTCGGTATCCGGTCACCCGCGTGACGCTAGAACGCCCGGCACGCCATAGGAAGTACTTAATTCGTTGGGGCTGTCATAATGGATGCTTATGGCCAAGGATCTTGAGATCGCGTTGTTGCGCTCGTTCGTCACCGCCGTGCGGGCGGGCAGCATCAGCCGCGCCGCGACCGCGCTCGGGCACACGCAGCCCGCGCTGAGCCAGCAGGTGCGCAAGCTGGAGAGCGCCGTCGGCCACCCGCTGCTCCACCGTTCGCCGTCGGGCGTCTTGCCGACCCGGGCCGGCGAGGAGCTCCTGCCGTACGCCGAACGTATCCTCTCGCTGTCCGCGCAGGCGCTCACCGAGACCGGGCGCGCGCTCACCGGTCACTGCGGCGTCGGGCTGCTCGAGGACCTGGCCGCGTCCCAGCTGTCGCAGGTCCTCGCCGACCTGGCCCGGCTCCACCCCGGCGCGACGCTGGAGGTGCTCAGCGTCGCCGACGTCGCGATGCGGGAGGCGTACGACACCGGCCGGGTGCACCTGGTGCTCAACGAGGTGCCGGCCCTTCCCGGACCGCCGCGCTGGACCGTGCGCCGCCCGCTGGTGTGGGCCGTCGGCACGGGCGTGGACCCGGCCGCCCAACCGCTGCCGGTGGTGCTGTTCTCCAACCCGTGCTTCTGGCGTACGTCGGTGCTGGAAGCGATGGATCGCGCCGACCGGCCCTGGCGGGTGGCGTTCGAGAGCAACAGCCTGGTCGGCGTGCTCGCCGCCGTACGCGCCGGGCTGGGCGTCGCGGCGCTCATGCCCGCCAACCTCGAGCCGGGCATGGCCTGTCACGACGCGGACGCCCTGCCCGTCCTGCCGGACGTCGAGCTCGGTCTCGCGCGGCATCCGCGAACCGAGGGCGACCCGCTGACCGACGCCGTGGAAAGCGCGCTCCGGCGTACGATCTGAGCTCAGCCGGTGGCGGCGCCCCAGGTGAGTGAGAGGCCGGTGGCGGCGCGTTCGGTGCGGATCTCCATCATGCTGCCGAGGATGGTGGCATGGTCGGACACCACGGGCGTGGCGTCGAGCGTGTAGGTGATCCGGGTGCTGACCAGCACCGGGCTGCCCTGGGGCTCGTCAAGGTGGCGGGCGGCGGCGTCGAGCAGGCCGGGCCTGACCACCTCGGACGCCCTGGCGACCGCCACGCCCGCGTCGGCGAGTGCCGTGTAGAGGCTGACGGCGGTGAAGTCGCGGTCGCGGATCCGGTCGGCCACCGGCCGGCGTACCCACGACACCTGGTGCACGGCGGGACGTCCGGCGAACTCGCGGACCCGCTCCAGCCGCAGGGCGGTCTCGCCGGGACGCAGCCGCAGCTCCGCGGCTATCCGGGCGGGAGCCCGGCGCACCGCCCGCCCGGCCACCGCGGTGCGTACGTCGTGACCCTGTTGGCGCAGGTCGTCGACCAGGCTGCGGAGTGAGTCGAGCTGATACGCCAGGTGGGGCGGGGCGACGAACGTGCCCTTGCCGGGCCGCTGCACGATCAACCTCTCGTCGCTGAGCTGACGCAACGCCTGGCGCAGGGTCATGAGGGTCACTCCGTAGGAGGCGCTCAGCTCCCGCTGCGGCGGCAGCGCCTCCCCCGGGGCGTAGTCGCCTGACCGGATCTTCGCGGCGAGGTCGGCGGCGATGGCGCGATATCTCGTCTCGTGCACGGCGTCGGCGGTCATCGTGGGCGGTCACACTCCTGGTCGAGAGCTTTACGCAGGGTCGCGAGGAAGGCCCGGAGGTCGTCCGGCCCGGCCCCGTCGAGCACGCGCCGCATGACCGCGGCGCCGACCACCACGCCGTCGGCGTGCCGGCGGGCTTCGCGTGCCTGGTCCGGGGTGGAGATGCCGAATCCTAGCAAGACCGGCCGGTCGGTGACGCGCCTGATCCGCTCGGTGAGCTGCGCCGCGGAGACGGCGAGGGCGGCACGCTCGCCGGTGGTGCCCATCAGCGACACGGCATAGACGAATCCGCGGCTGCGGAACACGATCTCCGCCAGCCGGGGCTGGGGCGTCGCCGGCGAGGCCAGCAGGGCGGGCTCGATCCCGGCTGCGGCGGCCACGTCCGTCAGCTCGTCCGCCTCGTGCACCGGCAGGTCGGGCACGATCAGGCCGCCGACGCCGGCCCGGCGCAGCGCGGCGCAGAACGCCTCGGGGCCGTCGTGCTGCACCAGGTTGTAGTAGGTGCTCGCCACCAGCGGCACGCCCAGGTCCGCCATGCCGGACAGGTCGGCGAGGATGCGTCGGGTGCTCGCGCCCCGGACCAGCGCCGTCTGGCCGGCCTGCTGGATGGTGACGCCGTCCAGCGTGGGGTCGGAGAAGGGCAGGCCCACCTCGATCGCGTCGGCCCCGGCGTCGGCGAACGCCCGCAGGTAGTCGGTCCAGCCGGGCGTGATACCGCCGGTGACGTACGGCATGAGCAGGCCGCGGCCGGCGTCCCTGCGGGCGCGCAGGTGGCGTTCGACCGCGCCCGCGGTCATGGTCGGGTTCGTCACAGCAGCTCCTTCAGGGTCGAGACGTCCTTGTCGCCGCGGCCGGACAACGTCATGAGCACCGCCGATCCGGCGGGCAGGTCACCCTCGTCCGCCGCCCGGATCACCCAGGCGAGCGCGTGCGCCGATTCGAGTGCCGGGACGATGCCCTCGGTCCGCGCCAGCCGTACCGCCGCGCTGATCGCCTCGTCGTCGGTGACCGTGACGTAGCGGGCGCGGCCCAGGTCGCGCAGGTGGGCGTGCTCGGGGCCGACCCCCGGGTAGTCGAGCCCGGGGGCGATGGAGTGCGCCTCCGTGATCTGCCCGTCGCCGTCCTGCAGGAAAAGCGAGCGGCAGCCGTGCAGGACGCCGAGCCGGCCGCGGGCGGCGCCGGCGCCGCCCTCCGCCTCGACGCCGACCAGCCGCGCCGGGGTGTCGGCGAATCCGGCGAAGGTGCCGGCCGCGTTGGAGCCGCCGCCGACGCACGCGACCACGTGGTCGGGCACGCCGGTACGCAGCTCGGCCGCGCACTGCCCGCGGGCCTCGTCGCCGATGACCCGCTGGAACTCCCTGACCATCCACGGGTAGGGATCCGGCCCGATGACCGAGCCGATGCAGTAGTGGGAGTCGCCGGTCGCGCCCACCCAGTGCCGCATGGCCTCGCTGGTGGCGTCCTTCAGCGTACGGCTGCCCGCGGTCACCGGGATCACCTCGGCGCCCAGCATGCGCATGCGGAAGACGTTCAGCTCCTGCCGCTCGATGTCGCGCTCCCCCATGAACACCGTCGCCTCCAGCCCGAGCAGGGCGGCGGCGGTCGCGGTGGCCACACCATGCTGGCCCGCGCCGGTCTCGGCGATCAGCCTGCGCCGTCCCATCCGGGTGGCCAGCAGAGCCTGGCCCAGCACATTGTTGATCTTGTGGGACCCGGTGTGGGCGAGGTCCTCGCGCTTGAGGTACAGCCGCACGCCCAGCGCCTCCGACAGCCGTTCGGCCGGAGTGAGCGGGGTGGGCCGCCCGGCGTGCGCGGCGAGCAGCCCCGCCAGGGCGTCGCGGAATCCGGGATCCGCCCAGGCCTCCCGGAACGCCTCGTCGACCTCGCGGCACGCTTCCACCAGGGACTCCGGCGCGTATCGGCCGCCGTACTCGCCGAACCGGCCCCCCGCCCGGGGCCCGCCCATCGTCCCGTCCGGCGGGACCGGCTCACGCCGCAGCGCCACGTCTCGCATACCGCGCTCCTTTGTTCTATAACTCATGGAAGAGTTCTATAACAGCTAGTCTGACACGGGGGACGTGGGCACGCCACCATCGGGGCGTGCGGATGTCAGCGCTTGGGCCCGGTGGCGCGACGGTCGGTCGGGTGCGCACACGCGACCGGCGATGTGCTGGGCCAGTCCGTTGACCAGGCCGCGCAGCTCGCGCTCCGTTGACGATGAGAGCTTGATTGACTCAAGTCCGCGTCACCCCTCACGCTCCGCCGGGCCGGGCGTGACGGCCGGCGCGGGTCACGCGGACTCGCGCCGCCGCCGGCGGGCCGTGGACGCCACGATGCCCTGGACGATGACGTATTCGGCCACGATCACGTTGATCAGGATGGAGGCCCACACGCTGGCGGTGTAGACGTCCTCGAAAGTCAGCCAGGTGTACTGCTTGCTCAGCACCATGCCGATGACCAGATAGACGCGCAAGGTGACCGCGGCGAACGTCAGGGCGTAGTTGCGGATCATCCAGATCCGGTGCAGCCGCACCTCACCGCGGCGGATGCACCGGTAGGCCTGGACCAGTGAGTACAGCCAGGCCGCCGTGAGCACGTAGAACGCGACCTGGGCGGGGAACCCGCTGACCGAGAACGTCGCGGCGAAGAGCGCCGCAAGCGAGCCGCACACCACCGAGACCATGTAGACGCGACCCGCGATCCGGTGGAGCCGGGGATGGCGGTCGCGCAGCGGCGTGAGGAACTGCAGGGGGCCGATGAGCAGCGCCAGGCCGGACGGAACGGCGTGCACCACGAGCGACAGAAAATGGAGCGTCGCGTCCGGATTGATGGCAAGGTTGCTGTTGGCCGGGTCACCACTCAGGTACGGCGGCACGGCGAAGGCGGCGATGCCGATCGCGGAGACGGCCATCAACCCCCACAACGTCCGCCGGCGCCTGCCCATGGTCGAAGCGGTGGTCATGCAGACTCCCATGCTCGTAAGTGATCACTCGACCGGCCCGACAGGCTTCACCCGGTTGCTCATCGTGCCACGCTCCCGGACGACCGCGTACCGAACGCCGTACGGCCCCCTCGGGGGTTCGACGGCCGCGAACGCGGTGCCCTGCGGTGCTGCCATGGGATTACGCATCGGTGCGCTGATCGTGGACTGCCGCGATCCCGGACGGTTGGCCAGGTTCTGGGCGAAGGCCCTCGACCGGGGCCACCCGCGTCGATGCGGGCCAGGGCGACTGCGCCTGGGTGGGGCGGATCCGGAGGGCAACGAGTTCTGCCTGCTCAGGACACGCCTCAAGCCGCTCTGACGGACGGCGTCGCGACCGGTTCCCGCTCCTGGCCCGGGAATGCGGAAGGTGATGAGTTTCTGGTCGCGCGCAGGGTGGGACAGACCTCGCATGGACCCCATGTGGGATGTGGTGATCGTAGGAGCGGGACCAGCGGGCTCGGCGGCGGCGCTACGCGCCGCGCAACTACGGCCGCGGGCGCGCGTGCTCCTGCTCGACAGGGCGGACTTCCCCCGTGACAAGCCGTGCGGCGACGGCATCGCCGCCCACGGGCGCGACGAGCTGGCTCTGCTGGGGGTGCCTGCGCTCATCGACGACTACCGGCCCACGCCGCGCCTGACCGTGGTCTCGCCGGGCGGCGTGCGGGTCTCCGCCGAGGCCGCGCGGCCCAATCACGTGGTGCCGCGCCGGGTGTTCGACGCCCGGCTGGTGGCCGCCGCGCGGGACAGGGGCGTCGAGGTACGCAGGCACCGTGTCAGGGATCTCGTCCCCGACGGATCCGGGGTGGTGATCGACGGCCGGCTGCGGGCCCGTACGGTGGTGGCGGCCGACGGGGCCGGCTCGGTCGTGCGCCGCCTGATCGGCCTGGCGCCCGCCGCCGAGGAGCACACCGCCATCGCCGTGCGCGGCTACGCCGACGTGCCCGAGGAGGACGATGTCCAGCTCATCGCCATGCAGAAGGCGGGCTGGCCGGCCTACGCGTGGTCGTTCCCCATCGGCGACGGCACCGCGAACATCGGCTTCGGCATGCTGCTCCCCCGGCTGCGCGCGGTGGGGGCACCCGGACGTCAGGTGCTGCACGGCCGGCTCGCCGAGTTGCTGCCCGGTCTGCACCCCCGTGAGCTTCGTGCCCACCACCTGCCGCTCTCGACCGGTCGGCCGGCGCCCGGCGCTGGACGGGTCCTGCTCGCCGGTGACGCGGCGGGGCTGATCAACCCGCTCACCGGCGAGGGCATCTACTACGCGCTGCTGTCCGGGCGGCTGGCGGCCGAGGCCGCGGTGGAGTCGCCGGACGATCCGCTGGCGCTGTACCGGAGCAAGGTGCGCCGGGCGCTCGGACGGCATCTGCGGACCACGGACGTGCTGGCCCGGCTGGCCCAGTCCCCCGGCTTCATCGACGCGGCGATCGAGACCGCCGCCCATCGCAAGGAGGTGTTCGACCTGCTGGTGGAGGTGGGGCTCGGGGCCGGGACGGTGCCCGCCCCGCTCGCGCTGGCCGTGGGGATGCGGTGGCTGCGCGGATCCCTGCGCGCAGGCCGGTCCGCGACGCGGGTCACCCCGTGAGGGAGGCGCCCTCGGCGATCAGGAGGACCACGTCCACCGCCGCCACGGCGACGGCGGTGACGAACGGCACCCGCGCGGACCTGGACGCCGCCGACACCCCCGTGGCCGAGAGGACGAACGCGGCGGCCACGGCCGCAAGGCCCGCAACGCCGGGAGCGCCTTCGGGGCCGAGGACGAGCAGGAGGGTCGCGGCCAGCAGCGGTACGGGGATCAGAAGCCGAACGCGGGAGGCGCCCATGCGCTGCGGCCAGCCGCGTACGCCGGTGTCCAGGTCATCCTCGATGTCCGGCAGCACGTTGGCCAGATGAGCGCCCACGCCGAGCAGCGCGGCGGCCAGGACCGCCCACCACGCGGGCCAGGGTTCGCCGGGCAGACCCAGGGTCACGAAGGCCGGCAGCACGCCGAACCCGACCGCGTACGGGGCCCATGACAGGACTGTCGCTTTCAGCCCGAGGTCGTACCCCCAGGCCGCCAGCACCCCGGCGAGGTGCAGCGCGCCCGCCCGCCAGCCGGAGGCCAGCGACAGCGGCACGCAGCAGGCCAGCGCCACGAGAGCGGCGATGCGGACGGCACGCGCGCTGACGGTGCCGTCCGCCACGGGCTTGCCCGCGCGCCCGGCGGCCACGTCCCGCTGGGCGTCGAGCGCGTCGTTGCACCAGCCGATCGAGAGCTGCCCCGCCAGCACGGCCGCCCCTGCCAGCACGCACCCCGCCGCGTCGCGCCCCGTGGCCACGGCCAGCGCGGTGACCAGGGCGGTCACCGCCACGGTCGGGCCGGGATGGCACGCGCGCACCAGCCCGACGGCGGGCCGCCACGGCCCGTCGCGCACGACGGCGGCGGCCGCGGGGTCGCGGTCCCTCACAAGCCGATCGTAGACCGGGCGGCCGCCGCCGAGAATCCCGCGCCTGGTGTGGCTTAAATGACCAGTGGGACGGGAAACTGCGAAGCAGGAGTTGCCGGCCGCCCAGGGAGAGCTGCATGACCCGTATCGCCGCAGTCCGTTGTGCTTTCCCTCCTCACCGGTACGCGCAGTCCGAGCTCACCGACATGGCCGCCCGCGTGTGCCTGCCGGAGAACGGCGACCGGCGCCTCCTCGACCGCCTGCACCGCAGCGCCCGGGTGGACTACCGCAACCTCGCCCTGCCCATCGAGCGGTACGAGAAGCTCAACGGCTTCGGCGCCGCCAACGACGCCTTCGTCTCGGTCGCCGTGGACCTCGGGCTGGAGAGCGTGAAGGCCGCCCTGGACGCGGCCGGGCTGGAGCCGACCGAAGTCGACCTGATCATGTTCACGTCGGTGACGGGCATCGCCGCGCCCTCCATCGACGCCCGGCTGGCGGCGGCGCTCGGCCTGCGGCCCGACGTCAAGCGGGTGCCCGTCTTCGGCCTCGGCTGCGTGGCGGGGGCGGCGGGCATCGCCAGGGTCCACGACTACCTGCGCGGCTGGCCGGAGCACGTGGCCGTGCTGCTGTCGGTGGAGTTGTGCTCGCTCACGGTGCAGCGGGGCGACTCCTCCCCCGCGAACCTGGTCGCCAGCGCATTATTCGGCGACGGCGCGGCGGCCGTGGTGGCCTGCGGCGGCGGTCGCGGAACGGCCGGCCCCACCGTGGTGGCCACGCGCAGCCACCTGTATCCGGGCTCCGAGCACGTCATGGGATGGCGGGTGCGCGACACCGGGTTTCAGGTGATGCTGGACGCGAGCGTCCCGGAGGTCGTGCGGCGCTACCTGCCCGGCGACGTGCACGGCTTCCTGGCCGAGTACGGCGTGACGGCGGAGGAGGTGACGGCATGGGTCTGTCATCCCGGCGGGCCGAAGGTGCTCGAAGCCGTGTCGGACGTGCTCAGCCTGCCCGCGGGAGCGCTCGACGTGACGTGGCGTTCGCTGGCGGCCAACGGCAACCTGTCGTCGGCCTCGGTCCTCCACGTGCTGGGCGACACCCTCGCCACCCGGCGGCCCGAACCTGGAACCTGGGGCCTGATCATCGCCATGGGGCCGGGCTTCTGCTCGGAACTCGTCCTGATCCGCTGGTGACCGCGCCCATGACCCGAACGCTGGTGGCTGCCTTATGACCTGGTACCTGCTGCTCGTCCTCCTGGTCGGCCTGGAACGCGTGGCCGAGCTGGTCGTCGCCCGGCGCAACGCCGCGTGGAGCATGGCGCGTGGCGGCGTCGTCAGCGGTCAGGGCCACTATCCGTGGATGGTGGCCCTGCACACCGGGCTGCTCGTCTGCGCGCCGCTGGAGGTCGCGCTGGCGGATCGGCCCTTCCTGCCCGCGCTCGGCTGGCCGATGCTGGCGCTGGTGGTGGCGGCCCAGGGGTTGCGGTGGTGGTGCATAGCCTCGCTCGGGCCGCGCTGGAACACGCAGGTGATCGTGGTGCCGGGCCTGCCGCTGGTGACGCGCGGCCCGTACCGGTTCGGGTGGCTGCGGCATCCCAACTACGTGGCTGTGGCGGTCGAAGGGCTCGCGCTGCCGCTGGTGCACACGGCCTGGGTGACGGCGCTGGCGTTCACGGTGCTCAACGCCGTGCTGATGGTGGTGCGCATCCGCTGCGAGAACGCGGCTCTCGCGTCCGCTTCGGAGCGGTGACCGCGTGATCGACGTGCTGATCGCGGGCGGCGGCCCGGCGGGGCTGGCGACGGCCGTGCACGCCGCGCTGGCGGGGATGGAGGCGGTCGTCGTCGAGCCGCGGGCCTGTCCCGTGGACAAGGCGTGCGGCGAGGG
>NZ_SMJZ01000253.1 GCF_004348345.1 Nonomuraea longispora
GGTCAAGATGCTGACCACCCGCACCGCGATCGCCGCCGTCGCCGCCACCCTGGTCCTGATCGTCACCGGCTGGCCGGTCGTGGCGGTGGGCACGGTGCTGCTCGTGTTCGCCTGGCGTGGGTTGTCGGGAGGCGCGTCCGAGGAGCGGGCCGCCATGCGCCGCCTCGAAGGGCTCGCCGCCTGGACGGAGTCGCTGCGCGACACGATCGCCGGGGCGGCCGGACTCGAACAGGCCATCCCGTCGTCCATCAGGGCCGCCGCGCCCACGTTGAGGCCGCACCTGCGGTCCCTGATCGACCGGCTGCACACCAGGATGGCGCTGCCGCAGGCGCTCGCGCTCTTCGCCGACGAGCTCGACGACCCCTCGGCCGACCTGGTCGTGGCCGCGCTCATCCTCAACTCCAGGCTGCGCGGCCCCGGCCTGCGCGACGTGCTCGGCGCGCTGGCCGTCTCGGCCCGCGAAGAGCTCGACATGCGCCGCCGCGTCGAGGCCGAGCGCCGTGCCACCCGGCGCAGCGTGCAGATCGTCGTGATCACCGCGCTGGCCTTCGCCGGGATCCTCGTCGTGTTCAACCCCTCCTACGTCGAGGAGTACGACGGCCCCCTCGGCCAGGCCGTCCTCGTGGTCGTGGCCGGGCTGTTCGGGGCGGGGTTCGCCTGGATGCGGCGGCTGGCCAGGTTCGACAAGCCGACGCGGCTGCTCATGGGTGGAGGCGGCGATGGTTGAGGGCGCGCTGGCCGGTGCTGTGATCGGGCTCGGCCTGCTCGTGTTGTTCAGGGCGCTCTTCCCCGCCCGTCCCGGGCTGGTGGCGCGGCTGCTGGCGCTCGACGCCGTACGCGAGGACGCGGGCGCGCCGCGCATCCAGCTCGTGCTGCCCGACGAGGAGGTCGGCGCGTTCCGGCGCGGCCTCGGCGTGCGGCTGGCCCGCCTCTACAGCGCCCGCGGCTGGGAGGTCAGGTCGGTCAGGTCGGACCTGGCGCTGGTCGGCCGCTCCTTCGAGGCGTTCCTGGCCACGAAGGTGCTGCTGGCGGCCGGCGGCCTGCTGGCGTTTCCGCTGTTGCTCGGCTGGCTGGTGCTCATGGAGTGGGGCGCTTCGCTCGCCGTCCCGTTCTGGTCCGCCGTGCTCGTCGCGGGCGTCTTCTTCTTCCTGCCCGACCTTCAGGTCAGGAAGGACGCGGCGGCCAAGCGGCGTGACTTCCGGCACGTCGTGGGCGCGTTCCTCGACCTCGTCTCGATGAACCTGGCCGGCGGCCGCGGTGTCCCCGAGGCCCTGATGATGGCCGTCTCGGTCAGCGGTGAGCAGCCCAACTGGGCGATGGGCCGCATCCGCGACGCGCTGGCCGGCGCGCGGATCGTCGGCATCACCCCGTGGCAGGCGCTCGGACAGCTCGGCGAGGAGATCAACGTCGACGAGCTGCGCGACCTGTCGGCCGCGCTCGGCCTGGTGGCCGACGACGGCGCCAAAGTACGCGCCTCTCTGACGGCCAGGGCGGCCACGCTGCGCCGCCGCGAGCTGGCCGAGATCGAGGGCAGGGCGGGCGAGCGGTCGCAGTCGATGCTTGTGGCCCAGCTCCTGCTCTGCGCCGGTTTTGTGATCTTCCTCAGTTATCCCGCCGCTATGAAGATGTTGGGGGCATGATGAACCATCCCTGGATCATCTATCTGACCGCGTACCTCGGCGTGCGCATCCACCGGGCCAGGACCGCGCCCACCCGGGGCGCGTCCGCCGTCGAATGGGTGATCATCACTGCGATCATCGCCGGTGTCGCGCTCGGACTCGCCACGCTCATCAAGACCTTGGTCGAGCAGAAGCAGAGCGAGATCCAAGGCACGTTCGGCGGTGGCGGGGATGGCGGCGATGGCGGCGGAGGCGAGTAGGCCGCAGCGCGAGCGTGGCGCCACGGTGATCGAGCTGGCCATGCTCATGCCGGTCATCCTCGCCGTCGTGCTGCTCATCGTGCAGGTCGCGCTCTGGTTCCACGGCCGGCAGGTCGCGGAGGCGGCCGCCAGGGAAGGCGCCCGCGTGGCCAGGTCGGCGCCGTTCGACTCGGGCGACTGGGAGGGCGCGGCCACCGCCAAGGCCACCGACATCGTCCGCGCCATCGGCCCGCGGCTGCTCGGCGGCGCCACCGCCACGACGTCCGAGAAAGAGCCCGACGAACGATTCGTCACGGTGACCGGCAACGCCGTGCAGGTGATCCCGCTGCTGCCGGAGCTCTCGTTCACGATCACCGCCACCGCGGGCGGGCCCGTCGAGTGCTTCCGCCCCGACAACGGCGGCGAGGACTGCCGATGAGCCGGGCCGAACGCGGCTCCATGGCGGTGGAGACGGTGATGCTGGCCCCGGTCTTCCTGCTGTTCCTGCTGTTCCTGGCCGGAGCCGGGGTGCTGGTCGAGGCGCAGGGACGGGTCAACGGCGCGGCCCGCGACGCCGCCCGCGCCGCGTCCGTGCAGCGCACGCTCGACGACGCCGGGTCCGCCGCCGAGGCCATCGCCACGAGCGTGCTCGAAGGCCGCTGCCAGTCCTCCTCGGTCTCGCTCGACGGGTCCGAATGGGAGCAGGGCGGCCACGTCGAAGCCGAGGTGACGTGCGAGCTCGACCTGGCCTTCCTCGGGTTCGACGGCACCAAACAGCTGACCGGCGCCGCGGTGGTGCCACTCGAGCAGTTCAGGAGGGTCGAATGAGGAACGGCGAGCGAGGGTCCATGTCGGTGTTCACCGTGCTGTTCTCCGTGGTCGTGTTCCTGCTGGCCGGAATGCTGGTGGACGGCGGGGCCGCGATCAACGCCCGGCTGCGCGCGTCCGACGTGGCCGAGCAGGCCGCCAGGGCCGGCGCCGACCAGGTGGACGTCGATCACCTCCGCACCACGGGAGAGACCCGGCTGCTCGGTGACGCCGAGGTGTGCGGCAGGGCCGACGAGATCGTGCGGGCGCACGGCGGCGGCGACGTGACCAGCGGCGAGTGCACGGTCGAGCAGGGACAGGGACAGGTCACGGTCACCGTGACAGTGCGGTGGGAGGCCTTCTTCCTGAGCGCGCTCGGGTTCCCCGGTTCCGAGATGACCGGCGAGGCCAGCGCCGCGCCCGAAGCGAGATAGACCGAAACCGACCGCTCGATGGATGCGGAACGCACGAGACACGACGCTGGAACAGAGAAGGGAGAGGCGATGCCGCCGCGAGAGCAGCCGCGAGACCCCGCGCGTCCACCCGGACGTCACGTGCCCGTGCGCGTCCCGGCCAGACGCAGCGCCGGCGACGTGCTCGCCGGGCTCGGCGCCCTGGTCGTGCTGGTCGCGCTCGTGGGCGGGGCGCCGTACGCGCTGCTCACCTTCGTCGGCCCGCCGATCGCGCCCGAGTTGCTCGATCTCGAGGTGCTCACCAGCCGGGTCGGGCCGAGCACGATCGTGGCCGTGCTCGTGCTGCTGGTGTGGCTGGCCTGGTTCCAGCTCTTCCTGTGTGTGCTGGTCGAGGTGTACGCCGGGGTGCGCAGGGTCGGCATGCCCGCCCGCGTGCCGCTCTCCGGCGGCATGCAGGTGCTGGCCAACAAGCTGGTCTCGGCCGTGCTGCTGCTGTTCACGGCGGGGGCGATGGTCGCGCCGGCGGCCCAGCTGAGCCCCACCCCCGCCGCGCCGCCCGTGACCGCGGTCGCCTACTCCGCGCCGATCGTCGAGCAGGAGCAGGAGCTGGAGACGCGCAAGACCAAGAAGGTGTACGTCGTGCAGCCGCCGCACGGCCGCCACCACGAGAGCCTGTGGGAGATCGCCGAGAAGTGCTTGGGTGACGGCCGCCGATATCCCGAGATCTACCGCCTCAACCAGGCGAAGGAGCAGCCCGACGGCACCCGGCTGCGCATGGCCGACCTGATCAGGCCCGGCTGGGTGCTCGACATGCCGGACGACGCGAGAAACGCGCACGTCGTACCCGTCGGCCAGCCGCGCGACCAGACGTTGCGCGAGCACCCGGGCAGGGCCGACGCGGGCACGGCGCAGCGTGCCGACCGCGCCGACCGCCAGGAGCGCGAGGAGCGGCAGGAGCGCCAGGAGCGCGGGGCCCGCGAGACGCGCGAGGAACGCAGGACACCCGGGCACGAGGGCAAACACCGCCAGGCCGAGCCCAGCGTGCGGGACGACCGGCAGCCCGTCGTGCAGGAGCGCCAGGGCGAGCTGACCGACTACCTCGCCGCCGCCTCGCTGGCCGCGGCCGGGTTGCTGTTCGTGCTGGCCAGGCGGCGCAGGGAACAACTGTGGCGGCGCCTGTCCGGCCGCAGGATCGCCCGCCCGCGCGACGACGCCGCCCAGGCCGAGGTGGCGCTCAGGCTCGGCGGCGACGCCCCCGGCGCCCGCATCCTGGACGTCGGGCTGCGGCTGCTCGGCGCCGAACTGGCCGCGCAGCACCGCACCCCGCCCACCGTTTACGGCGCCCACCTGTCGCCGCGCACGCTCGACCTGTGGATTCATCCGCCGGACAACGACCCGCCCGCACCCTGGACGGCCCAGGACGGCGGCCAGATCTGGCGGCTTCCCGCGCACGAGGGGCGGCTGCTGCCCGACCTGCGGGGTGAGTCCGGCCGCGGGCACGCGGGCGGGGCACCGTACCCGGGGCTGGTCTCCATCGGCACGGACGCCGGCGGGCGGGTGCTGATCGACCTGGAGGCCGCGCAGGGCCTGATCAACGTACGCGGCCCGCAGACCACCGCGGCGCTGGCGGCGATCGCCGTCGAGCTGGCGACCAACCGGTGGTCCGACCGCATGCGCATCACGCTCGTCGGCTTCGGCCAGGAGCTCACCGCGATCGCGCCCGAACGGATCAGGGCGGTCGGCGGGCTGGCCGAGGTGCTGCCCGAGCTGGAGGCGAACGCGGCCCCGCGCAGGGAGGTGCTGACCGGTCGCGTCAGCGGCGGCCACAGCGTCGCCCACTATCTGCTGTCCGCGGTGGCGCCCACCCACGACGAGGCCCGGCGGCTGGCGCTGCTGGCCCGCCGCGACACCGCAGGTTACGTGGTGGCCGGCGAGGTTCCGCACGCCACGTGGACGATGGAGATCGGCGACGACGGCAGGGCCAGGATCGCGGAGCTGGGCTTCGAGGTGGAGGCCCAGCTCCTGCCGCGCCGCCACTACCGCGCGCTGGTCGACCTGTTCCGTACGACCGACCGGTTCGACGGCGAGGCCATCCCCGAAGCCGAGCCGCTGGCGGGGCTGAACCCGCCAGCCGTCGAGATCAGACTGCTCGGCCCGCTCGAGATCGCCGGCCTGCGCCCCCTGGAGGAGGGCCGGATGGAACTGGCGGCCGAGCTGCTGGTCTACCTGGCCACGCACCCGGGCGGCGTGCACCCCGCGGTGCTCGGCGGCGTGTTGTGGCCGCGCGGCGTGCAGACCACGGTCAGGGACGCCACGATCTCCCGGGTCGCCGAATGGCTCGGCCCCGACCACCTGCTCACCGACGAGGCCGGCCGGCTCCGGCTAGGGCCCGAGGTGCGTACGGACTGGGCGTTGTTCCGCGAGCTCGTACGCCGCTCGCACGGTGACCCGACGGCCGGGGCCGTGCTGCTGGAGAAGGCGCTCGGCCTGGTCAGAGGCCCGCTGATAGCCGGCAGGCCACCCGGCAGGTACGCCTGGCTGGCCGCCGAGGACCTGGAGTACGACGTGAGCGCCGGGGTGGCCGACGCGGCCCACCAGCTCTGCGAGCTCAGGCTCGCCCACGGCCAGCCGGACGCGGCGGTGGCCGCCGTACGCGCGGGCCTGCTGCTGGCGGCCGACGACGAGGGGCTCTGGCGTGACCTGCTGCGTGCCACGCACGCCACCGAGGACATCGTGCGCTTGCGCGCGGTCATCGAGGGCCTGACACGCAGGGCGGCCTCCCACCCGTACGGCGGCGGGATGGCCCCCGAGACCGAGGCGTTGATCGAGGAGCTGCTGCCCACGTGGCGCATGCATGTGGTGAGGGAGTCGTCGGCATGAAACGAGTCATGGCGGTGCTGGGCACCATCGGGCTGGGCGTCGCCGTTCTGGCGGGCTGCGGGCAGGCCGAACGCCCGTACACGCCCCAGGGGGCCGCCTCCCCCGCGAGCGGCCAGCCGGTTCCGGACCCGTCGAAGAGCGAAGGCGGCACCGCCACCGCCTCTGGCGCCGAGACTCTGAACATCGGCGGCGACAAGCTGCGGGTGCGGATCGAGTGGCCCGACGACCCCGACCCGCTGTTGAAGCTCATCACCGGCTACTACGTCGCCTCCAGGAAGGCGCTCGTCTCAGGAAGCGATCGATACCTGAAGGATCTGGATCTCGAACTCACGGCGGTCCGCGAGGCGTACGACTGGGTGCACGGATACACCAAGGAGGACATGACCGTGAGAGGTGACGCCCGGCTGTACAACCTGCGCGTCGCCGCGCTGGTGGGCAAGGGCGTGCAGGTCAACGCGTGCGTGGACGAGTCGGAGGTGCGCGTGCTGTCCACGGGTACGGGGAAGCCCGTCGAGCCCCAGCCCGCCTTCGTGCGCGAGCCGTACCTCCAGGCCGTGCTCGCGCACCGCGGCGATGACGGGGTGTGGCGGATCAGATCGTTCGGCTATGGCGAGAAAGGGTGCAGCAGATGACCCCCATGGGCTCAGTCGCCGTCGCCGCGCTCCTGGTGCTTGCGGGCGCGGCGAATCCTGAGGACGGCGGACGTACGGTGGGCACCCCCATCAAGGAGGGCAACACGAGGGGCATCGACCTCGCCCACTCGAAGATCGTCGTGTCCGGCGACGGGACCAGGGGCGGTAAGAGCGACGGTTACGTGCTCAAGCGCCCATGCTGGTACGAGCCGGGCCTGGACGCGAACGAGATGCTCAAGTCGCAGGAAAGCCTGCGGGCCTACTGGTTCAGGTTCACGGAGAACCCCACCGAGGAGAAGTGGCAGGCGTTCCTCAAGCAGTTCGAGGACAAGATCGGAAAGGACGGGCGCTGGTGGGGGCCCGCGTACAACGCCGCCGATCCGAAAGGGCAGGCCTGTTTCGCCAGTCTCGACCCGTTCGTCTTCGTGCCGCCGGGCACCACGCCGCCGTCCGGCATCACGATCCAGGAACTGGCCGAGATCGCCAGAGCCGCGCTGACCGTGCCCGAGCCGACGGTCAAGCTCAACCCTGACGCCAAGAGCTACGTGAACCTGCCCACCTGGGTGTGGCTGGAGGGCATCGGTGAGCCGCGCAGGTCGGTGACCGCGACGATTCCCGGGGTCATGAGCGCGACCGTGGTCGCCACGCTCGAAAGCATCACGATCGACCCGGGCACCACGAAGGACCGCGCCGAGGTGAACATGGAGGGGTGCGGGACGTCCGGGAAGCCGTACACCAAGGGCGGCACGTTCTCGTGCGGCGTGCGTTATCTGCGTTCGTCGATCGACCAGCCGCGCGAGAAGTACACGCTGACGGTCTCCACCGTGTGGCCGGTCGAGGTGGTCGACAACGTGGTGCCGGTGCAGTTCGCGCCCGTCGAGGTCGGCGCGAGTCGCGACGTGCCGGTGGGCGAGATCCAGAGCAACGTCAAACCCTGAACCCTGCCGGATCCGGGGCCGGCGCCGGCCCCGGATCCGCTCCGGCCGAGAGTGCTCAGAGGAACAGTTCGTCGGCGCTCTTCGCGGTGGCGGCCTTGCGCACCCAGGACTCCAGGGTGTCCAGGTCGGTGCAGGCGAGGATGCGGGCCCGCGCCTCGTCGGGGAGCGGGATGTCCCGAGCCTCCAGGATCAGCAGGACGGCCTTCGCCTCACCCTCCGCCCTTCCTTCGGCTCTTCCCTCAGCTTTCCCTTCGGCCTTCCCTTCGGCCTTCCCCTCGGCTTTCCCCTCGGCTATTCCCTTCGCCCTTCCTTCGGCGAGCCACGCGCGCACCACTGCGCTTCTCGGGTGGTCGGTTGCCATGGCCATCCTGAGCTCCCTGATCACTGTGTCGAGCATGAAGTCGGGCAGACACGAAAGGACGAGGTCAGAATACTCGCCGAACTCTTCGGGCAACTGCCCCAGTGCCTCGAAGAGGGTCAAAATGTTGCGGAGGCCCGCTTCCGACTGGCCGTGCACGATGGCCGAGACTGTCGCGAGCTCCGGTTGGTCGACGGCCCAGCCGAGATCGATGACCGAAGGAATCCCGTCCGGACCGATGACGATGGGATGTAGCACCCACCTGGGATGCCCCATCTCGATGGGTTCCGCGCAGCGACGGGCTGTCCTGGAGTCCTCGCAGAAGACGAGGAGCAGCACGGGACACTTCGTGCGCGCCCTGAGCGTGGAGAGATAGACGGGCCAGGACCAGCGTTTGCGGGTGTCCGGCTCGCGTTGCACTTCGAGGACCACCGCCGAAACCGGTGTGCCCTCTTTGCAGAGGAGCACCACCGAGTCGGCCCGGTATTCGGTGGGCGTGCAGTCCGTGAAATCGGTGTTGCCCAACCGTGCCTCGTCGAACGTCGGTACGCAGACCCCCGTCCCGGCCAGCAGCGTGGCGACCAGGGACGGGCGGTTGCGTACGAGCTCGATCAGGTATTCGTGTTCCTGTGTCGGCATGGCGAACACATTACCGAATGTTGTCGATCCATTACTCTGAGTCGATGAATCCTCCGGATTCGTGGGCAATCAACCACTCCTTCACCAGTACGCCGTAGTAGTAGCCGCCGTAGCCGCCGCCGGCGGGCAGCACCCGGTGGCACGGAACGAACGGCGCGATCAGGTTCTGGGCGCAGGCCGAGCCCGCCGCCCTGGCGGCCGTCCGGGGCAGCCCCGCCCGCGCGGCGAGTTCCGCGTACGTGACGGTCGTGCCCGGCTTGACCTCGCGCAACGCGGCGTGGAGCCGCTTGCGGGTGGGCGTGCCGGGCTGCGAGACCGGGATGGCGTCGAGGGCCTCCAGGTCGCCCGCCAGGTAGGCCAGCACGGCCTCACCGGCGGGACCTGGGCCGCCCACGACCTCCAGGCCCTCCGACTGCAGGGCGGGCGTGAGGCGGGCGTACATCTCCTTGGGCTCGGCGGTGAAGCCGGCCGCGACCAGCACTCCCTCCCGCGACAGCAGGGACAGCGGGCCCATGGGTGTGGGAACGAGCCGTGCGGTGATCATGATGAGCTCCAGAGGTGCAGGGCGGCGTACGCCCGCCACGGGCGCCACCGCTCGATGTGGTCGTGCGGGATGCCGAGGGCGGCCATGCGCTTGTCGAGCACGAGGTCGCCCGTCGGCCAGGCGTCGGGGTCGCGCAGCGCTCGCAGCGCGACGTAGCTCGCCGTCCACGGGCCGACGCCGGGGACGGTGAGCAGACCGGCCACCGCGTCGGCGGGGTCCTGGCCGCCGTCGAGGTCGATGCTCCCGTCGGCCAGGCGGGCCGACAGGTCCTTGAGCGTGGCGATCCTGCGGTTGGTCAGCCCGAGGCCGGTGAGGTCGGTGTCCAGGAGGTGGTCGGGCGTGGGGAAGAGACCCTCGGGCGCGGCGGCCCTCGCGACGATGCGGCCGAGCAGGGTGCGTGCGCCGGCCACGGAGATCTGCTGGCCGACGACCGCGCGTACGGCCAGCTCGAACCCGTCGAACGTGCCTGGCACCCGCAGCCCGGGTCGCGCCGCGAGGAGAGGGGCGAGCGAGCCCTGGCCGAGGGCCTGCGCGATCGCGTGCGGGTCGGCGTCGAGGTCGAGCAGGCGGCGGCAGCGGCCCACGAGGCGGGTGAGCCGCCGCGTGTCGTCCACCGCCACGTCGAGGGCGATGTGGTCGGACTGCGCGGTGAGGGTGATCGTGCCGCCGGGCACGGCCCTGGTGTACGACGTGTGGTCCGCCACCTCGAGCCCCGGGATGGCGCGCGAGGCCAGGAAGCCGAACACGCCGTCGGCGTCGTACGGCTCGCGCCGGTGCAGCCGCAGCCGCAGCGAGACCGGCCTGGCCGCGTCGGCGACCCTGGCCGCCACCCGGCCGGCCGTGGCCCGCAACTCGCTGGGCGTGAAGCCGTACGTCTCCCGCATCGTCGCGTTGAACTGACGGACGCTGCCGAACCCCGCCGCGAACGCCACCTCCGTGACCGGCAGGTCCGTCTCGGTCAGCAGTTGTTTGGCCAGCAGCAGCCGTTTCGTGCGCGCCACCGCCAGCGGCCCGACGCCGAGTTCGGCCGCGAACAGCCGGTGCAGGTGGCGCTCGGTGATGTGCAGCCGCCTGGCGAGCCCGGCGACGCCGTGCTCGTCGGCGGCCCCGTCGTCGATCAGCCGCAGCGCCCTGCCGATGAGGTCGCCCCGGACGTCCCAGCCGGGGTCGCCGGGGGAGAGCTCGGGCCGGCAGCGCTTGCACGGGCGGAACCCGGCCGCCTCCGCCGACGCCGCGTGCCGGTAGAAGCGCACGTTGCGGAACGACGGTGTGCGGGCCGGGCAGATCGGGCGGCAGTAGATCCGCGTCGTCGTCACCGCCGTGTAGAAGCGCCCGTCGAACCGGGCGTCTCTGGCCGAGACCGCCCGGTAACAGGAGTCGAAGTCGAGCTCGAGTGGTGACATGTCTCCGACGCTACGCGCCCACCGGGCACGTGGCCCAGCGGAAATCGGACCTCATCGTGAAGTCGCAGGTCAGCAGGTGAAAGCGGGTGACCGGCGGAAATCGGACCTGATTGTCAGCAGGTTCGCGGCTGGTGGCGCAGCGGGGAGAACAGGAACGGCACCCAGCTCGTCGCCGTGATCGACGCGCCCAGCCAGAGCGCCGAGCGTACTCCCCACAGCTCGCCCATCGCGCCCGCCAGCAGCCCGCCCAGGCCCACGGCGCTCATGAGCCGGGCGCGAATCAGCACCTCACCGCGCTGCGCCGCGCCGGTCTCTGTACGGCCCACCGTACGGGGCGTTACGTCCTGTACGCGCGTACGGCCACGGCCGAGGCCCTCCCCGAACGAGGGGAGCGCTATTTGGACGAGACGCCCACGCCGAGGTCGAACTCCCGGTAGACGCGCGCCCAGAACCCGTCGCGCAGCCACACCCGCGCCTCGGGGTAGGGCCGCAGCGAGTGGCCGAGCTCCTTCTCCGCCTCGATGAGCAGCTCGGTGTCGATCACGGTCGGCAGGATCGGGCCGGGCAGCAGGTCGCGGATGTTGTCGCGGCCACGGGTGAGGATCCACTTCTGGGCCACGTGCTCGCCGACGTCCTCGACGCGGGGCCGGCTCGGGCCGAGCTTGGCCACCTGGCCGGGCTTGGCGTGCGGCTTGACCGGGGCGCGCCCGGCGAACACCTGGGCGGGGGAGGGA
>NZ_SMJZ01000254.1 GCF_004348345.1 Nonomuraea longispora
GGAGGAGAGGGTGGGCGGGTTCGGGCTGGCGATCGTCAACGAGCTGGCCCTGCAGCTCTCGCTCATCGGTAACCCGCAGACTGGGCACACGGTGTGGGTCTACCTGGAGCCCAGAGCCGGAGGCGTCGGGTGCGCGAGCGCCGTAGCGGGTTGAGCGGAGGTCGGCCTGCTGCTATCAGGCCGACCTCCGGCCTACGGAGACGTCTCCACCGGAGGGAAGGCGAACATGGGCACAGTTGACTTCGCGACCGTCCTCGACAGGCTCTATCCGGGGTACGGCGATGACGTACGGGCGAAGATGTTCGCGCTGATGTGCGACGTGGCTTTCGTCTACGCGCGCAGCGACGCGTCGTGCAGTTTCGACGTCAGCCTCGACTGTGCTCTCGACGCAGTCGCCGAGAACGTCCACGGGATACGGGTTCAACACCGCCTCAGCCCGTTGTCCCTCCTGACCGTCGTGGGCGGTGACGTCTGAACCTTTGAACGGTGCCCACCCGGCCTACGGGTGGGCACCGTTGTGCTTGGTGGACGTCACCCCACCTGGAGTGCCTCTGGGCGGTCGACCGGGGCGGCGATCAAATGGGTGTGGAGAAACGCGCTGATGGCCTCGTACGCGGTCAGCTCGTTGGCGCGGTTGGTGAAGCCGTGGCCTTCGTCGGGATAGATGTCGTAGCGAACCTCGACGCCGCGTTCGCGCAGCCGGGCGACGATCTGGTCGGATTCGGCCTGGGGAACGCGTGGGTCATGGGCTCCCTGGAGGACGAACAGGGGAGCGGTGATGCCGTCGGCGTAGGTGACGGGGCTGCGCTCCAGGAGCTGCTCGGCGCGGGTGTCGGGGTCGCCGAGGACGGTGGCGACGAAGGTTTTCCAGGTGGGTGGCGATGCCTTCGCCAGTGTGAGGAGGTTGCTCGGCCCGCATATGGAGACGCCCGCGGCCCAGGGGTAGGGGAGGCGGGCCAGGCAGGACAGAGCGGCGAAGCCGCCGTACGAGGCTCCCATGGCGGCGAGGCGGTTCGGGTCGGTCCAGTCGAGGGTGTGGAGGTATTTGACGGCGTGGTCCAGGTCGTCGAGGTCGATGCCGCCCCAGTCGCAGTAGATGAGCTTCTGGTGGGCGGTGCCGTAGCCGGTGGATCCAGCGAAGTTGGGGGCCAGGATGGCGATGCCCTGGTGAAGCAGGTGCTGGTAGAGGCCTGAGCGGGCGTAGAGGGGGCGTTCCTGGGATTCCGGGCCGCCGTGGATGGACAGCAGGACCGGGTGTGGGCCGGGGCCGTCCGGGCGGTAGAGCAGGGCGTGGACGTCGCGTCCGTCGCGGGCCGGATAGGTGATCAGCTCGGGGGCGACGGGGTCGATGACGTGCAGCGCCGGGGGACGGGTGTCGGTGAGGTAGCGGAACTCGTGGCGGGCCAGGTCCAGGACCGCTATTTCCGCCGGCCTCGCCGCGGAGTTGATCAGTACGACCGCGAAGGAGGCGTCAGGCGCCAGGGACAGTGCGGAGATGACGCCGGGCGGGATGCTGGGCAGCGAGATGGGGGAGCCGTCGCGGTCGGCGTGCAGGAGGGAGCTGCCGCCCTCGTTGACTGACCAGATGCGCACTCCTGCGGCGGCGTCGAGGACTTCGACGTCCCAGTTCGGGCGCGCGATCGCCTGCAGGGATTTGGCCGCGAGGTCGTAGAAGGCGGCGGCGGTGAACTCGCTCCAGTGGTCGGTGAGCAGGTGGAAGCCGCTGGAGTCCGCCGCCCAGACTCCGGGCTCGAAGACGCCCTCGCCCAGAGCCGATGTCATGCAGACCGGCGTGGCGTCCGGATCGCTCAGGTCGGTGAGATAGGCGGCTATGTCGGTGTTGGAACGGAATCCGGTCGCCAGCAGCCAGCGACCGTCGGGAGAGAGGCTGACGGCCTCGAATGCGCCCCCTTCCGGGGGCGTGAAGCGTCGTAGTTCACCGGTCTCCAGATCGTGGACGATGAGGTCCTGGGCGGCGGGATCGCGGTCGTTGGCGGTGTAGGCCAGGAAGCGGCCAGTGGGATCGAACGGCGACGTGGCCAGGACGCGCTGGCAGTCCGGCCCGGAGCTGATCTCGGTCAGGCCGCTGCCGTCCAGAGCGACGAGGTAGAGGCGGAACTGTTCGTCCCCGTTCTCGTCGGCGGTGAAGACCAGTTGGCTGCCGGAGGGCGTCCAGGCGATCTGGCGGACTGTCCGGTCGTCGAAGCCTGTCACGCGGCGCGGCTCGCCGCCGGAGACGGGAACGACCCACAGGTCGTAGTGTCCGGAGGCGTGGCTGGAGTAGGCGACCAGCTGGCCGTCCGGGGACAGCGCAAGGGTGGGCTGGAATCGCTGCTGGGGGACAAAGTCCAGATATTCGGGCATTACAGACCTCTCGGGTTCAGTCAATCCAGCCGCGGCGTACAGCTGCGGCTCCGGCGGCGAAGCGGGTCTCCACGTTCAGCGCGTCGCGAATGGCGGTCCAGTGCCTGCGCATGGTGTTGACGCTGATGTCCATCCGCCGGGCGATCGCCTCGTCGGACAGTCCCTGAGTGAGCAACTGCAACACCTGCGACTGCGCAGGGGTGAGCGGCCCGACGGCTTCCGTGCTCCCGAACGGGATGGCCTTCTCCCAGAGCAGTTCGAAGTACTCGCGCAGGGCACCGACGATGACGGGCGAGCGTACGAGCAGAGCCCCGCCCATCCCTGTGGGCGTCAGCGGAAGGAGCGCTACTGCCTCGTCCGCGAGCTTCATCTTCATCCCGACGCGAGGGAGCAGCCGGGCCTGCTCGCCGGCCGCCACCGCGGCCTCGATCGTCTTCGCGCCGATCGGGTGCTCTGCGCAGCGGGTCTCGTAGATCGCGCGGCACCGCACCTGACCCTCGAAGACCGGTAGCGGCGCGTACCCGGTGGAGTCCTCGACCGGCGCCTCCAGGACGTAGTTGTCCAGCGTGAGCCAGTCGTGCCGCGCGGCGTTGATGAGTGCGTAGGACAGGGAGCTGATCTCGTCCCGGTCGGTGACGATCTGCACGAGCCGGTCCATCGCGGAGCTCGTAGACCCAGCGGTCGGCGTCTGGTGGAACTCGCTCAGCCGCTTGTGCCCCGACAGCAACCGTTCCTGGTCGCCGACGAGCCGGCGCGAGAGATCCGTCAGGACGCCCTGCAACGCGAGCTCCGGGGGAGCGGGCACGAGGCGTGGTGGATTCAGCGGACCGTCCGGACGGAGATGCGCCATCCCGCGGGACGTCAACTCCACTACCTGCTCACAGCCGCCGAGTAGGGACGTGGCGTCGTCCTCGGGGCAGCCGTCTTCTGCGAGCAGCTTGGAGTATGACGCGAAGATCTCATCCGGAACGACACCCTGCAATAGGCGCTGCGCGTTGGTCTGGTTCTGTTCGTCCACCGTCACCTCCGATTCGAGGGTAGCGGGGCGATCACTGTATGTGACGCTGCTTCTCTGGCCGTGTCGGACGGTGGGTGGTTCCGCGCGATGGTGCTTTTTCACCAACCGGCTTCGAGGCCCGGAGAGCCGTAGCCGTAGGCGCTCTGGCGGTCCTGGACAACGCGCTCCCGGTCAGTAGCCGCCGTGAGGAGTTTCACGTTCCCTGTTGTGGCGCTGCGCACGGTCTGATCAGTGCGAACGCTCAAGAGTGACAAGGGAGGCAGCATGAGGCGGCATCTTGTCGGAAGGGTGGCGAGGAAGCTGACCGGACCGACGTTGGTGGCACATGGTCTGGTCGGACTCGCGGTGACGTTCGGTCTGTTGAACTGGCGCAGTCGGTCGGTGACCCCGCCCGCCGAACCCCGCTTGATAGACACCGCTCCGGTTCCGGTCCCTGTGACACCCGTTCGCAGCATGGACACGACACAGGAGCCCCAGTCGGCCCCCGTAGGCCCCCTACAGTCTGCATTGACGTCAGGCGCACCACCGCAGCAGGTCATGGTGACCACCCGACCGACAGCCGATCGGCGCGGCACGATCCGTCTGATCGGCCAGTGCGTCATCGAGGGACCCAACCGCGCAACGGGCGGCTGGGGAACCGACACGTGGGCCCTCCTCGGCCTGCTCGCCGAGCACCGCTCTGCTCTGCTGACCAAGGCCATGGCCGGCGACAAACTGTGGCCCGAAGCCGCAGCCCCGAACGACCGGTTCGCCGGCCTCCTCAAGGCGACCCGCGCCAAGATGTGCGAGGCCCTGGGGATGCCCGGCAACTACGGACGCGTCGTCATCCAGTTCAAGGGCGGAGCCGGATACAGGATCAACCCCGACCTCTACGGCTGCGACGTCTGGCAGATCCGCGACCTCCTCGCGGCGGCTGCCGTTGCCACAGGCCTGGAGAAGACGACCGCGCTGACCGCTGCCGTCAACCTCTACACCGGCCCCTACCTCCCCGACGTTCCGCATCCTTGGGCACGGCAGACGGCGGACGCCCTGAACCGCGGCATCGTCCAAGCCCTCGCCCAGCTCGCCGACCTGGAGGAGCATCCCGAGTTGGAGGCCGGCCACCTCGAACACGCCACAGAACTCGACGCCGTCGCCGAACACCTCTATCGAAGGCGAATGGACGTTTACGCCCGCCTCGGCAGGACCCAGGCCGTGCATTACTGCTACGACGAACTACGTGAACAGCTTCGCACCCGAGGTAGGAAGCCCTCCACGAAGACGGAGCAGATCTACCGAGAAATTATCGACTCTGAATAAGAAGCCTAACGCCTCGAAATGGGCTCAGTCCGCGACTTGACCGGAGCCCATGAGGTGGTCCTCGATATGCCATGTGCGCGTGAGCGCACGATGGCAGAGAGGAGGATACGTGTTCAGCGAACACTTATTACGGCAGGCGGCTCTACGTTTATGGGAACGCATCGGCGCTCAGTTGGCGAGGACGTTTATCGCGGCCGGGCTGACCATGTGCCGATGCGCGTAACATCGTCGGCCATGACCTGCTGAAGGCCGAGTCCCGCAGGCGAGCCCACGCGGCCATCGGCCTCGTCGTGACCCTCGCCTGTGGGCGCAGCTTTCAGCACGGCTACGTCGTCCGGGCCGAGCTCCGCCTACCCTGAGCCGCGTAGGCGCCCGAAAGAAGGGCGGGACCAGCCGGCTGCTATCCGGCTGGTCCCACTCTCAGAGTAAGGCTCAACTTCCAGCGGGAAGAGCTGCTTCCCGCGCGAAGAGTCCACTATTGCGCGAGCTTTGCGCGGCACCGACCGGTCCGCCGGTCGGTGCGCCGACCGGCCTACCGACCGGTCTGCCGCCTTGACCGGCACCCCCGATCCGGAGCGTCCTCGCAGGTGTACGGGCTATCCGGGCTACCGGTGGCCCGCCCGACTCGCCTTAACCGACGAGAACTCGGCAAGAAGCGACACCTTCGCCGAATCGGCTGCCCCTGCTCTACTCGACTTTCTTCTTTCGTCTCCCATAATTACTGCCTTGCAAATCTTCGGTGCCTCGCTTCTGATGCTTCTTGCGGCGTCGTGAGGCCAGCTCCTCTGCGTCGAAGAAGCCGCAGGCGTAGCGCGGCAGGCTTCTATGTCGAGGCGGATTGTCGAGAATCGCCAAATTTTCATTACCCGGCTTGGTGATCAGAGATCCATCGCTTTTAGTATGCATCGCCGAATCGGCTTGCTTTGTATTCGGAATCGAGAAATGGTCGTCGTGCATCGAGGAAATCGGCCCCATGGAAATGCGGCCGTAGCTCAAACAAAGGAGAACGAAATGGCGACGAACATGATTGCCGAAAGCGCCCCTACCCAGGCTGAGTTCTGCCCGGAAGGTACGGCGGCCAAGGTGTGGGAGGCCCTGCACGCGAACCCGGCCGCATCTATCACGACGATCGCCGAGGCAGCGGGTGTCTCCCGCCCGACCGCCACCAAGGCCCTCGCGGGATTCGCCGAGGCAGGCCGCGCGGTTCGCACCCCTGGCGGGCGCACCGACAAGGGTCGCGCCCTGCCTGACACGTGGGCATCGGTTCCGTCGGTTACCCAGGCCAATGCCGACGCCCCGGTATCGCCTGAGATCAATGCTGAGGCCCTCGATACGCCCGACGTGCCCACTGACACCCCTACGACCTCGGACGTTCCCGATGCGGCGGCTCAGGACGACTCGGGCGTCCCGGACGACACCTCCGCCACGACACCCGCCATGTCCATCCAGGACGCGATGCGCATCCTGGAGCAGGAGGCCGACCGCCGCGCGATCGCTGAGGTCGAGCTGGCCCGAGCCCAAGCCGAGGAGGAGGCCCGCCGTCAGCAGGCCGCCGAGGCCCTGGCCAAGGCGCGCATGATCGAGGACAGCCGCCGCGCCCTGACCGACCTCCTCAACGCTGTCACCACCACCTACGCGGCCCTCCTGGCCGACGACGAAACGGCATTCACGACCGGTCTGGAGGCCATCTACGCCGGTACCACAGACGTGCGCAAGGCCGCCCGCATCACCCAGGCCAAGACCAACGGCAGTACCGCCACCTGGGGTTCCTCGCGCGGCGACCGCAACGCCCCTCGTCCCCTGCGCCCGGACGTCCTCACCCACCTGATCAAGCACCCCGACCTTGCCTTCACCGCCAATGAGATCGCCAAGGTCCTCAAGCGTTCCTCCGGGGCGGTCGCCAACGCCCTGGACACCCTCGCGAAGAACGGCGAGGCCGAACTCGTCAGCGAGCGCCCCAACCGGTTCCGCGTGGCCAAGCCCGAGGACGCCTGACCACCCATCCCAGCGGACCCGGCCGCTCGGCCGGGTCCCGTCATGAAGAGGAGCAATAATGTCCGATGAGATGTTCGCCCTTCTGGGGTGGGCATGGGATGTGGACCTGGCCACCCGCCTGGCCCGACGCCACCCAGTACGCCCGGCTGCTATCCGGACGTTGACCGGCGTCAAGGACCTCATCCGTATCGACCCTGACCACGCCGCAACGGTCGACCTGACCAAACCTCTCCTGGTCGTGCCACTGCCGTGCGCACAGCCACCCGGCAACCGCCTGGTGATCGACGGCTGGCACCGCATTCACCGTGCCCTCGGCCTCGGCCTGGAGCAATCGCCAGCGATCCTGCTGGACCCGGGCGACGAACGCGCCTGCCGCCTACGCGGCGGCGACATCTGACAGTGCTACGCGCGTGGGGGCGGGGCCAGCTATGGCAGGCCCCGCCCCAACTATCTATCACTACCGAATCTCTTGACACCCTCGGCGAAGCGGCGGATTCTTCGAGCGACCTTCGTCGTGCGAAGGATCGCCACACGCATGGATCACGAACCGCAGAAAGCGCCGGTGACGAAATGGCCGTGAAGGTGAATCACGTCTGGTTCGGCGACAACCCCCTGGGGGCGTTGGAGAAGTTCAACGTCTACACGTGGAGGGCTCTGGGACACGAGGTGACGATTTACGCGCATCGCTGGAACGGCACCTCTCACGACGAGGCATCGTTGGGGCTGTCGGGCTCCGGCGTCAAGGTCGAAAACCTGAGCACCATCCTCGCCGAGGACGACAACAAGCGGACCGAGACGCTCCCCGAAACGCGGGCGCTCCTGAAGTGGTGGATCGAGGCGACGAACAAGGAGAAGCCGCTCGAGACCGATGTCATCTACAACCTGGTCGATCTCACGAAGTCCTACATCGGTGGAACGTGCCAAGGCATCGTCCTGGACTTGAAGGTCGGCCCGAGCCCGCACCTCGCTGCCTACGAGGATGTGTTCCAACGGAAGTTCGTCAGCTACAGCCGTGGCGGAAACACGGTGGCGCCGGAAAACCAGTGCATCGGCACGATGCAGGAGGCGGACACGCTCCGTGGCAAGTACGCCGCCAGGTTCGAACTAAAAGTCACGGGCAACCTCGACGGCCAACGCGGGCTGCGTTCAACCCCTGCTGAGAGGCACTTCGGCCTGATCACCTCCTTCCACGGTCAAGGCTTCATCGCCGCCAAGCCCAACATCGACGTGGCCATTCAGGCGCCGGATGGTGGAGCCGTCGGCCAGTACGAGGTGAAGGAGATTCGACGGCCGGGTCACGGCCCCTTCCGCGTCTTCAAGGCGTCGGAAGACCAGACCAACAAGAGCAGCGCCGAGAAGACCACGCCGGAGGAGGTCTTGGAGCTGTGCCTGTACGTCTGGGACAACGAGCTGGAAGGCAAGAATGTCCCCAACGAAAAATTCCTTGACAACGTGAAGGAGGCCCTGAAAGCGCTGTCCGGCTGACGGCTCCCGCCGCCGCGAACGTGCGTCCTGGTGTGGGCAGCCGGTCAACCCCGCCGTGCTCAACGCACCCCCAATGATGGAGGGCGTGTATCTCGGCGATACCTGGCGGTGTGGCCAGCCTGGCGCCGATCCCAGTGGGGATGAGCCTGGCGGGAGCTCGTCCAGGCACTAGCTGCCTGGACGTGCGTAGCCGATGATGTCCTGGCGGACGGTGTACCGGCTTATGCGGACGCGTAGGCCGGTACGGGGAGCTTCGATCATGCGGTCTGTGTCGCGAACCAGGCCGACGTGTCCAGGGTGGTTGGGGCCTCCGCCGGAGCCTTGGAAGAACACGAGGTCTCCTGGAGCCCGGTAGCCGGGTCCGATGTGGCGAAGGGCGTGCCACTGTTCAGCGGCGGTGCGCGGAAGGGCGACTCCGGCTTGGTGCCAGGCATAGCGGGTGAGGGCGGAGCAGTCGAAGCCGACCGTGTTCGCCCCTTGGTCGATCCCCCGGCTGGGGCCGTCGAGTGCGCCGCCTCCCCATGAGTAAGGGGTGCCGAGCCAGCGGGCAGCGGCTGCAAGGGCTGTTGCGCCGTGCCCTGTCCCGGTGATCCGGGCTGGCGCGCATGCGGGCCGTGTGAGCGGGGTGGCATCGGGTTCGGCGGTACGCAGCACCACAGTGGCACACAGGACGTCGGGAGTCGGCACGCTGTTGTGCGGCAGCACGGTTGCGACGACGCCGACGATGATGATGATGGCGACCAGGACGAACACGCCGGTCACTGTCGTGGCGATGACCGCCATCAAACGGGCTCGCTGTGGGGGTTGATGGTGCCCCATGCGTCCCGTAGGGCGATCAGCGGACGGCGGGGGCCCGTTGATCCGGCTGGTAGCCATACGGGCCCAGCGGGGCCGTCAGGGGCCGTTACGGGGGTGTGTACGGCGGTGGCCGTGGGGACGTCGCTGCTGGTCAGGAGCTTACGAAGGTTGGCTTCGCGGGCAGCGCTCGGGAGCCAGAACAGGACCGGGGTGGTGATGCCGGTGGCTTCGGCGAGGGCGGCGTAGCCGTCGAGCTTGGCCAGGACGCGGGCCAGGGTCTCGGTGCCGGTGTCGTGCTCGAGGAAGAAGTCGATCGTGTCGGGTTGGCCGGTGGGGGAGGGCTCGGTCCAGCGGCCGAAGGCGTCGGGGCGGGCGAGATCGCCCCAGAGGGTGGCGCAGCGGCGTTCTGGCCACCATTCGGCGACCGCTGAGCCGTCGGCCCGGTGGCGGGCGGTGGTGTGCAGCTGGGCGAAGAACTCGTTGACACCGACCTGGTGGTTCAGGCGGGACGAGAGCGCGATGGCGCTCGCGGAATCGGGGCGATAGCGGAGCTCGGCCGGGGTGATGCCGCGCTGGGCCGCAAGGTGGTGAGCTCCGGCGGTGCCGAGGATCCAGTGCCACGGACGGCTTCCGGTGGGTGCCCAGGGGCGGAAGCGGTCGAGGGCGCGCATCTCGTGGAGGGCCAGGAGCCGGTGGCGGGCGCGGTGGATGCTGGGGAAGAAGATCGCGGTGAGTTGGTCGGTGGTGAGGACGCGGTGTTCCCACACGGCGTCGAGGATCTCGGCGTCTCGTGGGGTGAGGCGTTCGGCGAGGCCGGCGACAACATTTGGCGTGAGGCGGGGGCGCTGATGCCGGGAGGGAAGCAGACGGCGATGTGCGTTCGGTCGGGTCATTTGGTGCTCTCCTCGTGGGCTCGGCGCGGATCGGTCGAAAGACGAAGCTTTGGCCTGCTGGGCGTTGAGGTTTCTGGACGGGAGAAGGCAGCGCGCGAGGCTGCTCGTACCGCTTCCTGACGGCCGGGGACGAGGTCGCGGAGAGGGCGGGTGCGGAAGGTGAAAGCCGGAGATTGGCCGCCCTTGCCGGTCATGACGCGTCCGGCGGCTTGGTACGCGCCGAGGTGGGATAGGTCGTGCGCGCCGAGTACGGGGCCCACGTGGCGGGCGAGCTCGTGAGCGTCCTCCGGAGAGGCGGTGAAGTAGACCTTGTTGCGGGCGTCGGCGGAGACGGCTTCGCGGAGGTCCTTGGGGAGCTGGGACAGATGTTGGTGGGCGAGGGCGAGAGAGAAGCGGTAGGCACGCGCCTCGGCCAGGAGGTCGCTGACGGCGATGGGCATGTTGAGAAAGTTCTGGGCCTCGTCGATGTAGGCGGCGGTATCCCGGCGCTCGTGCTCGGGGAGGCGTACACGAGGGGTGATGGCCTGCCAGGTGTGCGCGAGGAGGACGGAGCCGAAGAGGCGGGCGGCGTCTTCACCCAGCACACCTTTGGGAAGGCGGGCCAGGACCAGGCCGCCGGTGTCCAGGGTGCGAGCAAGGTCGAAGGTGGAGGTCCCGCCGGAGAGAGCGTCGCGGACGAACGGGCGGAGCAGGACGGCGCGAAGTTTGTTCATGACAGGGCTGATCACGGCGGCGCGGGCGGCAGGAGACAGCTCGTCGTAGGCGGTCCAGAAGCCTTGCAGCAGCTCGTCCTGGAGCCGGCCGACGATCCGAGCTCGAAACGGGGTGTCGGTGAGGAGCTTGGGGATCTCGGCGAGGGTGGCGCGGTGGCCCTGGGTGCGGACGAGGGTGAGGCAGGCCGAGCGCATGAGGTCGTCCAGGCGCGGCCCCCAGGACGAGGCGAAGCAGCGGTGGAAGATCGTGACGATCGAGTCGACGGCGAACGCCGGGTCGGGTCCGGCCAGGACGTTGAAGCAGGGTGGGCTGCCGGGTTCGGCCGGGTCGAACAGGACGGTCCTGCCGATGGCACGTTCCGGGAGTCGGTCGAGGACGTCGTCGATGAGGTCGCCCTTGGGGTCGATGACGAGGGCGCCTCGGCCGGCGTGGGCGTCGGAGAGGATGAGGTTGGCCAGGAAGGTGGACTTGCCGACGCCGGTCTGGCCGAGGACGTGCAGGTGCTGGCGGGCGGAGGCCACGGTGACGCCCACAGGGTGCGGGTGGCCGGTCTCGGCGTCGCCCAGCACCCGGACGTCCGGCCCGTACGCGGGGACGTCGGGGGAGGGCGCGATGG
>NZ_SMJZ01000255.1 GCF_004348345.1 Nonomuraea longispora
GGGCGGAGGGCGTGTGGACCGGATCCCTGTGGCTCACGGTCGAGGAGGCGGACACGCCGGAGATGGCCAAGCAGCGCATCCTGGCGGCCACGTCCAGGGACACGGTGCGCTCGCGCAGTTGGACCGGCAAGCCCGCGCGGCTGCTCAGGAACGAGTGGACCGAGGCGTGGGAGTCGGAGGAGTCGCCGGGCACGCTGCCGATGCCGCTGCAGTTCATGCTGGTGTCGGACGCGCTGCGCCGCATCGGCCGCTCGGACGTGTCGGAGCTGGCCACGTTCCCCGCCGGCCAGGTCATCGGCGTGACCAACCAGGTCAGGTCGACGAAGGACGTGGTGTTCGGGCTGCTGGAGGAGTACGCCGAGGCGCTGGAACGCCTCGGCCGCATCACCGGGGGCTAGCGGGCGCGATAGATGGGCGGACGCTTCTCGCGGAAGGCGAGGGTGCCCTCCTTGGCGTCCTCCGAGCCGATCACCGGCCAGCCGAGCTCGTCCGACACCTTCAGCGCCTCGGGCTCGGCCAGGCCGAGCGTGTCGCGGTAGGTGCGCAGGATCGCCCGCACGGCCAGCGGGCCCGCGGCGGCGACGTCCTCGGCCAGCTCGCGGGCGGCGGTGAGCGCCTGCCCGTCGGGCACCACCCGGTTGACCAGGCCCATGGACAGGGCCTCCGCCGCCGTGATCGGGCGGCCCGTGAGGAGCAGGTCCATGGCGTGGCAGTACGGGATCTGCCGGGCCAGCCGTACGGCGCTGCCGCCCATGGGGAACAAGGCACGTCGTGCCTCGAACAGGCCGAGCGTGGCCGACTCCGCCACCACCCGCAGGTCGGTGCCCACCAGCAGTTCCGTGCCGCCCGCGACCGCGTGTCCCTCGACGGCGCTGATGACCGGCTTGGTGGGCAGGTCCTCGCGCAGCAGCCCCTTCCAGTGGAAGTTGGGGATGCGCGTGGCCCTGGCCTGGACCGCCGGGTCGGTGGACTGTTGTCCCATGGCTTTGAGATCGGCCCCGGAGCAGAAGGTGCCATCGGCGCCGGTGAGGATCGCGACCCGGATCTCCGGCTCGGCCGACGCGTACGCCCAGGCCGAGGCCAGGCCGACCAGCATGTCCGAGGAGAGCGCGTTGCGGGCCTCCGGCCGGTTCATGGTGACGGTCAGGACGTGGCCGTCGCGTTCGACCCGGCAGTGGGGAGTGCTGATCGGCAGGAGCTCCACGGATGCCTCCGAATCTCGGTATCAAGCGCTTGCTACAAACTTTCGCCCCAGGATACGCTCCCCCCATCAAACGAGAACAGGTTCCTGTTTAGCCCCCGTGACGGAGCGGGGAAGGCGGCGGCATCGAAGCGACCGAACCCGCCTCCACGGCGTGGAGGCCCTGGACAGGGGGAAGTGCATGGGGACGCTCGGTTTCTGGAGGCTCGCGCAGGCCGATCCCGAGTGGATCGCTGCCGTGGATCCCGACGGTACGGAGCACCGCGCCGGTGACCTGGTCGCCCGCTCCAACCGGCTCGTGCACGGCCTGCGCGCCCTCGGGCTGAAACCCGGCGACGGCATCTGCGGCCTGGCCCCGAACGGAGCCGACGGTCTCGTCCTCTACCTGGCCGCGCTGCAGGCCGGGTGGTACTACACCCCGGTCAACTGGCACCTGACCGGCCCCGAGATCGCGTACATCGTGTCCGACAGCGAGGCGAAGGCCTTCTTCGTGCACCCGCGTTTCCTCCAGGAGGGGGCGAGGGGCGCCGAGGCGATCGAGCCCGAGCGCAGGTTCGTCCTGGGCGAGCGGGCCACCGGCTTCCGCCCCGCCCGCGAACTGACCGACGGGCAGCCCGGCACCGCGCCCGAGGACCGCACCGCCGGCGCCACCATGCACTACACCTCGGGCACCACCGGCAAGCCCAAGGGCGTCCGACGTCGCCTGAACGGGCTCGACCCCGACGAGTCGGCCGAGCTGATGACGGGGCTGCTCGGGTTGTTCGGCGTCACGCCCGGCCGCCCCAACGTCCACCTGGTGACCTCGCCGAGCTACCACACGGCGGTGACCCAGTTCGGCGGGACCGCCCTGCACATGGGCCACACACTCGTCTACATGGACCGGTGGGACGCCGAGGAGATGCTGCGGCTGTGCGAGCGGCACCGCGTCACCAGCTCCCACATGGTCCCGACCCACTTCAAGCGGCTCCTCGCGCTGCCCGAGGAGACCCGGGGCGCGTACGACCTGTCCTCTCTCAGGTGGATGATCCACGCCGCCGCGCCCTGTCCCGTCCCGGTGAAGTGGGCGATGCTCGAGTGGTGGGGCGACTGCGTGTACGAGTACTACGCGGCCACCGAGGGCGGCGGCACCCTGGCCACGCCCGAGGGCTGG
Organism: Nonomuraea longispora; assembly: GCF_004348345.1. GTDB lineage: Bacteria > Actinomycetota > Actinomycetes > Streptosporangiales > Streptosporangiaceae > Nonomuraea > Nonomuraea longispora. The sequence continues at coordinate 2,352 of NZ_SMJZ01000255.1, forward strand.
AAGGCGCACCCCGGCACGGTGGGCTCCGCCTGGCCCATCAGCGAGTTGCTCGTCGTGGACGACCAGGGCGAGCCGGTGCCGGCCGGCACCCCAGGGACGATCTACATGAAGATGATGGGCGTGCCGTTCGAGTACAAGGGCGACCCCGGCAAGACCGCCGCCAACCGGCTCGACGACCACTTCACCGTGGGCGACATCGGATACCTGGACGAGGACGGCTTCCTCTACCTCTGCGACCGCAAGGCTGACATGATCATCTCAGGGGGCGCCAACATCTACCCGGCCGAGATCGAGAACGAGCTCATGGTCCACCCGAAGGTGGCGGACGTGGCCGTGTTCGGCATCCCTGACGAGGAGTGGGGCGAGCAGATCAAGGCCGTGGTCGAGCCCGCGCCCGGCGTCGAGCCGGGGCCGGAACTGGCCGCCGAACTGCTCGCGTCGCTGGAGGGCCGCCTGGCCAGGATGAAGTGGCCGAGGAGCGTCGACTTCATCGCGGAGATGCCCCGCGAGCCCAACGGCAAGCTGCTCAAACGCAGGCTACGCGCCCCGTACTGGGAGGGACACGACCGTGCCATCTGATCCGCTGGTCGCCCGGCACGTCCTGGAGTTCCCCGGCGGCTACACGCGCACCACGGGCCCCGTGATCGGCCGGTTCCTCAGCGAGTTGCGAGCCCGCCGCATCGTCGGGGTGCGCACGAAGGAGGGCAAGGTGCTCGTGCCGCCCCTCGAGTACGACCCCATGACGGGCGAGCCGGTCACCGGCGAGTTCGTCGAGGTCGGCCCGGCGGGAACGGTCACGACATGGGCGTTCGTGCCCGAGCCGCGCCCCGGCCACCCGCTCGACCGGCCCTTCGCGTGGGCGCTCATCAGGCTCGACGGCGCCGACACCGCCCTCGTGCACGCCGTGGACGCGAGTGACCCCACAAAGGTGCGGGCGGGCATGCGGGTCTGGCCCGTCTGGAACGACCGCCCCACCGGGCACATCACCGACATCGCGTGTTTCGTGCCCGAGGTCACCGAGATCGTGGCCGACGTACGCACCGAATACCGCCTCCAGGCGGGCGGCGCGCTCCGCGTCTTCCTGCGGGGCGTCGAACGCGGCGTGCTCCTCGGCGGCCGGTGCGACACCTGCGCCAAGGTGTACGTGCCGTACCGGCTGACCTGCCCCGAATGCGGCAGCGCCATCCCGGAGACGCTCGAACTCCCCGACACCGGGACGATCACCACGTTCGCCGTCAACAACCTGCCCGACCCGCGCGCCCCCGAGGTGCCGTTCGTGTCGGCGTACATCCTGCTCGACGGGAGCGACATCCCCATGATCGCCCTGATCGGGGACGTACCCGCACACGAGGTACGCCAGGGCATGCGCGTCAAGGCCGTGTGGGTCCCCGAGCACGAACGCACGGCGTCCATGGCGAACATCCGCTGGTTCGCCCCCACCGGCGAGCCCGACGTGGAGCAGCCATGAGAGACGTAGCCATCGTCGCGTTCGCCCAGACGCGGCACACGGACCGCGACACCGGCCTGACCGAGCCCGAGCTGATCCAGCCCGTGATCGACGAGATCAAGGAGCGCACCGGGCTCCGGCGCTTCGGCTTCACCTGCTCCGGAAGTTGCGACTACCTGGCCGGCGCCCCGTTCTCGTTCGTGTCGGCCCTCGACGCGCTCGCCGCCTGGCCGCCCATCTCCGAGAGCCACGTCGAGATGGACGGCGCCTGGGCGCTGTACGAGGCATGGGTGCGCCTCCAGCACGGCGACATCGACTCGGCCCTGGTCTACGGCTTCGGCAAGTCGTCGCTGGGCGATCTGGCGACGATCATGACCCTGCAGCTGGACCCGTACTATCTGGCGCCGCTCGGGCTCGACCAGCTCTCCTACGCCGCGCTCCAGGCCAACGCCGTCGGCGCGGACCGGGCCGAGCTGGACGAGATCATCAGGCGCGGCCGGGTCGACGGGCGGCGCAACCCGTACGCGCTGGACCTGCCCGACCCCGAGGGCGAGGACGTCGCGGTGCGGCCGCTCAGAAAGACGGACCTGCCGCCCGTCACCGACGGCGCCGCCGCGATCGTGCTCGCCACGGGCGACCTGGCGAGCCGGCTGAACCCCAGGCCCGCCTACATCCGGGGCATCGCCCACCGCACCGAGCCCCACTACCTGGGCATGCGCGACCTGGCCCGGTCGGCTTCCGCCGCCGACGCCGCGCGCGCCGCGGGAGTCGGCAAGGGCCCCGTCGAGGTGGCGGAGCTGCACGCCCGGTTCCCGCACGAGGAGGTCATCCTGCGGGAGGCGCTCGGGCTGCCCGGCGACACCGTGATCAACCCGTCCGGCGGCCCGCAGGCGGCCGACCCGGTCATGGCCACGGGGCTCATCCGCATCGGCGAGGCCGCGCGGCGCATCCACGACGGCGCCGCCCGCCGCACCGTCGGGCACGCCGCCGGCGGCCCCTGCCTGCAGCAGAACCTCGTCACCGTACTGGAGGGGTGATGGGAAACCGTTGTGCCGTCATCGGCGTCGGGCAGACGCGCTACCGCAGCAGGCGCACCGACGTGTCGATCGCCGGGCTCGTACGCGAGGCGGCGCTGAGAGCGCTGGAGGACGCCGGGCTGACGTTCAAGGACATCGACGCCGTCGTCATCGGCAAGGCGCCCGACCTGTTCGAGGGCGTGATGATGCCCGAGTCGTACCTGGCGGACGCGCTCGGCGCGGCGGGCAAGCCGATGATGCGCGTGCACACCGCGGGCAGCGTCGGCGGCTCGACGGCGCTCGTCGGCGCCTCGCTGATCCAGGGCGGGGTGCACGAACGGGTGCTGGTGGTGGCCTTCGAGAAACAGTCGGAGTCCAACGCCACCTGGGCGCTCTCCACCCACCTGCCGTTCAGCGCGTCGCTGGTCGTGGGCGCGGGCGGCTACTTCGCGCCGCACATCCGCGAGTACATGCGCGCGTCCGGCGCACCCGCCCACATCGGCACGCTCGTCGCGGTCAAGGACCGGCGCAACGCGCTCAGGAACCCGTACGCCCACCTGCGGATCCCCGGCATCGACCGGGCCATGGTCGAGTCCACGCCGATGCTCTGGGAACCCATCCGCTACCTGGAGACCTGCCCGTCCAGCGACGGCGCCTGCGCGATGGTGTTGTCGTCGGAGTCGGCGGTCACCGGCACCCCCGCCTGGGTGCACGGCACGGCCATGCGCTCCGAGCCCATCTTCCGCGCCGGACGCGACACGGTCAGCCCTCAAGCGGGCAAGGACTGCGCGGCCGACGTCTACCGCCAGGCCGGCGTCTCCGACCCGCGCCGCGACATCGACGTCGCCGAGGTGTACGTGCCGTTCTCCTGGTACGAGCCGATGTGGCTGGAGAACCTGGGGTTCGCGGCGCAGGGCGAAGGATGGAAGCTCACAGAGTCGGGCGCCACGGCACTCGACGGCGACATCCCGTGGAACGCCTCCGGCGGCGTGCTGTCCAGCAACCCGATCGGGGCGTCAGGGCTGATCAGGTTCGCCGAGGCAGCGCTGCAGGTGCGCGGGACAGCGGGCGAACACCAGGTGGACGGCGCCCGCACCGCACTCGGCCACGCCTACGGCGGCGGATCCCAGTTCTTCGCGATGTGGATCGTCGGACGCGACAAGCCCTGACCCTGCGGGGACACCCCGCATACCCCGAACGACGGAGGGTCGTCATGGAGTTCAACCACGCTGACCTGTTCGAAGGGCTCGCCGACACGATCGGGGACAGGACGGCCGTCGTCTGCGGCGAGGGACGGCGCACGTACGCCGAGCTCGACGCCGAGGCCAACCGGCTCGCCCACTACCTGGCCGACCTGGGCGTCCGGCCGGGCCAGCACGTCGGGATCCAGCTCTACAACGGCATCCCGTACGTCGCGGGCATGCTCGCCGCGCTGAAGATCAGGGCCGTGCCGATCAACGTCAACTACCGCTACGTCGAGGCCGAACTGCTCTACCTCTACCGCGACTCCGACATCAGGGCGCTGATCTACGACGTGGAGTTCGACCCGAGGGTGAGCGCGGTGGCCGGTGAAGCGCCGCTGCTCCAGCATCTGGTCGCGGTCGGCGGGTCGTCGGCGATCGGTTCCGCGGTGCCGTACGCGACGGCTCTCGAACGCGGCAAGCCCGAACGGGGCTTCCCGGCGCGCTCCGGCCAGGACGTGTACATCATCTACACCGGCGGCACCACCGGCCTGCCCAAGGGCGCGATGTGGCACGTCGAGGACCTGTTCATGGGCTTCGGCGGCGGCAACCCGTACGGCGAGCCGCGCGCCACCCCGCAGGAGGTCGTCGACGAGGCGGTCAAGGCCGCTCCGATGGTGATGATGGCCGCGCCGCCGCTCATGCACGGGGCCGCGCAGATGGCGACGTTCATCACCTGGTGGATGGGCTCCACCATGGTGTACGTACGCAAGTTCGACGCCCCCGAGGTGTGGCGGACGGTCGAGCGGGAACGGGTGTTCACCCTGAACATCACCGGCGACGCCATGGCCAGGCCGCTGGCGGACGCGCTGGAGGGCGGGGGCCACGACGTCTCCTCGCTCGTCGTGATCAGCTCGACCGGGGCCATCCTGTCGGGCGCCGTACGCGACCGGCTGCAGGAATTGCTGCCCAACGTCATGATCCTGGACAACTTCGGCTCCACCGAGTCCGGCTACACGGCGTCGGGCGTGGCCGGGTCCTCGCCGGAGAAGGGCCTGCGCTACCAGCCCAACGCCGTGGTCGAGCTGGCCGTGCTCGACGAGCGGCTGCGGCCCGTCGAGCCCGGCTCCGGGCAGATGGGGACGGTGGCGCGGTCGGGGCGGGTGGCGTTCGGCTACTACAACGACCCCGCCAAGACGGCCCGCACGTTCGTCACCGACGACGAGGGCACCTGCTGGCTGCTCACCGGCGATCTCGCGACCGTCGAGACCGACGGCACCGTGAACGTGTTCGGCAGGGGCTCGCAGTGCATCAACACCGGCGGCGAGAAGGTGTTCCCCGAAGAGGTCGAGGCGGTGCTGAAGGGGCATCCGTCGGTGTTCGACGCGGTGGTGACCGGGGTGCCGGACGAACGCTGGGGGAGCAGGGTCGCGGCCGTGGTCGAGCCGCGGGAGGGCGCCGAGCTCACGGAGGAGGAACTGGACGCGCACTGCAGGAAGCTGCTGTCGGGGTACAAGGTGCCGCGTTCGTACGCGTTCGTCGCGGAGATGGTGCGTTCACCGGCGGGCAAGGCCGACTACCGCTGGGCACGGGAGACGGTGGAGGGCGGCGGCGCGTGACGCCGGTCCGGGACGTCACGGGCGGGCGAGGCGGCGCAGTTCGTCCCTGACCGCCTTCGCCTCGTCGTCCCTGCCGGCCCGCTCCATGAGGCGCAGCCGGCCGTGCAGCACGTCACGCAGCAGCTCGGCCGGCCCTCCGTCGCGTTCGGTGACCATCAGGTCGTGGAGCAGCTGCGCCGAGACCCGCAGCGCGGCGTCGGCGGCGTCGTCCCTGGCCAGCTCCTCCTGACAGAGGCCGAGCCTGGCGTGCGCCACGGCCCTCGACATCGGGTCCCGCGTCACCTGCGTGGCCCGGTGGAAGACCAGCCCGGCCTCCAGCGCCCGGCCCGCCTCCATGAGGGCGTCGCCCAGCATCAGCATCGCCCTGGACAGCAGACCCACCAGCAGGGCATGCCCGGGACCGTGGCGTTCGAGTGCGGCGACCGCCTCCCGCAGCGGCTGGACGGCGTCGGCGGCCATGCCCTGCATCCTGAGCGCGGAGGCCAGCGTCAGGCACGCGCCCGCGCGGCCGGTGTACAGTGCCTGCGCGTCCATGCCCGCGGCCAGCAGCTCGTCGTAGACGGCGATCGCCTCACGTGCCCTGGCCTCCGCCTCTGTCCCGCCGTCCAGCCGCAGCAGGGGCAGCAGCTCCGAGCTCTGCGCCAGCGAGTCGGCGAGGATCGCCCGGTACGTGAGGTCGTCGGGGTGCCGCCTGGCCAGCGGGATCAGCCCTTCCACGAGCTCGTCGGCCTCGGCGAGCCGGCCGAGCATCAGGTGGCACCTGGCCAGGCGCTGCGTGGCCAGCGCGTGCTTGACGGTGCCGGGGGCGTACGCGGTCGTGGCGGTCCTGGCGTACTCCGCGGCCTCCTCGGCCCGACGCGACGCCAGCAGGTGGTCGGCTATCGTCGCGGCGGTCTCGGCGGCGTCCCGGGTGTCGGACAGCCGGGTGAACAGCTCCAGCGCCTCCACCAGGTGCTCCAGCGCCTCCTGGCTCCTCCCGAACCCCCGCAGCACCTTTCCGCGCGCCCGGATGGCCTGGGCCCGCACCCGCGTAAGCTCCTGCCCCACCACGGCGCCCCGATCGGGCGCGGCGCGGTCCAGTTCGGCGCGGTCCAGTTCGGCCAGGGACCAGGTGATCGCCTCCAGGGCGGCCTGCGGACGAGACAGCACGGTCAGGCCGGTACCGAGCCCGCAGTAGGTGGCGGCGGCGAGCCCGGGGTCGTCCAGCTCGTCGCAGAGGTCGGCGGCGCGCTCGCAGTATGCCAGGGCCTCGACGGCCCGGCCGTCTTCGAGCAGGCGGGCGGCGTAACGGTTCAGCACGTCGACCAGCACCGTGCCGGCGTGGCGAAGCGGGTCGTCCGGTCGTCCGGTGGCGTCGGCCGGTTGCCCGCCGAGAAGGTCGATGGCCTGCTCCATGACGGCGAGGTCGGCGGGGCCGAGCCTGGCGAGGGCGGCCAGCGCCAGGCCGAGCTCCGTACGGTACGCGTCCGATGCCGCGGCGAGGTTCCGGTGCACGCGTACGGCCAGTTCGGCGGCCACGCGCGCGGTCCCGTCGTCCCCAGCCCGCGCGGCCGTGTCGCTGAACCCCGACAGGCAGCGCCCGTACGCGGCGTGGAGCTCAAGGCCGGGGCCGTTCAGCGGCGCCTCGCGCTCAAGGGCGTCGGTGAACGCCGGCAGCGCTGGCAGCAGGTCCGCAATGTCGCCTGTGACATCGCCCAGGACCCCGACCAGTCGCTCCAGTACGTCCATCCCCGGCAACGGCCGCATGCCGAGAATCCGCGACCACAGGGCCGCACCGGCGGCGGGTCCGTCCTCCGCCCTGTCCAGCTCGGCCAGCGTGACCATGGCCGCAACGTGCACGTCGACGAGATCGGGCGGCACCCGGCCGTCCTCCGCCCACGACGACGCCCCTTGGGCGAGCTTTTCCCTGGCCGCCTCCGGCCGGCCGAGTTCGGCCAGGCACAGCCCGCCCAGCTCCAGGCAGGTGGCGGTCGGCAGGCCGGGGCCGTCGCCGGTCAGATCGAGTGCCCGGGTGACCGACTGCAGCGCGCCCTCGGCGTTCCGGCCGGCCAAGCGGATGCCGGCCTGGAGCCGCAGCGCCCCGGCGAGTGCCGGGGGAGCATGCAGCCCGTCCGCCACGAGCCCCTCGCACAGCCCGACCAGCCGGTCGGCGGCGGCCTCCGCGTCCGGCAGGCAACCGGCACGGGACAGCGCGACGGTCTCCAGGATGAGCAGCTCCGCCAACTCCGTCCGGAACGCGGCGCTCGTACCGGTATGCGGTTGGTAGGACTCGATCGCGGTCCGCAGGTGCGGGACGGCCTCCTTGTGGCGGCCGAGCCCCGCGAGCGAGCGGCCGAGCGCCGCCTCGACCATGCCCACGGCGATCGTGGCGGGCCGATCCGGTACGGGATAGCGCTGCAGCAGCTCGGCCGCCTGCGCCGCCAGCGCCAAACCGTCACCGGCCCGCCCCGCGTCCGCCCAGGCGCGGGCGAGCGTCGCCTGCGCGGCCAGGTAGGCGTGGATCTCCTCCGCCCCCGGCACGCCCGCGCTCTCGACCGACTGCCTGCACTCCGACAGGCGCCGTTCCGCACCGGCCACGGCCTGCTCGGGATCGCGGGCGACCATCGCCAGCAGCCAGGGCCGCCCGCCGCCGTGCCCGTCCGGCGCCGCACGCGTCCGCTTCAGCCTGGCCCGCACCCCGGCCACGAGCCCCGGACGACCGCCCTCGTACAGTTCGGCGGCGAGTCCTGGACGGTCGCCTTCGTACAGTTCGGCGGCGAGCTCCAGTTGCGCCGCGCCGTCGGCGGTCCTGCCGAGTTCGTCCAGGCACAGGCCGAGCAGCCGCCGGGCGTTCGCCTGCACTGCGGTGCGCTCGTCCGCCGCCAGGCACACGGCCTCCTGCAACGGGCCGAGCGCCCCCTTCGGCCGGTCGTCGGCCAGCAGCAACTCGCCCAGCGCCGGCAACTGCCCGGCCAGGCGGGCGCGGTGCTCGCCAGGGTCCAGCGCGGTCAGGGCACGCAGATGCCGTACGGCCTCCGCCGCGGTACGGGCGGCGGCGTCCAGGTCGTCCAGCCGCGCATGGAGCCTGGCCAGCAGGCTCGCGGTCTCCGCCAGCATGGACCGCAGCCCCGGCTCCTCGGCGGCCAGACCACGCAACCGTACGGCGGCCTCCCCCGCCGGGACCAAGGCGTCGGCCGGCTTGTCCCGCGCTTCCAGCCAGGCGGCGAGAAGGTGGAGCCGATGGGCGACGTCCCTGCTCGTCGGGGCCACGTGCTCGACGGCGGCGGTGACGGCCCTGGCGAGGTACGCGGCCAGCTCGGGCACCGCCGCGGGATCCGGCCCGTCGAACCGCATCATGGGCGCGGGCGCCGCGACGGCGTCCGTCGTCGGGAACTCCGTGCCGCCGACCGGAAAGCCGAACGGCCGCACACCGCCCCTCAGCCCCGGCGCCGACGACACC
>NZ_SMJZ01000256.1 GCF_004348345.1 Nonomuraea longispora
GGGCGGTGCCGGGGCGCGGGGTGAGGGGCCTGCGGTCGTCCATGGTCAGCAGCCTGGCACCGGCGCGCCCTCCGGCAGGCGGGGCGGGAGGCGACCGTACGCACTTCGTAAGAACGTACGGTCAGCCGCTGCGCTCGTGGCCCGGGGCGGCCTCGCCGGCCAGTTCGGGGGCGCGGTGCTCGTAGGGGGTGCTCAGCACGACCGTGGTGCGGGTCGAGACGTTGGCCGAGGCGCGGATCTGCTGCAGCAGGTCCTCGAGCGCCACCGGCGAGGACACGCGCACCTTCAGGATGTAACTCTCGTCGCCCGCCACGCTGTGGCACGCCTCGATGGCCGTCAGGTGGGCCAGCCGGTCAGGAGCGTCGTCGGGGGCCGCGGGGTCGATCGGCTTGATCGACACGAATGCTGTCATCGGCAGGCCGACGGCGTCGTGGTCGATGATCGCGGCGTATCCGCGGACGACTCCCCGCTTCTCCAGCCTGCGTACGCGCTGGTGCACGGCCGAGACCGAGAGCCCGGTCTCCCTGGCCAGATCGGTGAAGCTCATGCGGCCGTCGCGGGCCAGCAGCGTGACGATCCGGCGGTCGATTTCCTCCACCGGTCAAAGGTAGCCGGTCATGGTCACGACATGGTCCCGACCGGGGTGACTCCCCTGCGGATCGCGTGCTCCATCAGCGTGATGAGCACCTCCCTGCCGGAGTCGCGCCTGCGGGCGTCGCACAGCACGATGGGGATGTCCGGCTCCAGGCCGATCGCCGAGCGCACCTCGCCGACGGTGAAGGGCCTGCTGCCGTCGAAGCAGTTGAGCGCCACGATGAACGGCTGGTCGCGCTTCTCGAAATAGTCGACGGAGGGGAAGCAGTCGTCGAGGCGGCGGGTGTCGGCCAGCACCACGGCGCCGAGCGCGCCCACGGCCAGTTCGTCCCACACGAACCAGAACCGTTCCTGGCCGGGGGTCCCGAACAGGTAGAGCATGTAGTCGTTGCGGATCGTGATGCGGCCGAAGTCCATCGCCACGGTGGTGGTGAGCTTGCGTTCGACGCCCGCGAGGTCGTCGATGTGCGCGCCGATGTGGGTGAGCGCCTCTTCCGTGCGAAGGGGCCGGGTCTCGGACACGGCTCCGACCATGGTGGTCTTCCCCGCGCCGAAGCCCCCGGCGATCAGTATCTTGATCGCCGTGGGAAGCCGCCAACGGTCAGTGTGACCGAATTCCATCCAGCACCGCCTGTACGTCTCCCGCGCATGCACGACCCCGCCCGTGAGGTGCCGTGGTCAGTGGTACCTGTCAAGGCGCGTTGAGGAGGTCGATCCACATGCCTGGCATCGAGACACCCTAGCAACGCCACATTTTCCTCTCAAGCCGCAAGCTTTTACAAGAAACAAAATGTCACGGTTTGTTGCCCATAACACCCTTATTCGCCGATACCGCTCGCCTGGCGTCAAGCTTGCCTGTCAAGGAATCCGACAAGTCTTTTACGCCGTACGGTCGAAGTCCGAAATTCCGTTGATACCGGCGGTGAAGCCGATCTGTCGTCGCAGGTAGGCCGCGGTGCGGGGGCTGCGCTCGCGTACCGGTTCGATGAGGTCGGCCGCCTCACGCGCCAGCCCGGCCATCGCCTCGCCCACCTCGGCGCCGCTGACGCCGAGCGACAACACCTTCAGGTCGCCCCAGTTCACGTCCTTGCGGTAGGAGGCGACGTCCCCAAGCAGGTGCAGGTAACGCTGGACCAGCGTGCTGACGTCCCGCAGCTCCTCCAGGCGCGTCCTGGCCCAGCGGTGGCGGCGTAGATCCAGTGCGACACGTCGACGAAGCAGGAGCCGCGGCTGTCGGCGTTGTCGAGACAGCGCTCCAGCGTCGGCACGACGTCCGTGTCGCGCCACGCCCAGGCCCTGGCCAGGCCCGCCAGCATCCGGGCGAGCTGACCGCGCCAGACCCGGCGCAGCTCGCCGAACTCCCTGACGGTGGCCAGCTCGTCACGCAGGTCGGCGAGGAACCGGGTGGCGGCCGACCGGGGCACGGCGCCGTCGGCGACGGAGAGGCACTCGCGGACCAGGCGATCCACCTGCTCGCGGGTGGTCGCGGTGTGGTTGACCAGCCGGTCGACGGCCATCACCCACAGGGCGGCCCTGTTGACCACCTTCAGGCGGCCGGCGCTGGCCCAGGGCGCCCTGAAGGCCATGGTGAGGGTGAGGGCGTTGTAGCACTCCGCGTCGAAGGCCGCCGCGGGGAACAGCCCGCTATATATCGTGGAGGTGCGATCAAGGTGCCTGCGGCGTGGGCCCGCCGGACGTCCCACGGCGCCAGGGTGCGGGTCATGACGAAGCCGGCCGTGCCCACGCCACGGTGGCGTCGTCGTGCGCCTTGCCCCACACCGGCCCCCTGGCCGACTCCAGCTCCCGCACGGCCGCGATGAGCGCCGCCGGCCCTCGCGCGGCCAGCGCCGCCAGAAACTCCGCCCAGCTCCACCCGTACCAGTCGACCAGCCGCGCCACCCCGTCGGTGAGCACCGCCACCCCGTCGGCCGCCACCGTCCCGCACACGCTCTCCCTGGCGGCCTCGGGGCGAGCGCCCGCCACCCAGAAGCCGCCGGGCGCGTTGCGCATCCGACGCACCAACTCCAGCGAGTACGGCCGCCCGCCCGGCAGCCGCTCCAGCCGGTCGTCGACCACCGTCAGGACCCCGCCGTCCGGCAGGGAGCACACGACCGGCGAATCCCCCAGCACGAGGTAGTCGACCCGCCCGCCGTCCGTGCGCACCATCGCCACCGTCGAGGACGGCGAGTCGGGGTTGCCCAGGTCACAGGCGCCGCCGTGGGCCTCCGCCACCTCCTCGACGGCCGACTCCAGGACATCGGCCAAGGGGTCGTCGTCGCGACCGGTGGACAGCCGCGCCGCCAGCGCTCCCCCGAGCCGTGCCACCAGCCAGGAGACGTCGTGGGCACACCCGCTGTCCACCCCGGCCGCCGCGGTGGCCCCGTCGAGCACGACGATCCACGCCGGCCCGGCGATCACCAGGTCCTCGTTCCCCCGCCCGGAGCCGGCGCTGGTGGCGTAGGCGACCTCAGTGAACATGGCAGTGACTGTGCCACAACCGCCGGGTCAGCGGGCGGAGGGCACGCGCCGGCGCTCCTCGCCGAGGGCGGGACCGTCCACCGGCCGAGCCCGGATCTCGCTGAGCCTGGCCTGGCTGTCCCGGATGCCGGTGATCAGCACGTACGCGACCAGCAGAAGCCCGAGGCAGAGGGCGTCGGCCGCCCACCAGGGGATCTCGGCGAGCAGCAGGTAGCCGTCGCGGTCGCTCAGTTCCCTGATCACGACCGTGACCACGGCGATCACCACGGTCACCAGTAACCAGGTGCGCAGGCGGGGCAGGCTCCCCTTGCTCCACAACCGGATGCGCCAGTTCATGAACACGGCCAGCACGCCGAGCAGCGCGCAGAACCCGATGAGCCACCAGGGCAGGGCGAAGGCGGTCTGGTCGGCGATCTGCTGCCGCGTGGCCCGCAGCTCAGCCTCGGCCTTGCGCTGGGCCGCCACGGCCGCGTCGAGCTGACGTTCGAGCTGGGCCACGCTCTTCTGCTGCCGCTGCGGCTGTGTGGCGTCCTCGGTCGGCAACATGCGCGCCACGACGGTCAGCATGATCGCGATGAACGACAGCGCCAGCACGATGGCCATGAACAGGTCGATGAAGCGCAGGTCGAGCGGCGGCGCGAACGAGGTCGAGGGCCGCTTCCTCACGGTTCTCTCACCAGGGTGTACTTCTGCGGGCGGGTCTCGGCCGCGCTCAGCCGCTCGACGGCGGTGCGCAGCGCGTCGAGGCCCTTGACCAGCTCTTCGGTCCTGCCCCTCGTCTGGGCCATCTCCTGCCGGGACTGCGCCAGCTCCTGGGTGAGGCCCTGCATGGCGGGAGCGGCCTGCTTGGCGGGCAGGCGCGCGATGTAGATGAGGAACACGTCGTCGGCCGCCACCACGCTGGCCCGCTCGGCCCGCTCCACCAGGGCCATCGCGCCGAAGGCGACCACGCTCAGGAACAGCGCGATGAGGGTGACGCCGAAAGCCGAGGCGAGCTCGGGCAGCACGTGCTGCTTGAGCGCGTCGATCAGCACGCTGGGGTCGCCCTGGTCGTCGAGGGCGTCGGAGAACGAGGTGACCATGCCCGCCATGGTGAGAGCGGTGCCGATGAAGCCGAAGACGGGCAGCGCCCAGATGAGCGCGTGGTCGAGGTGGTGCTTGTTGGCCATCTCGCTGTCGTCGAGCGCGGAGCGGGCGCTCAACACCGCCTCGCAGTCGTTGCCCGCCTCGGCCGCCTCCCGGAACAACCGCAGCCGGCGCCCCACCAGGGTGTCGTCACCCGGCTTCACCGCCTGCACGTTCGCCACCGCACGCGCCGTGGCGGCGCTCTCCCTCCGGATGTCGGGCACGGCCCTGACGATCCGCAGAACGGCGGTCAGGAACACCGCGATGATGAGCGTGACCACGAGCGCCGCGCCCGCCGGCGCCGTGGTCGCGCCCACAAGCGTCAGCAGCGCGCCCACCGCCCCCGACACCAGTAACAGCATCGAGACCATCAGGCTCACCGCAGGCGCGAACGCCGAATGACACCAGCCGTACCTTGACACCCTTCAACTCCACTCCGGCACACAACAAGTCAGGGAATACCTAAGCACACGTAAAGGAGTCGTCGTGTCACGAATGGCGACCGATTTGGAGGAATCTGACAGGCACTAGACGATCACCAGGTCGCGGGGGGTGGCGTTGAGGCGTTCCCCGCCGTCCTCGGTGCAGACCACGATGTCCTCGATCCTGGCGCCGTGCCTGCCCTGCAGGTAGATGCCCGGCTCGACCGAGAACGCGAACCCGGGCTCCATCGCCTCGCCGTTGCCGGCCACGATGTACGGCTCCTCGTGCGTCTCGATGCCGATGCCGTGGCCGGTGCGGTGGATGAAGGCGTCGCCGTAGCCGGCCCCGGCGATCAGGTCACGGGCCGCGGCGTCGATCGACTCGCAGGCCACCCCCGGCCGCACCGCCGCGCACGCCGCGTCCTGGGCCCGGCGCAGCACCTCGTAGTAGGCGGCGAACTCCGCGGGCGGCTCCCCCACGCTGTAGGTGCGGGTGGAGTCGGAGCAGTAGCCGTTGTGCAGCTGGCCGCCGATGTCGACCACGACCGGCTCACCGGCCTCGATCACCCGGTCGGAGACGTCGTGGTGCGGACTGGCGGCATTGGGCCCGGAGGCGACGATGACGAAGTCGACCGTCGCGTGGCCGGAGGCCAGGATCGCCTCGGCGATGTCGCGACCCACCTCGCGCTCGGTGCGCCCGGCCCGCAGGAACTCCGGCACCCGCCGGTGGACGGAGTCGATGGCTCGGCCCGCCTCGCGCAGCGCCGCCACCTCCGCCGGCGACTTGCGCATGCGCAACTCCCGCAGCACGCTGCCGGCCAGCACCTGCTCGGCGTCCGGCAGCACCTCACGGAACCGCAGCGACGACATGGCCCACATGCGGTCGGCCAGCCCCACCCTGGCCACCCGGCCCAGGCGCGCGGCCACGACCGCGTAGGGGTCGTCGGTCTCGTCCCACGCCGCGAACTCCAGCCCCAGCCGCGCGGCCGGCGACGCCTGCGCGGCCGGCACCTCCAGCCTGGGCACCATCATGAACGGCTCGCCCGAGGCGGGCACCACCAGGCACGTCAGCCGCTCCAGCGGCTTGGCGTCGTAGCCGCTGACGTAGCGCAGGTCGGGACCGGGAGTGAGGAGCAGGGCGTCGAGGCCGCCCTTGGCGGTGGCCTCCTGGACGGCGGCAAGACGGGACACGGGATACAGATCTGAGGACGTCACAGGCCCAAATGTACTCCTGACGACGCCTTCTAAAATCCGCGAAAAGCTCTCACAACACGGGAAGACATCGCTACACTCCGTTCGATGTCGATCACGTATTGTGATGCCAATTGTCCAGTTCCGCTGCGCTTCGAGGGTGAGACCGCATGGCCGACGTCATAGGCGCCGCCGAGCTGCCCGCGCGCGAGAGCGACGCCGAGCTGCTCGCCGTACGACTGGCGCACGCCCAGCGGCTGGGCAACATGGGCTGGGCGGAGTGGCACCTGCACACCGGCGAGACCATCTGGTCCGACCAGGTCTACGTGATCTTCGGGCGCGACCCCGCGCTGGGCCCGATCCCGCTGCCCGAGCTGGCCGGCCTCGTCGAACCGGCCGACATGGGGGCGCTCGACCGGCTGCTGTGGTCCGTCGTACGCGGGGTCGAGCCGGTGCAGGCGGAGTTCCGCATCCGCCGCGCGGCGGGCACCGGCGAGCTGCGTGACCTGCGCGTCGTGCTCGAACCGCTGTCCGCGCCCGGTGGGCCGGTCGGTGGGCCGCCCAGTGGACCGGTCGGTGGACCGGTCGGTGGACCGGTCGGTGGGCCGGTCGGCGGGCCGGTCGGCATGCACGGCGTCATCCAGGACATCACCGGCCGCCGCCGCGCCGAGCGTATGGTCTCGGAGTCGCGCCGGCAACTGCTGGAGGCCCGCGAGCAGGCCGCCGAGGAACGCAACGTCATGCTCGCGCTGCGCGAGGCCATCCTGCCGGGGCCCGCGGGGCGCCTCGACCTGCCGCACGCCAGGATCGCCGTGCGCTACGTGCCCGCGGAGAAGACCGCCAACCTGGGCGGCGACTGGTTCGAGACGGCTCCCGCGCCCGACGGCCGCCTGCTGCTGGCCATCGGCGACGTCTCCGGCCACGGCCTGCCCGCCATCGCGCGCATGGCCCAGCTCCGCCACGCCCTCGTCGGCCTGGCCATGACCGGCCGGCCCGCCCACCGGCTGCTGGCCTGGCTCAACGAGCTGGTCATGCACCAGCTGAAGGACACCACCGCCACGGCGATCATCGGCCACCTCGACCCCGAGACGCGCGTGCTGGCCTGGAGCCAGGCGGGCAACCTGGCCCCCGTCCTGGTCCGCGACGGCGTGGCCACCCGGCTCACCCAGCCGCGCGGCGTGCTGCTCGGCGCCGACTGGCCGGGCCCGTACGAGCTGGCGACCACCCGGCTGCTGCCCGGCGACCTGCTGCTGATGTTCACCGACGGGCTGGTCGAGCGGCGCACCCGCGACATCGACGTGGGCCTCGACCTGGTCATGGCCGCCGCCCGCGACGTGTCGGCCCGCGACCTGGAGCCGGGCCTCGACCGCCTGCTGGCCCGCATCGGGGGCCCCAACCCGGAGGACGACGCGTGCCTGCTCGCGGTCGGCGTCCCCGCGCGCGAGGAGGAGCTGCCCGGGTGAGCGGCGGGAGTGCGACGATAGACGCGTGCTCATGCTTCTGGACACCCCATCGCTCTACTTCCGCGCCTTCTACGGCGTCCCCGTGTCGATCGAGGGGCCCGACGGCAAGCCTGTCAACGCCGTACGCGGCCTGATCGACATGATCGCCACCCTCGTGCGCGGCCACTCCCCCACCGCGCTCGCGGCCACCATGGACGCCGACTGGCGGCCCGCCTTCCGGGTGGCGGCCATCCCGACGTACAAAGCGCACCGGGTCGCCCACGGAGACGCCGAGGAGGTCCCCGAGGCGCTCGTGCCGCAGATCGCGATCATCCAGGACGTGCTCGACGCGCTCGGCATCGCCCGCCTGGAGTCGCCGGGCTACGAAGCCGACGACGTGATCGGCACGCTCACCCACCAGGCCGCCGGCGCCGTCGACATCGTGACCGGCGACCGCGACCTGTTCCAGCTCGTCGACGACGCCCGTCCCGTACGCGTCCTCTACACCGCCCGCGGCATCCGCAATCTGCAGATTGTCGACGAGGCGTTCGTCACCGCCAAATACGGCATCCCGGGGCGGGCCTACGCCGACTTCGCGACCCTGCGCGGCGACCCCAGCGACGGTCTGCCCGGCGTCGCGGGCGTCGGCGAGAAGACCGCGGCGGCGCTCATCACCCGCTTCGGCTCGTTGGACGCCATGCTCGAAGCGCTCGACGCGGGCGTCACCGACGGTTTCCCGGCCGGCAGCCGCACCCGCCTGGCCGTGGCCCGCGACTATCTGCGCGCCGCCCCCGCCGTCGTCGAGGTGGCCTCCGACGCGCCACTGCCCGCCGCCGACCTCACCCTGCCGGCCAAGCCGCGCGACCCCGACGCGCTCGTCCGCCTGGCCGACCGCCACGGCCTCGACACGCCGCTCAACCGGCTGCTCGACGCCCTGGGCGGTTAGTCCTCCAGCAGGGCGCGGACGGCCGCCTGCGCGGCGTCGCGCAGCCGGGCGTGCACGAGCACGTTCTCCTGGCGGTCGGTGCGCACCTCGACCACGCGCGGCCCCTCGCCGCGCAGCGCCTTGGGCAGCTCGGTGATCTCCTCCACCAGCGTGTACGGCGTCCCCGTCGCGGCCGCCGCATAGCCGAGGTCCACCCCGTGCGGCGTGCCGAAGACCCGTTCGAACGGGTCGCGGACCGCCGCCTGGGGCAGCAGCGAGAAGATGCCGCCGCCGTCGTTGTTGACGACCACGAAACACAGGTCGGGCCTGGGCTCGCGGGGCCCGAGGATCAGCCCGTTCTGGTCGTGCAGGAACGACAGGTCGCCCATCAGCGCGTACGCCGGGCCGTTGTGCGTCAGCGCCGCCCCCATGGCCGTCGAGACCAGCCCGTCGATGCCGGAGGCGCCCCTGTTGGCCATCAGCCGGATGCCGCGCCGCGGCCGCATCGCCTGGTCCAGGTCGCGGATCGGCATCGAGGAGCCGCAGAACAGCAGGGCCCCGTTGGGCAGCGCGTCGACCAGGTCCCTGGCCAGACGCGGCTCGCTCGTGCCCGACACGTCGAGCACCTCGTCCAACGCCGTCCTGGCCGCCTGGTCGGCCTGACGCCAGGAGTGCAGCCACGTGTCGTCGCCGGAGGCCACCGGGATCTCCACGGCCTGCGCCACCTGCGTGGCCGACCTGGTGGGGTCGGGCCAGCGGTCGAGGTCGGGCGCCACCACGATGTGCTCCCCCGCGCGCTGCAACCACGACAACAGCGGCCGCGACAGCCCGGGGCGGCCCAGCGTGACCACCACGTCGGGCAGGTGCGTGTCGGCGAACTCGGGCGTGCCCAGCAGGTGGTGGTAGGTGGAGACGGCGTGGTCGCCGTAGCGGCCGCCGCCGTTCGGCTCCGACAACACCGGCCAGCCCGCCATGCCGGCCGCGGCGACGTAACGGCGCACGTTGGCGGCGCCGTCGCCGACCACGAGCACCCCGCGCCTGGTCGGCGGGAGGTGCAGGGCGACCGGCGGGGGCGCGACCCTGGCCCGCACCCAGGGGCCGTTGGCGGCACCGTCGAGCGGCTCGCACCACGTGGTGTCGCCATCGGGGATCAGCGGCTCCCTGAAGGCCAGGTTGAGGTGCACGGGCCCCGGCGCGGCCGGGCCCGACGCCCGCTGGTAGGCGCGGCAGGCCAGCGACCGCCAGTAGGCCACCTGCCCAGGCCGGTCCTCCGGCACGCCGACCTCGGCGAACCAGCGGGTCGCGCCGCCGTACAACTTGAGCTGGTCGATCGTCTGGTTGGCGCCGGTGCCGCGCAGCTCGGGCGGGCGGTCGGCGGTGAGCACCAGCAGCGGCACGCCCGCCTCACTCGCCTCGATCACGGCCGGGTGGAAGTTGGCCACGGCCGTGCCGGACGAGCAGATCAGCGCCACCGGGCGCTCGGAGCGTTTGGCCAGCCCCAGCGCCAGGTAGGACGCGGACCGTTCGTCGATGCGCACGTGCAGGCGCACCCGCGACTCGGCGTACAGGGCCAGCGCCAGGGGCGCGGAGCGGGAGCCGGGGGCCAGCACGACATCGGTCAGGCCGCAGCGCACCATCTCGTCGACCAGCACCGTGGCCAGCGCGGTAGCGGGGTTCAACGTGACGCCTCCTGCATCCGGCTCAGCCACTGGGGAGATTCGATTTCATATGACGACAAATGCTGATAATTCACTGTCGGGCGCCGCACGGCCAGCCACCCGTCCACCGGCACCAGCGAGTCGTCCACGACGTCGCCCGACAGCAGCGACATCGTCCCCAGCCCGCACGCGTACGGCAGCGACGGCAGCGCCGCGGCCAGCGCCAGCCCCGCGGCCAGCCCCACCGACGTCTCGACCGCGCTGGAGACCACCGCGGGCAGCCCGCACGCCTCCACCACCCGCAACGCCGCGCGCACCCCGCCCAGCGGCTGCACCTTGACCACCGCGATGTCGGCCGCCTCGGCCGCCTTGACCCGCAGCGGGTCCTCGGCCCGGCGGATCGACTCGTCGGCCGCGATCGGCACGTCGCACGCGCGCCGCACCGCCGCCAGCTCCTCGAGGGTGGCGCACGGCTGCTCGGCGTACTCCAGGTCGAACCGGCCGAGGCGGTTGAGCCGGCGCACGGCCTCATCGACCTCCCACGCGCCGTTGACGTCGATCCGCAGCCGGCCCGACGGCCCGAGCGCGTCGCGCACGGCCTCGACCCTCGCCACGTCGTCGTCGAACGTCTGGCCCCGCTCGGCCACCTTGACCTTCGCCGTGCCGCAGCCCGAGCGGCGCACCATGTCGTGGGCCCGCACGGGATCGACGGCCGGCACCGTCGTGTTCACGGGAACGCTGTCGCGCACCGGCTCCGGCCAGCCCTCGAAGGCCGCCTCACGGGCGCAGGCCAGCCAGCGGGCGCACTCGCGCGGACCGTATTCGGGGAACGGGGAGAACTCGCCCCATCCGGCCGGACCGTGCAGCAGCACCCCCTCCCTGAGGGTCTGCCCGCGAAAACGCGTGCGCATCGGGATGCGGAAGACATGGGCACTGACCTCGGGCGCCGCGGGAGAACGCGTCACGACCCTCCCTGCACATCTGTCCGACCTGTCGCCACTAACCTTACGAGCATGTGGAGGAACCCGTCGCATCCGGACCGTCCGCTTCTTGCCATTGTGCAGCCTCCAGGACCCGCCCTGTTCGCGGCGATCCGCGACGCGCTCGAGGGCGACGGCCCC
>NZ_SMJZ01000257.1 GCF_004348345.1 Nonomuraea longispora
GTCGTCGCCGGAGGGCCCGCATGGCCGGACCGGTCCCACCCGCCCGGTGTCCCGTAAGCGGCTCGGCGTCGCGGTGCTCGCCGGCGCGACCGCGGTGATCGTGACGGGCGGGCTGGCGGCCGCCCGGGTCTGGCTTCCCACGCCACCCGGCGACGCGGGCACCGCCACCGTCGCCGCTCCCTCCTCCCCCACCGCTTCTCGTACGGTCGCGGACAAGAAGCAGTCGCCCGCTGAGCTGGACCCGTCGGCCGGCAGACGCCCCGGCAGGAAGACCTCGAAGCCCACCAGGACCAGGGCCAGGGCCACGCCGAAGCCTGCGAAGAGCACGGAGCCCACGTCGAAGCCGTCTGCCCGGCCCACCACCGCGAAACCCACCAGGACGAGGAAGCCGGGCGGGGTGAAATCGGTGTCGTTCGACTACGAGGGCATCCGGATGGAGGGCTGCTGGCGCTATGACATGAACATCTGGGCGAAGGTGTCCGCCACCGGCTCCTACAGTTACCGGTGGCTGCTCGACGGACAGAGCCAGGGCGCGAAGGTGGGCAACGCGTCGTCGAAGCCGCTTCTGCCGTCGATCGTGTGGAAGAAGGAGGGCACGTACACCGTCGTCTTCGAGGTGATCGAGCCGACGCGCACCAGGCAGAGCGCCACGGTGAAGATCTGCGATTTCGACGAGGGCTGGTAGGCGGCGCTGGCGTCAGGGGGCGGCCGGCGGGCAGGGTGGGCGTGTGTTCGCTCGACTATCGAAAGGCAGGCGTTCCCGATGCCCATGATTCCCCGCTTCCACCTGGCCGTTCCCGTCGATGACCTGGACGCGGCCCGCCACTTCTACGGCGAGCTCATCGGCTGCGCCCAGGGCCGCAGCTCCGACACCTGGATCGACTGGAATCTGCACGGCCACCAGTTCGTCACGCACCTGGCGCCCGCGCGTACGGAGCGGGTGCACAACCCGGTGGACGGCCATGACGTGCCGGTCCCGCACTTCGGGCTGATCTTGACAATTCCGGAATTTCATGACCTCGCCGACCGGTTCCGCGCCGCCGGCACCGGCTTCGTCATCGAGCCGTACCTGCGGTTCGAGGGCCTGCCCGGCGAGCAGTGGACGATGTTCCTGCTCGACCCGGCAGGCAACGCCCTGGAGTTCAAGGCGTTCGCCGACGACGCACAGGTGTTCGCGGCGGGCTGAGCGAGCGGCCGGGTTGAGCGGGCGGCCAGGCTGGGCGGCGCGCTAGTCGCGAGCCGCGTTGCGCAGCGCGCGGTAGAGCAGGCGCGCGTCCCCCAGGTGGTGGCGGAGCAGCTTCTCCAGCCCGCCGATCGGCACCAGGTTCTGGGGCGCGCGGGGGTCCTTGTAGTCGACCCCCGCCAGCGGGGGCAGGGCCAGGGTCAGCGCGTCGGCGAGCCGCACCACCTGCGCGGGATCGAGGTCGGCGCCGGCCTCGCAGCGCGCCACACCCGCCCACGGGGCCGCGGACCTGACGGGCAGGCGTACGTACCAGGCGTGCCGCCGCCAGCTCGTGCCCATGAGGAACACCGGCGTACGCTGCCCAGGCGCGAGCGCGGCCACCACCCCCGACTGCGGCGACGGCAGGTAGGCGGTGTGGTGGGTCTTGATGTAGCCGACCGTGCGCGGCAGGTGGGTGCGTCCCCGCAGCGGCCCGTCCACCAGCAGCAGGTCGTCGCTCGCCGACCGGTGGCGTACGGCGAGGTCGACCTCCAGCTGGGTGACCTGGCGCTGCAGCGCCAGCGACAGCTCCTCGAAGCTGGAGTCGGCGGCCTTGCTCGGGCGGTAGAGGGCATGGCCGGTCTTCACCTCGGGCGTGTCCGGCGACGCGGAGATCAGCGTGCGGTTGACCTGGATCTCCGCCAGGTCGGCGCCGTCCCGGCCGCACCTGACGATGCCCGCCGCGTAGGAGGCGGCGATGCCGGGCACCGGCATCGCCGAGCCGGGGTCGTGCACCCACACGCGGGCGTCGATCCTGCGCACGCCGTCGGCGACCAGCAGGGTGCGCGGCGGGTCGGCGTCGGGCCCCGGCGTGACGGGTTTCCAGTCGGCGGCCGGGCGTTCGACGTCGAGCACCAGCTCGGCGCTGGTGGAGCCCAGCTCTGACAGGGCCTCGACGGCGAGGGCCGCGGCGTAGCCGGGATCCCACGGGTCGACGGTGAAACCGGTCACGTGGCCGCCTTCCGCACATGGGAGCCCTTGGCGTCGCGTCTGACCTCGAAGCGTACCGGCACCCGTTCGGCCAGGGCGGGTACGTGGGTGACGACGCCGATCATGCGGTCCTGCCCAGCCGCCAGGCGTTCGAGGGTGGTGGCCACGGTGTCGAGGGTGGCGGGGTCGAGCGTGCCGAAGCCCTCGTCGAGGAAGATCGAGTCGAGCCCTTTCGCGACGGCCCCCGACAGCGCCAGGGCGAGCGCGAGGGCGGCCTGGAAGGTCTCGCCGCCGGACAGGGTGCGGGCGCTGCGCCGCATGCCCGCCTCGCCGTGGTCGACGACCTCGATGTCGCCGGTCCTGTCGCTGAGCGTCAGCTCGTACTGGCCGTCGGACAGCTCGCGCAGCGTCTCGGACGCGGACGCGACCAGCACCGCCAGGGCCTCGGCGCACAACCACCGCTCGAAGGCGTTGGCGCGCAGGCGCAGGGCCAGTTCGTGGGCGACCTTGGCCTCGTGCTCCTTCCTGGTGACCTGCGCGTCCAGGTCGGCGGCGCGCCGGCGGTCGTCCCTGACGCGGTCGAGCGCGCTCTCCACACGGGCGGCGGCTCCGGCGACGGCCGCGCCGAGCTGGTCGGGCGAGGCGTCGCGCGGCGGGACGACGCCGTGCTCGGCCAGGCGTTCGCCCAGTCCGCGACGGTCGCGCGCCAGCGTCTCGCCCGCCTGGGCGAGCTGCTCGTCGCAGGCCGCGAGCGCGGCCTGGGCGGCCTGCCCCGCCCGGTCGCGCCAGGCGAGCAGGTCGGTCCAGGCGCGGTGCAGGTCGTCGCGGGTGAGCGGCGGCGGCGGGTCGTCGTGGCCGCCGGAGACGAGCAGCCGGTCGCGGGCGGATTCGAGGGTGCGCCAGGCGGACTCGGCCTGCCGCTCGATGCGTTCGGTCTCGGTGCGCGCCCGGTCGAGCCTGCCCCTGGCGGCGCGGAAGGCGGTGCGGGCCTGGCCCGCGATCTCCTCGGCCTTGGCGATCGCGGCCAGCCGGCCCTCCAGTCCGGCCCGGTCGCCGGGCTCGGGCAGCGCGGCGAGCTCGGCCTCCAGCCGGTCGGCCTGCCCGGCCAGCATCGACGCCGACGCCTCGGCCCGGGCATGGGCGGACCTGGCGCGCTCGGCCCTGTCGCGGGCTCCGGCGAGTGCGCGGTCGGCCGTGCGCATGTCGGCGGGCGGCTCGTGGCGGGGCAGCTCGGCAACCGACTGCCGGCAGACCGGGCAGGGTTCGCCCACGGCCAGCCGGGGGGCGAGGTGGGCGGCGGCGTGGGCGTCGCGCAGGCGCTCGCGCTGCGCCTCGGCGGCGGCCAGCGCCTGTTCGGCTGCCTCCCGCTCGGCTGCCAGGCCCGGCAGCGGCTCCGCGGCCGCCACCGCTTCCGCGCGGGCGCGGGCGGCCTGCGCGGCGTGCCGTTCGCGGGCGTCCAGGGCGGCCAGCGCCTCCCGTGGCGCGCCACGGTCGCCGAGCGAGGCCAGCGCTTCGTACGCCTCGTGCTCGTCGGCCTCCAGCGTCGCGACCTCGGCGGCCAGCGTCTCGACCGACTCGGCGGCGGCCCGGCGTGCCGAGGCGAGTGTCGGCACCGCCTCCGGCATGCGCAAAGACGCCAGCACCGAGCGGCGTTCGGCCACGGTGGCGCGCTCCTGTTCGGCCCGCCGGATGTCGGCCTCGCGCGCCCGCAGCAGGTCGAGGTCGGCGCCGATGGTCTCGCCCAGTCCCCGCAGCGCCGCCAGCCGGTCGGCCAGCTCCTGCTCGGCCTCGGCCGTGGCGCCCGACAACTTGCCGAGCTGGTCGCGGGCGAAGGCGGCGTCGCGTTTGGCCTGCTCCTCCTCCTGCACGGCCCGCTGCCTGATGAGCTCGTAGACGTCGGCGTCGAGCAGCTGCACCAGCAGGTCCTGCCGCTCCCGGGGCGCGGCGTGCAGGAACTCCGCGAAACGGCCCTGGGGCAGCACCACGCACTGGGTGAAGAACCGGTATTCCAGGCCGGTCACCCGCTGCGCCTCGGGGGTGACGTTCTCGCCCTCGGCGAGCGGCCTGACCACCGCCTCGTACGCCTGTTCCAGCGGCGCGGACGGGTCGAGCTCGTCGATCCGCGCCTCCTTCGTCCGCACCGCGCCCTTGCTGTCGCGGACCATCGCCCTGACCACGCCGTAGCGCCGGCCGCCGCTGTCGAAGACCAGCGCCACCTTGCCCGAGGACACCGAGGGCGCCAGGGCGTGGGCGATGACGTTCTCCTTGCCCCAGCGCGGCACGGTGCCGTAGAGGGCGAAGCAGATGGCGTCGATGATCGTGCTCTTGCCCGCGCCGGTGGGGCCGACGAGCGCGAAGTACTCGGTGTCGGAGAAGTCGACGCTCACCGGCTCGCGGAAGCTGCCGAAGCGGTCGAGCTGGAGCAGCAGCGGGCGCATCAGCCGGTCACCTCGTCGTGGAGCCGGTCGAACAGCGCGGCCACCTGGTCGTCGTGCCGCCCGGTGGCGGTGAGATATTCGCGGAACAACTCGCGGGCGCCGCGCTCGGGCGAGCCGGCCCTGCGCGTGGCCGGCACCGGCCTGAACCGCTCGTCCAGCATGACGTCCACGGCGCCCGGCAGCAGCTCGCGCACGTCGTCGGCAAGACCCACGCGGGGTTTCTCCTCCACGATCACCTTGAGCCAGTCGTCGCCCTGCTCCAGGCCCTCCAGCTGCTCCAGCGTGCCGCGCACCGTACGCAACCGCCGGGCCGAGCCGAACGCCAGCTCCCGCACCACGGCCGGGCGGCCGGGCGAGACCTCCACCAGCAGCGCGCCGGGGGTGTTGCCCTCCTCGCCGAAGTCGACGGCGAGGGGCGAGCCGCTGTACCAGATCGGGCACGGCCCCGGGATCTGCTGGCGGCGGTGCAGGTGGCCGAGCGCGGCGTACTGGGTGGACGGCGGGAAGGCGGTCGGCTCGAAGTAGTAGGAGAAGATCGATTGTGCCTGCCGTTCCCCGCCGCCGAACGCCCCTCCCGGCAGCGTGCCGTGCGTGGTGACCAGGTTGACGGTGTCGCCGTGGAAGCCGGCCGTCAGCGCGCCGATCAGCTCGGCGATGCGGGCGGCGTAGTCGCGGTTGTGCTCGGCGGCCGTGCCGGCCAGGACCTCGGCGGCGCGTACGACGTAGCGGTGCGACAGGAACGGCAGCACCGCCAGCCGCACCGGCTCGCCCGAGCGGGCGGTGAAGGCGAGTGTGCCGCCCGCGTCGGGGCGGCGGAAGGAGCCGATGACGTGCAGGCCGAGCTTGCCGAGCACCGGCCGGTAGACCTCAAGCAACTGCGGGTTGTCGTGGTTGCCCGCCAGCACCACCACGTCGCGGCCGTCGCCGCGCAGAGCCATGAGCACGTTCAGCACCAGCGCCTGCGCCTCGGGCGTGGGCGCGGAGGTGTCGAAGAGGTCGCCCGCCACGATGACGGCGTCCACGTCGTGCTCGCGGGCGGCGGCGACCAGCTCGCGCAGCACGGCGCGGTGCTCGTCGACGCGGGGACGGCCCTTGAGCACCTTGCCCACGTGCCAGTCCGCGGTGTGCAGGATCTTCACGTCACCACCTGTGATCAGAAGGGCGGGATGTCTTCTTCGACGCCGGGCAGCCCCTGGAACGGATCGCCTGAGGACGCCTTCGCGACCGCCGGGGCCGCGGCCTCGGCCGGCCTGGTCGCCCACGCCGGGAAGGGGAAGGCGACGGCCAGCGGCACCGGGATCTCCGGCTGGGCGACGAACATGGTGCCCGGCTTGGCGATCGTGGCGCGCTCGCGCACGGCCGGGGGCAGCCAGCCGTACTCCGACCTCGCGGCCTCTGCCGGGTCGAGGCGGCCCGCGACGCGTACGGCGCTGTTGGAGACGATGCGGCGCTCCACCTCGGAGGCCGTCTGCTGGGCGCCGATGAGGATGACGCCGAGCGAGCGGCCGCGCTCGGCGACGTCCAGCAGGATCTCCTTGATCGGGGAGTCGCCCTCGCGCGGCGCGTACTTGTTCAGCTCGTCGAGCACCACGAACAGCAGGGGCCGCGCGGTGCCCGACGACTCCTTGCGGTGGAACTCGCCGCGCAGCACCACGCCCACCACGAACCGCTGCGCCCGCTCCGGAAGGTTGTGCAGGTCGACGATCGAAACCTGGGCGTCGGAGGTGCTGACGGTGTGGTTGCGGTAGAACGGCAGGTCGCCGCGGACGATCGGCGACAGCGGGCGCACCGCGCTGCGCAGCCGGCGCAGGAAGGCGTTGACGGTGCCGAGCGGGGTCTGCGCGCCGGTCCACTGCTGGCGCGTGCTCTCGTCCTGCAGCTGGTCGGACAGCAGCTCGACCAGGTCGGCGAACGTGCGCGCGGCGGTGCCCCGCACCATGACGGCGCCGCCGTCGCCCACCGGCTCCGCCCACGCCTTCAGCCGGGCCGCGACCTGCCCCACCAGCAGCGAGTAGCCGGCCCGCTCGTCGTCGGCGTCGGCGAAGACGAACCGCAGCAGCTCCTCCTCGCAGAACTCGACCAGCGTCCAGTAGAAGGAGCTCACGCCCTGGGTGCGGGCCGAGACGTGGGGCACGCCGTTGGCGTCGCCGGGGCGCGGCGGCGCGAAGACGTGCACGCTGCCGAACGGCCGCGCGGGCAGCCCGAGCCGGGCGTAGACGGCGCGCGCGCCCTCGTCGAGACGGAGGTTGTCGTGGTCGAGGAAGAGCAGGTCCTCCCCCTTGACGGAGAAGATCAGCGCTTTGGTGTTGGCCGACTCGGCGTCGAGGACGCCCGAATTGAAGATCGAATAGAGCAGGAACGTCGCGAAGGAGGTCTTGGTGGCCACGCCGGACACGCCGGAGATCGACACGTGGGCGCCGCGGGTGCCGTCGAGGAAGTCGAAGTTGGCGTACATCGGCCGGCCGTCGCGGCCCATCCCGATCGGGATGCGCCGGTCCATCACGTCGAAGTAGAGCGCCTGCTCGCGGTCGTCGGACCCCGCGAGATGCACCTTGGCGCCGGGCAGCGGCGGCACGAACACCTCCGGCTCGACCCTGGTCACCCGCACCTCGGCCACCTCGACCACGGCCGCGGGCAGCGCGCCGTCGGCGATGAGAAAGACGTCGGAGTCGTACGCGGCGCCCTCGTGCCGGGCCTCGACGGTCGTCACCACGCCCGCGACCAGCACCGGGCCGTAGCCGGGCACGTCGCGCCTGGTCACCACCACGTCGTCGAGCTGCACGACCTTGCCCGGCTCCAGGCCGACCCAGAACGAGAGCGGCGAGGCCGCCTGGGTGCCGAGCACCCGCCCGACCGCCTCTCCCGCCGCAGGTGCGGCCTCCTCCACCGCCTGGCTCGCCGCCCCGTTGACCGTCACGAATCCCTCCGCCCCCAATGGTGCCCTTCCATGGAGCGTAGTAGGGCCCGACCAGTGCGTCCCGCTCATCGGGCGTACCGGCCGGAAACGGAGACGTAACGCGCCGGCCGGTACACCACACCTATGAACACACCCCTTACACGGCGTACGTTGCTGGCCGGGGCGGGCGTGGGGGCCGTCGCGGCGGGCCTCGGCGTACGGCCCGCGTCGAGTGACACGCCCCGGCCACGCGACACGAGGCCGCCCAACATCCTGCTCTTCACCGTCGACGACATGCACGGCGGCTCGCCCGGCTGCTTCGGCGGCCGGGCCGATCTCACGCCGAACATCGACCGGCTGGCCGGCGAGGGCGTCGCCTTCCACCACGCGCACGTGCCGATCGCCCTCTGCCAGCCGAGCCGGTCCGCGATGATGACCGGCCGTTTCCCCCACCGCAACGGCGCCGAGGGCTTCGAGGACATCGCCGACGGCGTACCGATCCTGAACGAGCTGCTCCACCCGCTGAGCTACCTGACGGGCATCCTGGGCAAGGTCGGCCACCTCGGCCCGCCGGATCGGTTCGCCTGGGACATGAGCGTCCGGCCGGACACGCAGCTGGGCATGGGGCGCAACCCCGCCGACTACGCGCGGCACGCGACGGAGCTGTTCGACCGGGCCAAGGCCGAAGGGCGGCCGTTCTTCCTGATGGCCAACTCCGAGGACCCGCACCGGCCCTTCAGCGGCAGCGACGCCGAGCAGCAGCGGTTCGACAAGGACGAGCTGGCCACCATCGCCGAGCCGTCCAAGGTGTACGGCCCCGACGACGCCGAGGTGCCCGGGTTCCTGCCCGACGTGCCCGAGATCCGCCAGGAGGTCTCGCAGTACATGAGCAGCGCCCGGCGCGCCGACGACACGCTGGCCGCGGTCCTGGCGGCGCTCGACGCGTCCGGGCTGGCCGGCGACACCATCGTGATCTTCATGTCGGACAACGGCATGGCGGTGCCGTTCGGCAAGGCGAACGTGTACGAGCAGTGCACGCGTACCCCGCTGATCGTCCGGTGGCCCGGCGTGACCGGCGCGGGCCGCGTCGACGACCGGCACTTCGTGTCCACGATGGACCTCTTCCCCACCCTGTGCCTGGCCGCGGGCGCCACCGTCCCCGAGGGGCTGGACGGTCGCGATCTCACCCCGCTGCTGCAGGGAGGCAGCCAGTCAGGGCGCGACCGCATCAACACCGTCTTCCACGAGTCCAGCTCCGATCAGCGCTACGACATGCGCGGCATCCACGACGAGCGCTGGAGCTACATCTGGAACGCCTGGTCCGACGGCAGCCTGAACTACCGGGCGGAGAACATGCAGGGCCTCACCTGGCCCGCGATGCGCGACTCGACCGACCCCGCGATCGCCGCGCGTGCGCAGTTCTACCTGCTCCGCGTGCGGGAGGAGCTGTACGACCTCGCGAACGACCCCCACGCGCTGAACAACCTCGCCGACGGGGGCGCGCCCGAGGCGCTGGCGCGCGGGCGCGCCGCCATGGACGCCTGGATGGGCTCCACCGGTGACCCGCTGCACGACCAGTACAGGGAGGAGATCATCAACGCGTGACGACGATCCACGCGCGATCATGGATCGCATGAAAGTGATCGTGATCGGAGCGTCGGGAACCGTGGGACGGGCCGTCGAGGCCGCCCTGAGCCCCCGCCACGAGGTCGTCGCGGCCTCGCGGCGGGGGCCGGTCCAGGTGGATCTCGAAGACGGGACGTCACTGGACGCGCTGTTCCAGACGGTTCCCGACGCCGACGCGGTGGTGTGCTGCGCGGCTTCTGGGCCGCTGGTGCGGCTGGAGACGGTGACGGACGAGAAGTTCACCGCCGGGGTCGCGGCAAAGCTGCTGGGACAGGCCCGCGTGGTAGATCCGCCTCCTCGGCCGCGGGACCGGCCGGCCACCCGAGCCCTCAGCCGCTGATCGCGCTCCGGACCGCCTCCACCAGGGTGGCGGCGCGCCGGTTCTCGCCGTCCTCCTTGACGTGGTTCATCACGTACCCGAACGCGAGCCCGCTCTGCGGGTCGGCGAAGCCGAGGGAGCCGCCGAGCCCGGGGAACCCGAAGGTCGTGGGGCTGTAGAAGAACGCGTCGGGGGTCGGCAGGCCGAAGCCGAGGCCTATCCTGACGGGCATGCGCAGGATGCGGTCGAGGCCGGCGACCTGTTCGGCGGTCGCCGCCGCCAGGGTGGCGGGGGTGAGGATGCGGTGGCCGTCGACTTCGCCGATGAGGGCGGCGTAGAAGCGGGCCAGCGCGCGGGCCGTGCAGATGCCGTTGGTCGAGGGCATCTCGGCCCGCTGCTCGCGGGGGTCGTTGTGGTCGAGCGGGGGCGAGACCACGGACATCGAGCGCATGGTCAGGGACGTCGGGTCGGTGTAGGCCCGCATCATCTCGCGGACGGCTTCGGGCAGGGCGTCCAGGTCCGTCCCTGCCAGGTCCGCCGTGCCGGGCATGGACGTGACGATCCGGCTGACCCGGTGCAACTCGCTTTCCGGCAATCCGATCCACAGGTCCAGGCCGAGCGGGCCGGCGATCTCCTCAGCGAGGAAGGCTCCGATGCTGCGGCCGCTCACCCGGCGGACGACCTCCCCGACGAGCCATCCGTACGTGAGCCCGTGATAGCCGTGCTCCGTGCCCGGCTCCCAGGAGGGCCGCTGGGCGGCCAGCGCCTCCACCATGGGCTCCCAGGCGATCGCCTCGGCCGGGGTGATCGGCCGGTCGATGACGGGCAGCCCCGCCTGGTGGGTGAGCAGCCAGCGCACCGGTATGCGCTCCTTGCCCCGCGCCGCGAACTCCGGCCAGTAACGAGCGACGGGCGCGTCGAGGTCCATTTCGCCCCGCTGCGCCAGCAGGAGCGCGCAGGCGGCGGTGACGGCCTTCGTGGTGGAGTAGACGATCTGGAGGGTGTCGCGCTGCCAGCGGCGGCCCTCATCGGGGTCGGCCAGGCCGCCCCACAGGTCGACGACCTTCCTGCCGTGCAGGTAGACGGCGACCGCGGCGCCGATCTCGTCGTGGTCGGCCAGGTTGCGGGCGAAGGCCGTACGTACTGCTTCGAATCCCGGTGCGGTCTCCCCGCTGATGTCGGGCATGCGTCATCGCCTTCCGTCGGTATGGATTGGGTGGTGCTTACTCTTCAGGGCCGAAGCCGATCACGATGTAGCGGCCGTTGGCGTAGCTGACCACCGGCCGTCCGAGCAGTTCGCCCACCCGGCGGGCGACCCCCTGGAACAACTCGATCGACTCGGGGGTGTCGGCGCTGACCCTGAACCGGCCTTCGGTGGCGAGGTGCTCGGCGACGAGGGGGACGAAGTTCCTCTCGGCCCGGACCTTCTCCTCCGCGGTGAGGGGTGAGAGGGGGGTGCGTC
>NZ_SMJZ01000258.1 GCF_004348345.1 Nonomuraea longispora
GTCCTGTCCGGTCTGACGGGCGAGTCCGAGCTGGCCGTACGTTCCGGCGGGGTCTTCGCCCGCAGGCTGCGGCCCGCGCCGCCGCGCGGCACCCCGCTCGGTCGCGAGTGGCGGCCGGGAGGCACGGTCCTGCTGGCGGGGCCCCTCGACGAGACCGCCACGGAACTGGCCAGATGGGCCGCCCGCAACGGCGCGGACCGGGTCGTCCTCACCGAACCCGCCACGGGCCTCGAAGGGGAGCCGGGCGTGACCGTCCAGGCCGGCCTCGCCGCAGCCGCGTCCCTCCTGACCCCGGCCACCGTGCTCAACGGCCACGCGGTCGGCGGGCCCGGCGTGAACGGCCACGGGACCGGAGGGGCCGGCGTGAACGGCCACGCGGCCTGGGTGGACGGGCAGGGTGGGGCGGTGACCGCGGTGGTGTGTACGACCGCGGAGGCGGCCCGCGCCCTGGACGGGCCGGCCAGGACCGCGGGCGTGCCGGTCTTCGTGATGCCGGCCCCGGCGCGGGCCGCCTGGGGCGGGGACGGCGCGCAGGCGTACGAGTTCTTCGCCGCGCTGGCGGAGGAGCGGTCCGCCGCGGGACACCCCGCGCTGGCCGTGGCCGCCGGGCTGAAGGAGCCAGGGGACGCCGTGTCGGCCATCCGCCAGGCCCTGCATCAGGGCGACAGGACGCTCGTCGTCGCCGACCCAGACTGGGCCGCGCTCCACGCGGACGGACACGTACGGCTGCTGGAGGAGATCCCGCAGGCGGCCGGGACGGACGACGAGTCCGGCGAGGCGGTCGACGACGCCGCAGCCTTCCGCCGGCTGTTGTCCGACAGCCCGGAGGACGAGCACCGCGACATCGTGCTCGGCGTGGTGCGCGGGGAGGCCGCGGCGATCCTGCAGTTGCCGCTGCCCGACGCGGTGGAGCAGGACGCGGAGTTCTTCGAGCTCGGCTTCTCCTCGATGGCCGCGGTGGAGCTGCGCAACCGGCTCGTCGAGCTGACCGGCATCGAGGTGGCGGCCGACGCGATCTACGACTATCCGACCCCTGCCGAGTTGGCCGAGCACCTGCTCGCCGAGGCCATGAGCTGAGCCATCCCGGCTGAGATCGCGGTCGGGCCATGACGGCCCCCGCCGAGGAAAGGACGGACCTGTGCAGGATGGATGCACCCCCTGGCCGGAGGAGTTCGCCGAACGTTACCGTGCGGCCGGCTACTGGCGCGACGAGACGCTGGGCGAGCTGCTGGGCGGGCTGGCCCGCTCGCATCCCGGCAAGACCGCGCTCGTGGCGGGGGAGGAGCGGTGGAGCTACGCCGAGCTGGACGCCAGGACCGACCGGATGGCGGCCGGTCTGCACCGGATCGGCATCGGCCCGGGAGACCGCGTCGTCGTGCAGCTGCCGAACATCCCGGAGCTGGTCACGCTGATGTTCGCGCTGTTCAGGATCGGCGCCCAGCCGGTCCTGGCGCTGCCGGCCCACCGCAGCAGCGAGATCACGTACTTCTGCGAGTTCACCGACGCGGTGGCGTACGTCATCCCGGACGTGCACGTCGGGTTCGACTACCGGGAGCTGGCCGCGGAGGTGACGGCGCGGGTGCCCACGCTCAAGCACGTGCTGGTCGCGGGGGATCCGGGAGACTTCACCGCGCTGCCCCTGGACGGGGAGCCGGCCGGCCTGCCGAGGCCCGACCCCGCGGGCGTGGCGCTGTTCCTGCTGTCCGGCGGTACGACGGGCGTGCCGAAGCTGGTGCCGCGTGCCCACCAGGAATGGTCGTACAGCGGGCGCGCGGTGGCCGAGGCGTGCGACTACGGCGAGGAGACCGTCCACCTGGTGAGCCTGCCGCTGAGCCACAACTGGCCGCTGACCCACGGACTGCTGGCCACCTTCCACGCGGCCGGCACGCTCGTGCTCGCCCCAGGACCCAGCCCGGACGAGGCTTTCCCACTCATCGAACGGGAAAGAGTGACCGAGACCGGACTGATCCCTGGGGCGGCGCTGCTGTGGATGGAGGCGGCAGAGTGGGACGAGTACGACCTGTCCAGCCTGCGGCGGGTCACGATCGGCGGGACGAAGCTCCAGCCCGAGATGGCCCGGCGGGTGGAGCCGGCGCTCGGGTGCCGGCTCCAGCAGGCCTTCGGCATGGCCGAGGGGTTGTGCGGGTTCCACCGGTGGGACGACCCGCAGGACGTGGTGCTCGTCAGCCAGGGGCTACCCGTCTCCCCGGCGGACGAGGTCCGGGTCGTGGACGAGGACGACAACGACGTCGCACCCGGCGAGGTGGGCCGGCTGCTGGCGCGCGGCCCGTACACGGTGCGCGGCTACTACCGGGCGCCCGAGCACAACGCGAAGACGTTCACCGCCGACGGGTTCTACCGGACAGGAGACCTGGTGCGGCTGCTGCCGACCGGACACCTGATCTTCGAGGGGCGGGTCAAGGACCAGATCAACCGGGGAGCCGAGAAGATCGCGGCCGAGGAGGTGGAGAACCACCTGCTCGCCCATCCCAGTGTCAGGGAGGTCGCCCTGGTGGGCCTGCCTGACGACGTGCTCGGCGAGCGCAGCTGCGCCTGCGTGGTGCCCCGCGGCACGCCGCCGACGCTGGCCGAGCTCGCCGCCTTCCTGCGTGACCGCGGTGTCGCGGCCTTCAAGTTCCCCGACCGTCTGGAAATCGTCCCGCGACTCCCGCTCACCCCGCTCGGCAAGGTCAGCAAGAAGACGCTCGCCGGCATGTTCCACTGACCCCACGCTCGCAGAGGACGACGCCGATGCACGTCGCAGACATCGACCTGCAGGGATTCCTGGAAGTTCACGCCAAAGCGACCATCGAGGCGCGCAACAACGCGTGCCCTGCCCTGGCGGTCTGGCGCCAGGACATCGGCCCCTTCGACCCGGCCGGGCTGCTCAGGCCGTTGTTCGAGCGGTCCACGCGCACCTTCGTCTGGGTGTCGCCGCAGACCAGTGTCATGGCCATGGGCAGCGCCACCGACTTCACCCACGTCGGCCGGGACAGGTTCGCCGGCATCCGGCGCGGCTGGGAGAAGACGGCGAGGACCGCGGTGGCGGGCGGTCCTGGCGCGCGTGGTGTGCCGGCGATGGTCGGCGGGTTCGCCTTCGCGCCGCGTCCCGGCTCGTTGCCGGAGGCGCTGATGTGGGTGCCGCGCGTGCTCATCACGCAGGAGGACGGCAGGGCGACGCTCGCGCTGAGCGTGTGCGTCGACCCTCGCGGCACCACGCCGGACGGTCCCGCGCGCACGGTCGCGGACGCCACCACCCTGCTCGCCGCCGCAGGGGTGCGCCCATGCCCGAGCCCTCAGCTCGCGGGTACGAATCTGGTGGAAATCCCGTCGGCGTCGGAGTGGAAGGCGCTGGTCGCGCACACCGTCGAGCAGATCAGGCGCGGCAGGTTCGACAAGGCGGTGCTGGCTCGGCAGCTGCGGGTGAGCTCGCCCTGCGGCTACGACCTGGCCTCGGTCATGGGGACGCTGCTCGACACGCAGCCGGGCAGCACCGCGTTCGCCGTGGCCGCGTACGGGCAGGCCTTCGTCGGCGCCACGCCGGAGCGGCTGGTCAGCCTGCGCGGCGGGCGGGCAGAGTCGATGAGCCTGGCGGCGTCCATGCCCAGGGGGGCGACCCCGGCCGAGGACGTGTGCCTGCGCGCGGCGTTGATGGAGGACGACAAGTCCCGGCGGGAGCAGAAGATCGTCACCGCGACGTTGCGGCGCGCGTTCGAGGAGGTGTGCGACACCGTCACGGTGCCGGACGAGCCGCACGTGCTCGACCTGCCGAACCTGCGGCATCTGCACAGCCGCATCGTCGGCGAGGTCGCCGACCCCGAGTCGGCCAGCGTGCTCGACCTGGTCGAGCGGCTGCATCCCACGCCCGCCGTCGGCGGGCAGCCGCGGCGGGCGTCGCTGGAGTGGCTGGGTGAGGCCGAACCCTTCGACCGGGGCTGGTACGCGGGCCCGGTCGGGTGGATGAACGACGAGCAGGAGGGCGACTTCGCGGTGGCCATCCGCTCGGCCCACCTGGACGAGGGCACCGCCACGTTGTACGCGGGCTGCGGGATCGTGGCGGGTTCCGACCCGGACGCAGAGCTGGAGGAGACCCGGTTGAAGTTCCGTCCCATGCTCAACGCACTGGCGGTTCCTTTATCCGAAAGGGCACCATATAGACGGGCCGAGTGCAAAGATCTTGACTGAAGGTGTGGGAACCGTACGCGCGACCGGACTCCATCTCCCGTCTGTGGAGGGACTGGAAATATGATCGAAATAACCGATTTGACCAAACGTTATGGCAATAAGACGGCAGTGGATGGTTTGTCATTCAATGTCCATCCTGGGAGGGTCACCGGTTTTCTCGGACCCAACGGGGCCGGCAAATCGACCACCATGCGGGCGATCCTCGGCCTCGACCGTCCCCACGGCGGGAGCGTGACGGTCAACGGCCGCGCCTACGTCGGCCTGCCCCGGCCGATGCGCGAGGTGGGAGCCCTGCTCGACGCCCGCGCCGTGCACCCCCGGCGTACGGCGCGCAACCACCTGCTCTGCATCGCCCAGACCAACGGCATCCCCGCCAAGCGGGTGGACGAGGTCCTCCAGGTGGTCGGGCTCGAGTCGGTGGCGCGCAAACGCGCGGGAGGCTTCTCGCTGGGCATGGGCCAGCGGCTCGGCATAGCGGTGGCGCTGCTCGGCGACCCCAAGGTGCTGTTATTCGACGAACCCGTCAACGGGCTCGACCCCGAAGGCATCAAGTGGATTCGCGAGCTGATGCGCGGCCTGGCCGCCGAGGGCCGTACCGTCCTCGTCTCCAGCCACCTGATGAGCGAGATGGCGCAGACCGCCGACCACCTCGTCGTCATCGGCAAGGGCAAGCTGATCGCCGACATCGGGATCAGCGAGTTCGTCCGGCAGGGCTCCAACGTGCTCGTACGCGCCGACGACCAGGAGCGGCTCGCCGCCGAGCTGACCGAGGCCGGCGGCACCGTGCTGCCCGGCGCCGACGGCGCGCTCATCGTGACCGGGCTGGAGGCCAGGCAGGTCGGCAAGGCCGCGCTCGACGCCGAGGTGGTGCTGACAGAGCTGACGCCGCAACGCTCCCTGGAACAGGCCTACATGGATCTGACCCGAGACAGCGTCGAGTTCCAGGCGAGTGCGGCATGAGCGTGGCCTTCGCGGACACCGTCCGCTCCGAATGGACCAAGTTCCGGACGATCCCGTCCAACATCCCCACCATGCTGACCGCCGTCGCGCTCATGGTGTTCCCCGGCGCTCTGACCGCCAACGGCGCCAGCGAGAACTACCAGGCGGCCGACGAGGCCACCAGGGCGGTGTTCGACCCGACCTACATCAGCATGTACGGCGGGTTCCTGTTCGCCCAGATCACCGTGGGCGCGCTGGGCGTGCTCGTGGTGACCCACGAGTACGCCACCGGCCTGATCCGCACCAGCACGACCGTGGTGCCACGGCGCGGCCGGCTGCTGGGCGCCAAGGTGGCCACGTTCGCGCTGATCGCCCTGCTGATGGGCTGGGTGTCCAGCTTCGGCTCGTTCTTCCTCGGGCAGGCCGTGCTCGGGTCCGGCGGCGCACCCACCGCCTCGCTCGGCGAGCCGGGCGTCCTGCGCGCCGTGGCCGGAATGGGCCTGCTCTGGGTGCTGGTCGGCCTGTCGGGCGTGGCGCTGGGCGGCCTGCTGCGCTCCACCATGAGCGCCACGACCGTGCTGGTCGCGGTCAACTTCATCATCCCGATCATCGGGCCGAGGCTGCTGCCCGACGCGGTCGGCGCCTGGGTGCAGACGTACTGGCCCATCCAGGCCGGGTTGCAGATCACCACGACCGTGCAGAGCGCCGAGGGCATGCTCCCGTGGCCGGGCTTCGGGGTGATGGCCGCCTTCACCGCCGTGCTGCTGATCGCGGCGTTCGCCCTGTTCCGCTCCCGCGACGCCTGACCGCCGCACCCGCACCCGGCGCGCGCCCCGCGCGCCGGGTCTCCGGCATGCCCACACCCCCCGGCCTGGGGCTGACCGGCCGATTTAGTGGGCTGCTAGGGGTTACCCGCCTTATCCCGTCTCGCAAATACTGATGACGCTTGACCGGGAAATCCTGGCGGGGAGGAGCGTTAAACAATGGCGCCGAATTTCGCGAACGGTCAGTGCCGGTCCTTTCGGGGCGACGGGCTGCCGGATCTGCTGGTACGCAACACCGAAACCGGCGAGCTCTTCGTTCACCCGCACAGCGGCGAATTCAACGGGACCGGCACGTTCGGCCCGCCGGTGAAGATCGGCGACGGATTCGGATGGTGGCGGTTCTTCTTCGTCCGCGCCGTGGACGCGTCCGGCGACGGGCGCGCCGACATATGCGCGTTCAGCACCAGCGAATACGACATCAATCCCGGTGAGAACGGCGAGTTCGGGTTCTTCCTGCTGCGCAACCTCGGCGGGCCCGGCGAGATCGGCCCGTTCGCCGAGCCGCTGCGCGTGTCCAGCAAGCGCGACGACGGCCAGGAATGGGAGACCATCGGGTTCGCCGACGTGACGGGCACCGGCACCGACGACACGTTCGGCCGCGGCAAGAACGCCGGCAACATCGACCTGTTCCCGCACCGTGACCAGGGCGTCGTCAGGAACGACACCTACGACAAGGAGCCGGTGCGGCTCATCGACGTCGACGTCGACGACTTCCCCGTCGCCATGGCCGACTTCACCGGGAACGGCGCCCCCGACCTGCTGGTCCGCCGCCCCAACGGCGACATGGACCTGTTCGAGTTCGCCGGGAAGCCGGGCACGACGACCGCGGGCACGTGGTACACCGTCGCCCGCGGCTGGCAGGACATGCGCATCATGACGCTCACGGACGTCGACCTCGACGGGCGGCCCGACCTGCTCGGCCTGCGCCCCGACGGCACGCTCGACGCGTACGCGCACTCCGGCGTCTTCAACCCCCAGGCTCCGCTCGACCTCTTTCGTGATCCGGTGACCGTGGCCACCGGATTCGGCAAGTACGACGTCGTCAGCTGATCACGTAAGAGCGTTTTCCCCGCACTGTTCCCGCTCCGTCGGATTTTGGATTGGTTCAATGTCCTACGAACTCTCCTCTCGTAGTTTTTCCGGCGACGCGGTGGCGATCGTCGGAATCTCGTGCCGGCTCCCCAAGGCTCCGGACCCGCAATCCTTCTGGCGGCTGCTGCGCGACGGCCGCGACGCAGTCACCGACGTGCCCGGCGGCCGGTGGGACGCGCCGGAGACGAGTTCCCTGCGCGGCGGCTTCATCGACGGGATAGCCGAATTCGACGCCGAGTTCTTCGGCGTCTCCCCGAACGAAGCCGCGATGATCGACCCGCAGCAGCGGCTGCTCATGGAA
Organism: Nonomuraea longispora; assembly: GCF_004348345.1. Taxonomy (GTDB): domain Bacteria; phylum Actinomycetota; class Actinomycetes; order Streptosporangiales; family Streptosporangiaceae; genus Nonomuraea; species Nonomuraea longispora. Next base: position 7,342 of record NZ_SMJZ01000258.1, read on the forward strand.
CTGAGCTGGGAGGCGCTCGAAGACGCCGGGATCGTCCCGGCGAGCCTGCGCGACACCGCCGCCTCCGTGTTCGTCGGCGCCATGGCCGGCGACTACGCCCAGCTGCTGCAGGGCAACGGGCGCGCGGCGCTGACCCGGCACAGCCTCGCCGGCATCAGCCGGGCCCTGCTCGCCAACCGGATCTCGTACACGCTGGGGCTCAACGGGCCCAGCATGACCGTGGACTCCGCGCAGTCGGCCTCGCTGACCGCCGTGCACCTGGCCTGCGAGAGTCTGCGCAACGGCGAGACGGGCCTCGCCATCGTCGGCGGCGTGAACCTCAACCTCACCGCCGACAGCACCCTTGCCGCGCTGCGGTTCGGCGCCCTGTCGCCCGACGGCAGGTGCTTCACCTTCGACGCCCGCGCCAACGGCTACGTACGCGGCGAGGGCGGCGGCGTCGTCGTGCTGAAGCCGCTGGCCCGCGCGCTCGCCGACGGCGACCGGGTCTACTGCGTGGTCGCCGGCAGCGCCATCAACAACGACGGCGGCGGCGACGGGCTCACCGTGCCCGACCAGCACGCCCAGGAGGAGGTCATCCGGCTGGCCTGCGGGCGGGCCGGCGTGCCGGCCGCCGACGTGCAGTTCGTCGAGCTGCACGGCACCGGCACCCGCGTCGGCGACCCGATCGAGGCGCGCGCGCTCGGCGCGGCCATCGGCACCGCCAAGGACTCCGGAACGCCGTTGCTCGTCGGCTCCGCCAAGACCAACGTCGGCCACCTAGAAGGCGCGGCGGGCATCGTCGGCCTGCTGAAGACCGTGCTCGCCATCAGGCACCGCACGCTGCCGCCGTCGCTGAACTTCGAGACGCCCAACCCGCGGATCCCGTTCGACGAGCTCAACCTGCGCGTCAACACCGAGACGTCCGCGTGGCCGCGCGAGGACGCGCCTCTGGTCGCCGGCGTCAGCTCCTTCGGCATGGGCGGCGCCAACTGCCACGTGGTGCTCGCCGAGTACCCGCAGAAGCAGCCCGCCACCTCCACCGCCGCACGCCAGGACGGGCCGCTCCCCGGATCGTCCTCCGGGCCGCTGATCGTGCCGCTCGCCGGGCAGAGCGAGGCCGCGCTGCGCGCCCAGGCGGGTCGGCTGCGCGACCATCTGCTCGACGAGCCGGGCACCGCTCCCGCCGACGCGGCTTACTCGCTGGCGACGACCCGTACGGCGTTCGACCAACGGGCGGCGATCGTCGTGGACGAGCCGTCAGCCCCTGCAGACGTGCTGGCTGAAGCGCTGGACCGGCTGGCCAAGGGCGAGCCGGCCGCCGGGATCGTGACCGGCCGGCCGAGCACCGGCGACATCGCCTTCCTCTACTCCGGCCAGGGCAGCCAGCGGCCCGGCATGGGCCGCGAACTGTACGAGACGCACCCCGTCTTCGCGCGGACGCTCGACGGGATCGCCGCCTGCTTCGACGGCACACTCGACCGGCCGCTCCTCGACGTGATGTTCGCCGACGAGGGCTCCGAGCCGGCCGCGCTGCTCGACCAGACCGGCTTCGCCCAGCCCGCGCTCTTCGCCTTCGAGGTCGCGCTCACCCGCCTGTACGAACACTGGGGCGTGCGCCCCGCCCGGCTCGTCGGCCACTCCATCGGCGAGATCTCGGCCGCCCACGTCGCCGGCGTGCTGGACCTGGCCGACGCCTGCGCCCTGGTCGCGGCGCGCGGCAGGCTGATGCAGAACCTCCCGGCCGGCGGCGCGATGGTCGCCGTGCAGGCCACCGAGGAGGAGGTCCTGCCCTTCCTCGACACCACGGTCAGCATCGCCGCGATCAACGCACCGGACTCCACCGTGGTCTCCGGCTCCGAGAGCCGCGTCATGGAGATCGCCGAGGAGTTCCGCGGCCGTGGCCGCAAGACCCACCGCCTGCGGGTCAGCCACGCCTTCCACTCCCCGCTGATGGACCCGATGCTGGCGGAGTTCCGCGAGGTGGCCGAGTCGCTCACCTACCGCGAACCGGCCATCCCGATCGTCTCCAACCTCACCGGGGCCGTCGCGTCCGCCGAGGACCTGTGCTCACCGGGCCACTGGGTGTGGCACGTACGCGAGGCCGTGCGGTTCTGCGACGGCATCCGCGCCCTGGCCGACACGGGCGTCACCACATTCGTCGAGGTGGGTCCCGGGTCGGTGCTGGCCGCGATGGGGCAGCACTGTCTGCCCGCCAGCCCGTACACGCAGTTCATCGCCACCCTGCGCGATCCGGCAGCGGAACGCCGCAGCGCCGCGCTGGCCCTGGCCGGGCTGCAGGTCAGGGGCGCCACGCTCGACTGGGACGCCGTGCTGCCCGGCGCGCGCCGCGTCCAGCTGCCCACCTACGCCTTCCAGCGCACCTACCACTGGCTTCCCGAGGCGGACGGCTCCGCGCCGCCCCCGCCCCCGCGCGCGGCCCCGGCGCCGTCCGCCTCGGGAGAGGAGCCCCGCCCCGACGGCGCGTCGCTCGCCGACCGGCTGCGCGGCCGGCCGGAGGCCGAGCAGGAGCAGACCCTCCTCGAACTCGTACGCACCTGTATCGCGCTCGTCCTCGGCCACGCCAACACCGCCACCGTGGACACCGGCACCGCCTTCAAGGCGCTCGGCTTCGACTCCTTCAGCGCCGTCGAGCTGCGCAACCGGCTCAACGCCGCCACCGGGCTGCAACTGCCCAGCTCGCTGCTGTTCGACTACCCGTCGCCGCGGGCGCTGGCGGGCTTCCTGCGCGCGGAGCTGGCCGGCGAGCACGTCGCCCAGGCCGTGGTGGCCGCCAGACCCGTGGCCGACGAGCCGATCGCGATCGTCGGCATGGCCTGCCGTTTCCCTGGCGGGGTGTTCTCGCCGGAGGACCTGTGGAATCTGGTGGATTCCGGCCGGGACGCGATCGGCGAGTTCCCCGTGGACCGCGGTTGGGACCTGGACAGGTTGTACGACCCTGATCCGGACAGTCGCGGCACGACGTATGCGCGGCACGGTGGTTTCCTGTACGGGGCGGGCGAGTTCGATCCGGCGTTCTTCGGGATTTCGCCGCGTGAGGCGCTGGCGATGGATCCGCAGCAGCGGTTGTTGCTGGAGACGTCGTGGGAGGCGATGGAGCGGGCCGGGATCGACCCGGCCGGGCTGCGGGGCAGCCGTACCGGCGTGTTCGCCGGCGCCACGGCCCAGGACTACGGGCCGCGCCTGCACGAGGCCACGGGCAGCGCCGAAGGGTACGTGCTGACCGGCACCACGGCCAGCGTCATCTCCGGGCGGGTCGCGTTCACGTTCGGGTTCGAGGGCCCGGCGGTGACGGTGGACACCGCGTGCTCGTCGTCGCTGGTCGCCCTGCACCTGGCCGCGCAGTCGCTGCGGACCGGCGAGTGCGACCTGGCCCTGGCCGGCGGCGCCGCCGTGATGGCCTCACCGGGCATGTTCGTGGAGTTCTCGCGTCAGCGGGGGTTGTCGCCGGACGGGCGGTGCAAGGCGTTCGCGGCCGGTGCCGATGGCACGGGGTGGGCCGAGGGTGTCGGCATGTTGCTGGTGGAGCGGTTGTCGGAT
>NZ_SMJZ01000259.1 GCF_004348345.1 Nonomuraea longispora
GCGACCCCACCGCCGACCCGACGGCACAACCGGAGGACCCCACGTCGGATCCCACCTCGCAGCCCACCTCGCAGCCCACGGAGGCGAGCACGGAGGCGAGCACGGACTCCGGCGGGTCCGACCGCCCGGAGCCCGGTTCGCCGATCATGCACGGCGAGTTCCCCGACTGGAAGTTCAGCCTGGGCAGCGCGAAGTTCGCCGCCGACAAGGTGGGCGGCTGGACGTACGACTCCTGCGACACCGTGGACGGGCAGGGCGAGCTTGCCGCCAACGACTGTGAGCGCGCCGTCGAACTCGCCTACTCGGCCTACTCGGGGCATCTCAAGGCGGTCCAGGTCATCATGGCGTTCCCGAGCGAGGCCGCGGCCAAGACCGCCGCGACCCGCCTGGCCAAGCTCCCCGCCAAGGCCGTGAAGTGGCGCCGGGACCAGGCGCTCGACACGTTCGTCTACGGAAAGATCCGCTCAGGAGCGATCAAGAAGTACGTCGTCCTGACGGTCGTCACCGCCGACAGGACGGCCCGCGCCAAGGCCACGAAGTTCCACCATTACCTGCAGGCCGACCACAAGAACTACTTCCTCTTCCGCGACCTGTGACCGGCCGGGCCGTCTCGGAGCCGTGCCCCGACCCGCGGTGAGCGGCGGCGACGTGCGCCGATAACGTCAGCGTCATGTTCGATTCCCACCTGGGCGCGGGGCGACGATGATCGGCGCCATCGCGGACGACTTCACCGGTGCGACCGACGTCGCGGTGGCCCTGCGCCGCCGTGGCATCCGTACCGTGCTGTTCTTCGGGCTTCCGCCGGAGTCGGCCGGGCCGCCCGAGCACGACGCGGTCGTGATCGCGCTGAAGACGCGGACGGCCTCCAGGGCGGACGCGGTCGCGCAGTCGACGGCGGCGCTCGGCCGGCTGCGCTCGCGCGGCGTCCGGCAGGTGTACGTCAAATACTGCTCCACGTTCGACTCCACGGCCGAGGGGAACATCGGGCCGGTCCTCGACGCCCTGGCCGAGGCCATGGACGTGCCCGTGGTCGCCATGACGCCCAGCTCGCCCGAGCACGGGCGCACGCAGTACAACGGCTACCTCTTCGTCGGGGACGTCCTGCTCGGCGAGTCGCACATGCGCCACCACCCCCTGACCCCGATGACCGACTCCTTCCTGCCGCGCCTGCTGGAGAGGCAGAGCGCCCACCGGGCGGGCGTCGTGACGCTGGCGCAGGTCCGGGCGGGGGCGATCGGGCGGCGGCTGGCCGAGCTGCGGGCGGAGGGTGTGCGCTACGCCCTCGTGGACGCCGTGGACGACGCCGACCTCGTGACCGCCGGCCGGGCGTTGGTGGACGCGCCGCTGGTCGCGGGCGCGGCCGGCCTGGCCGGAGGGCTCGCCGCGGCGCACGCGCGGACCGGGCGCGAGGACGCGCCCGCCCTCGCGCCGCAGGGCGCCGCGGCGGTGCTGGCGGGCAGTTGCTCGGCCCGTACGCTGGAGCAGGTCGCCGCCATGATCGAGGCGGGCAGGCCGGCCTACCGCCTGGACGTGCTGGCCGACCAGGATCCGGAGTCGCTCGCCAGGGACGCGCTGGCCTGGTACGACACGCTGGACGCCGCGGCCGGCGCGCCTCTCGTCCACGCGTCCGCCGAGCCCGCGGCGCTGCGCCGCGTCCAGGAGGCCCTGGGGGTGGAGCGGTCGGCCGCGATCGTGGAGTCGGCGATCGGCCGCGTCGCGCAAGGGCTGGTCGAGCGGGGTGTCACCCGCGTGATCTCGGCGGGCGGCGAGACCTCGGGCGCCGTCGTGAACGCGCTCGGAGTGCCCGGCGGTGTCATCGGCGCAGAGGCAGCACGCGGAGTCCCGTGGATCCACACCTCATCCGGACTCGCCCTGCTGCTCAAGTCGGGCAACTTCGGCGAACCCGGCCTGCTGGTGAAGGCCTCACGATGATCCGCCCGGTAAGGACGGTCAGTCGAAAAGGCCGAGGCGGCGGGCGGCGGCGGCCGCCTCGGTGCGGGTCGACACCTCCAGCTTGGCCAGGATGTTGGAGACGTGCACGCTCACCGTCTTCTGCGTGATGAACAGCCGTTCCGCGATCCCCCGGTTGGTGAGCCCCTCCGCGACCAGGCGCAGCACCTCGGACTCGCGGGCCGTGAGCCCTCCGGTTCCCTGGCCGCCGCCGAAGCGGGCTCTGCGCCCGAACTCGTGCAGCGCGTTCTCCAGCGGCGCGGCGCGCAGCTTGCCCGCCGTCTCCCTGGCGAGGTCCCACTCCGCCTGGGCCGCCTCCCGCTCGCCCGCCGCGAGCAGCGCCTCGGCCAGCCGCCAGCGGGCACGCGCGGTCTCGTAGGCGAACCCGTAGTCGAAGGTCTCCACCGCCTGCCGCCACAGGTCCACGTCGAGCCGGCCGTGCACGCGGCGCCATTCGGCCTCGACGCGCAGCCCCCACGCCCGCCCCTCGGGGCCCAGGTGGCCGCCCTCGCCGGTGGGGCCGGCGTCGAGTGCCGCACGGGCGCGGCGGCGCAACTCGTCGGCGCCGTCGGTGCTGCCGAGTTCCGCCAGCGCCCACAGCCCGACGGCGGCCATGCGGACGTTGCCCGACTCGCCCTCGACCAGCCGCTCCATGACCGCGTTCACGTGGTCGAGCGCGGCCCGCGGGTCGCCGTTCCACAGGGCGTGCTCGGCGGCCAGGCCCCGTGACATGTATGCGGCCAGCTCGTCGGACCAGAACGGCCGCAACCAGCCCAGCCGGCTCTCCACGGTCGGCAGGCCGCGCCCCACCTCGACGAACAGCGCGAACGACGACAGGATCGCCTCGGGCACGGTGCCCACCCGCGCGGGAAAGCCGGCCGCGACCGTCTCCGCCTGGTCCCACTCGCCCGCGACGTAGTGGATGAGGAAACGCAGGAAGCGCAGGTCGGTGCCGTAGGTGCTCCACTTGAGGCCGGTCTCGAACGCCATGCGGATGCCTTCGTCGGCCACTTCCGCCGCGTGGTCGAGCAGGCCGCCCTCGTAGTGGATGCGGGCGTGGTGGAAGCGGGCGCGAAGGTCCATCGCCAGGTCGCCCGAGGCCTCGGCGACGACGGTCTTGACCAGCTCGTGCGCCCTGTCGGTGTCACCCTGGTATTCGGCGTGGGTGGCCAGCGTGAGCAGTGCCCCGGCCTCGGCGTCCCTGGCCCCGCAGGCGCGGGCGACGTCGAGCGCGCGGGCGGTGAGGCCCTCGATCTCGCGATGGCGTGGGCTCCAGAGCAGCGTGCGGGCCTGGGTGGCGAGGGCACGAGCGAGCTGCGGAGGGTCGTGCGCGGCCTGGACCGCGCGCTCGGCGGCCGCGATCGCGGCCGCCGGGTCGTCGGCTTCGTAGAGGTAGTAGGCGAGCCGCTCGAGCACCTCGGACGTTGGCGGCAGGGCCCTGAGCCTGCTGATCGCGTGGTGGTTGTCGCCGGCCCCGGCCGCCATGACGGCGCTGCGGAACGCCAGCTCCTCCCGGCTCTCCCCGGCCAGCTCGGCCGCGCCGTCGACCCGCTCCCACAGGCCGAGCGCCCGGTCGTAGTGGTCGTGCGCCTCGGCGGGGGCACCGAGCAGCGCGGCCTGGCGGCCCGCCTCGACGGAGGCGGTGAACGCTCCGGCCAGGTCGTGGCCGGCGAGGTGGTGATGGGCCAGCTCGGCGGGCGTGGTGAGCAGCCGGGCGAAGGCGGCGTGCAGCCGGGTGCGCTCGCCGGGCAGCAGGTCGGTGTAGACGGCTTCCTGCAGCAGCGCGTGACGGAAGGTGTAGCCGTAGCCGTCGACCCTGAGCAGCCCGCGCGAGACGATCTCCCGCACCGCCTCCTCGAACTCGGTCAGCGGCAGCCCGGACACCTCACGCAGCAGCGCGTCCTCCACCCTGCGCCCGGCCACGGCGGCGGCCCGCAGCACCCGCTGCCCCGCCTCCGGCAGCACCTCGACCCTGGACATGAGCAGCCCGGCCAGCTCGTCGGGCAGCGCGTCGCCCTCGGCCATGGCCGCGAAGAGCTCCTCCGCGTAGAACGGGTTGCCGTCGGCACGGGACACGATGAGTCCGAGCTCCTGAGCGCCCACTTCACCCATCGTGGCCACATAGTCGGACATGTCGCCCACGCTCAGCGGCCCCAGCTCGACGTGCGTCACCGTCGGCAGCCGCCTCATCTCTGCCAGCACCGGCCGCAGCGGATGGCGGCGGTGCAGGTCGTCGGTGCGGTAGGTGCCGACGACGCAGACCCGCTCGGTCTGCACCATGCGGCTGAGGAACACCAGCAGATCGCGGGTGGACCGGTCTGCCCAGTGCAGGTCCTCGATCACGAACAGCACCGGCTGCACGTCGGCCAGCAGCCCGAGCAGCGAGCCGAACAACCGCTGCTGGGTGAGCCCGGCCGAATCCGCGCTCTCCCTGCCCGGGAGCAGCCGGCCCAGCATCGGATGGGCGGCGGCGGCCTCGCGGACCGCCGGCTCGGCGCCGCGCAGCGCGTCGGCCAGCGGCAGGTAGGGCAGGGCGTCGCCCAGCTCGGCGCACTGACCGGCCAGCACGTGGAAACCTCGCGCGCGAGCGTCGGCGGCCAGCTCGGAGACCAGTCGCGTCTTGCCGATGCCGGCGTCGCCGCCGACGAGGGCGACGCCTGCCGTGCCCTCGGCGGCCGACCGCACCACCCGCACGAGCCTGGACAGCTCAGCGGAGCGCCCGACGAGGAGACCTTTCATGCCAGAAACGATGCCACGCTCCTCCGACACTGCATTGGTCCGGGGAAATGGCCTCCGATTGGCCCTGATCTCCCTACCATATGCATCTTACGCTGCCTTTTTGTGATCCCTCCAACAACGTACGCGCTCTTCGTGACCGCCTCACTCGCCCTCATCCTCATCCCGGGGCCGAACCACCTCTACATCACCGCCAGAGGCCTCGCCCAGGGCCGGGCGGCGGGCCTGGCCAGCGCCCTCGGCGTCGAGATCGGCACACTCGTGCACATCGCGGCCGCGGCCGCCGGCCTGTCGTACGTGATCTCGCAGTCGGCGACGCTCTTCGCGATCGTCAAGTGGGCGGGCGTCGCCTACCTCGTCTACCTGGGCATCCGCGCGTTCACGGGCAAGGACGCCGAGACGGGGGCGCCGGCGCGGCAACCGCTGCCCAAGGTGTTCCTCGAAGGCGTGCTGGTCAACGTGCTCAACCCCAAGGTGGCGCTGTTCTTCCTGGCGTTCCTGCCGCAGTTCGTCCAGCCCGACGCGGGCTCGCCGACCCTCCAGGTGATGGTGTTCGGGCTGACGGCGCTGTGCCTGGGGCTGGTGTCGGACATCGTGTACGCGTTCGCCGCCGGCGCACTCGGCCACCGCCTGCGCCAAAGGGCGAGGACGCTCAGGTACGTCAGCGGCGTCGTCTACCTCGGTCTGGGAGTGGCCACCGCGTTCGCCGGGAGACGATGACGCGGCTTCACAACGACAGGGCGGCCGGGATGCGGTCGAGCACGGGGTGGGGCGCCAGCCCGTACGCGTAAAAGTCGACCGCGAGCGCGCCCGCCGCCCTGGCGCCCCTGGCCTTGGCCACCAGCCGGTCGGCCGAGTCGCTGTCGGGGTGGCCGGGCCGCAACACGGCGCGCACCTCGCGGTCCTTGCCCACGGACCGCAGGTAGGCTCCCACGTCGTCGGCCACCCTGGCCGCGTCGCGCGCGTAGGCCAGCACACCGAAGGCGGGCACCAGGTCGCCCAGCGCCACCAGGTCGACCCCGAGTTGCCAGGCGTCGTGCGCGGCCAGCCCCGGTGTGGGCAGCCCGTCGGTGTAGCCCTTCACCGCGCCGGTCGAGTCGACGAACACGAGCCTGGACCCCTCGTCCGCCACGGCGGAGGCCACCTCGGACACCAGCGTGGTCACGGTCTCCGAGCGGGCCCTGGCGTAGGCGACGACCTCCGGCCCCGCGTACGCGGTCAGCGCCGCCCTGGTCACCTCGCCCTGCGCCGCCGGGTCGCCGTCGAGCACGCCGCCCACGATCCTCGCGCACTCGTCGCGCGCCACGTCTGCGTTCACGCCGAGGTCGGTGGCCCGGCGCATGCAGTAGTCGCAGAAGCAGAGCCCGAACAGGTAGGTGTCCATCGGCCCGAGGGGCACGAACGAGCGCTGCGGCTTGAGCGGCCTGAAGTGCAGCGACTCGGCCACCACGCTGTCGACCCCGAGCCTGGCCACCGCCCTGGCCAGCGCGACGGCGTAGTCGCGTACGTCGGGGTGCGCGGGACACAGGTCGGTGAGCGAGCCCCGGTCGCCGAAACAGTCGCGGACGGTGACGTCCGGATGCCTGGTGCCGAGCGTGGCGTTGCGCAGGAAGACCGTCCATGCGTGGAGCTTCATGGACCGTCGCGCGCACGCTTCGCCAAGCCCGTCGAACGCGTCCTGGTAGCCCGGCACGGGAGCGAGGCGCAGCCCGGCGAACAGGTCGGGCGGCGGGGTGAAGTGGGCGGCGTCGTGGCGGACGGTCAGCCGGGACAGTCCGTGCGGGGTGACGTCGCGGGAGGCGTGGTGCACGGCGCCGACGGTGACGCCGCGCACGCCGTACGCGCTGATCCTGTCGAGCACCCGCTCGACGCCCTCGCCGCGAAGGTCCTCGACGAAGGCGTACACCGAACTGTCCACAAGCAGACCTTAAGCGCTCTTGTGAGCGACGAAGTCGATCTCCACGAGGATGTCCATCAGCTCGGAGCCCACGGTGGTGCGTACGGGGAAGGGCGGGTTGAAGTAGGACTTGTACACCTCGTTGTACGCGGCGAAGTCGCGCTTGAGGTGCTGCAGGTGGACCGTGGCCTTGACCACGTCGTCGAAGCCGAGGCCGTGCGCGGCGAGGATGGCGCCGAGGTTGCGCATGACGCGGTGGGTCTGGGTGGCGACGTCGTCGCCGTCGACCTCACCGGTCTGCGGGTCGATCGGCCCCATGCCGGAGGTGTGGACGAAGTCGCCCACCACGAGGCCCTGGGAGTAGGCGCCGATCGGGGCGGCGCCCTCGGTGGTCCTGAGCTCCTTCTTCACGATCTCTCCCTAGAAGTCGGTGTGTATCGTGCCCACGACACGGTAGTCCTGGTCCACCAGAGGCAGCTCGCGCCACTTGTCGAACGCGGTGCACGGGTGCGAGATGCCGAACGCCAGCAGGTCACCGACCTCCAGCCCGTCGCCGCGCACCAGGGCGTGCTGGTCCTGCATCTTCGTGACGGTGACGCCCGCGCGCCGCGCGACGGGCAGCCCTTCGTCGTACGGCGCGTCCCGCTTGCCCATGCCGACGACCGCCAGCCCCGGCTCGGGTGTGGAGAGCACGTGCGCCCACACCTCCAGCGCCGGCCGGAGCTCGCCCGCCATGCGGTTGAACGGCGTGCGCTCGCGGTAGTAGCCGTCGTCGTGCGTGACGTAGGCGCCGCTGCGCAGCAGGATGCGGGCCTGGGTGGCGACGAGCTCGCGTCCGATCACGTCGAACCACTGGCTGCCGCCCACGGTCAGGATCGGGTGGCGGACGCGGAGGTATTCGACCGCCTCCCGCAACGCGTCCAGATATTTCCGTACGTCGTCGGCGGTCTTGAGCGCGCCCTCGTAACCCGCGACCCCCACCGGCTCGACCCCGGGCGTCTCCTGCGCGCAGGCCACCACCGCCAGCAGGTCGTCCAGCGAACGGCATCCGGCGCGGCCGCCTTCGTGCCCCAGCTCCACCAGCACCCGGAACGGCCGCGACCCCGCGTGGCGGGCCAGGATGCCGATCCCGGCCACGGAGTCGGCGAAGCTCAGGAACTCGAACGAGGGATCACGCTCCAGCTCTCCGGCCGCCCAGGCCAGCCCCGCCGGGTCGACGACCTGGTTGGCGGCCATGATCCGGTCCGCGCCGAACTTCCTGGCCGCGCGGGCCTGGCGCGGCGTCGCGACGGTCAGCCCCCAGGCGCCCGCCCGGAGCTGGAGCGCGGCGATCTCGGCGGACATGTGCGTCTTGGCGTGCGGCGCCAGCTCAAGACCGTGGTCGCGGGCGAAGGCCGCCATCGTCGCCACGTTGTGTGCGAGCGCGTCCTGGCGCACCACCATGAGCGGGAAACCGAGCGTTCCTTCGAAGATCGACCGCCCGAGCGTCTCCTGCACGAGGCCCCTTTCCTTCAGCGTCCGACGATATCCTGAATCCTGACATTTCCGGCAAGGCCCGGCCGGGCTCACGGCCGCAGCGCACGCCCCGGCGTGGCGCCGGTCAACTCTCCCCCGGCCAGCACGCGCGTCCCCGACACGAGCACGTCGTCCACGCCGGACGCGAGCGTGCGCGGAGCGTCGTACGTCGCCCGGTCGGTCACCGTGTCGGGGTCGAACACCACCACGTCGGCCGCGAACCCGCCCCGCAAAATTCCCCGGTCGGTCAGCCCGAACCGCCGGGCCGGATGCGCGGCCAGGTGCACCGCGGCCTGCTCCCACGTCCAGTCGCCGAGCTCCCTGACATGCCGGCCAAGGAACCGGGCGAACGCCCCGAACCCCCGCGGATGCGGATGACCACCCACATAAATCCCGTCGGAGCCGCCGGTCTGCGACGGATGACGCAACACGCGGCGTACGGACTCCTCGCCCTCAGGGCCCTCGTCGGGGCGGGCGGACACCACGCCCGCCTCCAGCCGCGTCTCTGCCAGGAGGCGGCGGCAGAACGCGGCCGGCTCCAGCCCCGCCCGCTCGGCCGCCGCCACGATGGTCAGGCCCTCCGCCCACTCCAGCGCCGGCGCGTGCGAGACGGTCAGCCTCGGCCAGGTGTCCGCCAGCGTCGGCCACCAGTCGTCGAGCCCGTCGGAGGCGATCATCTCCAGGGCGCGGTCGGTCTCGGCGCCGGGCACCGACGGCGGCAGCACGACCATGGCCAGGATCGTGTTGCCGCGCAGGTAGGGGTAGGTGTCGAAGGTCAGGTCGACGCCCTCGCCGAGCGCCCGCTCGACCAGCGGCAGCAGCACGTCCGCGGGACCGTGGAGGTGAGAGACGTGCACGGCCGCGCCGGAGCGCCGGGCGATGTCCACCACCTCCGCCATGCCGACCCCGGCCTCCGTGCCGTAGGCGCGCATGTGGGTGACGTAGGGGAGGCCGCCGAGCGGAGCGCACAACGCGGCCAGTTCCTCGGCCGAGGCGTAGCCGCCCGGCAGGTATTCGAGCCCGCTCGACAGGCCGGCCGCGCCCTCCGAGAGCCCGCGCTCGACGTGCCGCACCATCGCCGCGACGTCGCCGGACGAGGCGGGAGCGGACGACGGGCCCATGACGTCGTAGCGGATCGTGCCGTGCGGCAGGAGGTAGGCGGTGTTCAACGCCACCGCGCGGTCGTAGCCGTCGAGCAGCTCCCCCACGGTCAGCGGCCCCTCCCGCGGCGCCCCGCCCCGCAGGGGCCCGTTGACGGCGGCGAAATAGCGGGCGGCGTAGGCGACGGTCGCGGCCGAGCCGGGCGCGAAGGACAGGCCGTCCTGCCCGAGCACGAACGTCGTCACCCCCTGCCGCAGCGCCGCCCTCTGCACGGCCGGATCGAACACGACCGCGTCGCCGTGGGCGTGACAGTCCACGAAACCCGGCGCGACGAACCGGCCCGCCGCGTCGATCACCGTCTCGGCCTGCGCGCCGTCCAGCCGGCCCACCGCCGCGATCCTGTCGCCGGCCACCGCCACGTCCGCGCGGAACGGCGGGGCGCCCGTGCCGTCGAGCACCCTGCCGCCGCTGATGACTACGTCGAACCTCACCCAAGGATTCAATCAGAGCCGCGGTACGGCCTCCGTCCGCACTCCACCGACGGGTTGACCGGATGTTCGGCCAGTAAGTCACGGGCCTGCGAGCGGGCCAGGTTCCAGCCGTTCCACGGGTCGGGGCGGTCCAGCCCGTTGGCCTCGACCACGTCGGCGAGCACGCAGCTGCGCTGCGGCTCTGGCAGCCGGTCAAGGGCCGGCACCGCCTCCGCGCCGAGATCGCCCAGGTAGTCGGAGTCGAGGTCGGTGACCCCGCGCACCTCCACCTGCGAGTACGCGACCCGCAGGTCGGGGTTCACGACGGCGAACACCGCCAGGCCGATCCCGGTCACCAGCACGACCGTGCGCGGCAGCCAGCCGGAGTCGCGCCCCGCGAACCGTACCGCCCCGGCCAGCAGCACCAGCGTGAACAGCGCCCCCAGCCACCAGACCGTGGCCTGCACCGACAGCCGCAGCCTGGACAGGCCGTAGGCGTCGGTGTAGAGGTTCATCCGGTGCAGCGCCGAGACCAGCACCACCATCGTCAGCCCGCACAACATCGCGAGCAGCCCCGCCAGCATCCAGCGCTCGCGCCGCTCCGCCTTCAGCAGCCCGCCGGCCACGGCCACGATGCCCAGCACGAACACGCTGACCACGACCAGCTGGAAGAACCCCTGCCTGGCATACTCCGCGTAGCTCAGCCCCGCCGTCTCCAGCACCCAGGCGTCGCCCCCGAACAGCGTGGTGATCTGCACCGCCACGAACGACGCGAACAACAGGTTCACCGCCGTGAGCGGCACCAGCCAGATGCTCGTGCTCACCCTGAACTTCTCGCGCGGCCCCACGGGATCGTTCACCGGCCTGAGCGCCACCAGCACCACGGCGGCCAGCAGCACGGCGAACAGGACGAAGAGGAAGATCCGCAACGGCGCCGACTCCGCCCACTCCGGCGCGGTCATCACCCGCCGCAGGTAGGTGGCGAACACCGCGTCCGCCGAGGCGAACAGCAGCCCGAACACCGCCAGCAGCACCGCCGTGATGCCCAGGGCGACCATCGTCGGCATGACGCGCCGCTTGGCCGACAACCTCTTCAGCGGCCCGGCCAGGAACCACTGCACCGGGCCCAGCGCGAGCACCACGGACACGCTGCCCCTGAT
>NZ_SMJZ01000025.1 GCF_004348345.1 Nonomuraea longispora
GCCCCGGGGCGATCGGCGAACCCCGGAGCCTGGCCGACGGCGGCAGGGACTCGCCCTCCTGCGCCGGAGCGCGGCCCGCGCCACGCCCGTTGCCCCGGCCGGCTTCCACGGCGCCGCGGATGCGCGGGTTCCAGGGCTCCTCGTCCTCCAGGTCAGGACCGAGGTCCAGCGGATGGGACCGTTCCCGCCGCCTCCGCGGCGACGCGGGTTCAGGCCCCGGCAGACCTCCCCAGCCCGTTTCATGGACGGGTCCTGGAGGGGGGTCAGGAGGCCGCTCGGTCCTGGCGGTGGTGTCCCGGACGCTCTCGAAGGGGTTTCTGCCCCGCCGGGGCCTCGCGCCGCGGTGAGCGCCCCACACGGCCCCTCCGCCCTCTGCGGGGGCGCCGTCGGGAGGGGTGTCGGACTCAGGAGACGTACGGTCCTCAGGAGGAGTACGGCGATGCCGGGCCCCCATCCGCGGTGGCCAGACACGGTGATCACCCTCCATGACACCTCCTTGTCCCGCTGTCCTATCACTCCTGGCGACGGCGATCAGGCGATCCGTTGCCGTTGTGACAGGTGGGGCGGAATTCAACGGGTGCGACCGGCGAGCACGGTGCCGCTCAGGGCGATCGAGGCCATGAGGATCGAGATGACGACGAACCCGGTGGCGATCTCGGCGGAGGAGTGCCCGATCAGGTTGACCAGCGCGCCGCCGACGCCGATGGCCAGCGCCGAGCCCAGCATGTCCGTCACCGACAGCGCCGCGGAGTTGGCCCCCTGTTCGTTGACGGGCGACTGCTTCAGCGCCGTGATGCTGACCGTGGTCATGCCGTACCCCATCCCGAAGCCGGCCAGGATCCACGCGGGCACGGCGATCCACCCGCTTGTCCCGGGCAGGACGGCCAGCAGGCAGAGCAGGATCGCGACGGCGATGCAGCTCGTGCCGAGCCGGATCCGCAGGTGCGCCGCCCCTTCCTTCCTGCTCTGCAGGTAGGAGCCGGCGGACCAGCCGAGCGCCCCGGTCGTCAGTGCGAAGCCCGCGCTCGACAGGTCGAAGGCCTTCACTTCCTGCAGCGCCAGCGGGATGAAGGAGTTGACGCCGAAGAAGGAGGCCGAGAAGAAGCCCCGCATCATCACGGTCGTGGGCAGCCCGCGCCCGAACCGCAGCGCCCGGAGAGGCAACAGTCGGAACAGCCCGTACATCAGCGAGGCCAGCCCGGCCGCCGTCTCCACCGCTCCTGAGACGGGATGCAGGTGCAGCCGATCGACGCCGTGCAGCAGCACTCCGGCGCCGGCGGCCGCGGCGGTGGCGGCCAGCGTCATGGCCACCGGCCGCGACCTCGGCCCGCCGGACGGCGCCTCGTCCGGCGATGACGGCCTGCGCAGCGACGGGAGCAGCATCAGCAGTGCGGGCACCACGAGCGGGATGATGCCGTAGAAGACGTAGCGCCAGCCCCAGTTCTGGGCCACGAACCCGGCCACGGCCGGGCCGACCATGGCGGGCACCACCCAGGCCGCGGAGATGGCCGCGAACGCCTTGGGCCGCGACTCCACGGGGTAGACCCGCGCGATCATCACGTACAGCGCCACGATGGTGGAGCCCGCCCCCAGCCCCTGCACGGCCCGCGCCACGAGGAACATCACCGCCGTCGACGCCGCCCCGGCCAGCGCCATCCCGACGACGAACAACACCATTCCCGCCACGAACGGGAAGGGGTAGCCGTGCCGGTCCGACCAGAGGCCCGACACCACGTTGGCGAACAGGCTGGCGATCAGGAAGGCCGAGAAGCTGATCCCGTAGAGGTCGAGCGCGTCCAGCTCGTCGGCGATGGCCGGCATGGCGACGCCGACCGACATGCCCTCGAAAGCCACCAGCGTGACCACGAGCAGGATGCCGAGGGTCGCGGTGCGGTAGCGCGCGCCGAAGATCCGCGGCGGCTGGTAGGGAGTGTCGAGTGCCTTCGGAGCTGTCACTCGCACATCGTATTCAGCCTCGCATCGCGCCCGGCGCGGCCTGCCGGTACGCCGCCCACATCTCGTGCATCCGCCTGGCCTGCCCCTGGGTGAACTCCGACATGCACCGGTCGTGTGCGTAGTCCATGAAGTTGTGCACGGGGTCGAGCCCCGCCTTCGCGCAGGTGTCGGAGCGCTCAGGGCACCCCTTGGTCGGCCTGGCCTGGGCGGGTGTGTCGTCGATGCCGTCGCCCGGCTCCTTGCAGCCGTTCTCGAACGTGTGGAACAGCCCGAGCCAGTGGCCGATCTCGTGCACGCCGGTGAAGCCGCGGTTGTAGTTGGTCATCGCACCCCCGGGCAGGCCGCGCCAGTCGATGACGACGCCGTCGAGCGCGGGATCGTCGGTGTACCAGTAGGGGTAGCTGGCGAAGCCCAGCATCTGCTCGCTGAGCTGGGCGACGTAGAGGTTGAGCGTGCCGGGGCCGCCCTGGTGCAGCGCGCTCTTCATGGCCCGCTCGTGGCCGACCGGATCGCCGAACCAGGCGGCGTTCCGCCTGACCTCGATGCCGTCGAGGCGGAACCGCACGCCGGTGTCGACGCCGCCGAAGCGGCCGGCGTACGCGGAGTTGAGCACGGTGATCTGCGCTTCGACCGCCTGGTCGGAGACCTGGCGGTCAGGCCGCGTGATGACGTGCACCACGGTGGGCACGGTGATCTGGGTCGGCGGCGTGACGCCGGCCAGGCGCCGGGCCAGCTCGGACTGGACCTTGGCCACGTCTCCCGGCTGGGGCGAGCGCGGCCCTGGCCCCTCCGGCGCGCGATGGCCGCACACGGCCGCGTGGGCGGCACCGGCCCGCAGCGGCGGGGCGAACCAGATCGCCAGCAGGCATGCCAACGAGACGGCGGTCGCACGCCGAGCCATACGATCCTCCCACTGCGGAATGCACCGACATGGCTACAGACCGTAGCTGTTCAGTGGAGGATCACCGCTCAGCAACACTCACTGCTTGTCGTCACCCTCGCCACCGCCGGAGGGAAGGCCTTCGTAGATCTCTTTGCACTCCGGGCAGACCGGGTATTTCTTGGGGTCACGGCTGGGCACCCAGATCTTGCCGCACAGGGCGCGGATGGGCGTGCCCGTCACCATGCTCTCGGTGATCTTGTGTTTGTCCGCGTAGTGGGCGAAGCGCTCGTGATCGCCGTCGCCGTGCGAGGTCCGCGGCGTGGTCTCCTGCTCTGGGAGGATCTTCGTGCTGCTCACCCCACCGAGTTTATGCCCGCTCGCGACCGCGTCCTGCACCGAACGCCGTGGCCCCCGCCGCGAGGGCGAGGGCCGCAGCGGGCCGCTCAGGGGGTCAGCCCACGTGCACCTGTACGCCCTCGGCCTTGCGCCCCGCCTTGACGAACAGCGTCAGCAGGGCGGTCAGCACGGCAATGCCGGTGCTCACCAGAAAGGCGAGGTGCATGCCGTCCATGAACGAGTGGTGCACGGCGTCGACGATCGGCTGCGGCAGCCCGGGAGGAGCCGCGCCGAAGGCGGCCGCCTTCTCCAGCCCGGCCAGCTGCGCGGGCGGGATGGCCTGCGCCGCGGGGCCGAGGTGGCCGGGCAGCGTGCCGGAGATCTCGGCGGCCATCACGGCGCCCAGGATCGCGGTGCCCAGCGCGCCGCCGACCTGCATGGCCGACTGCTGGACACCGCCCGCGACACCGCTCAGCTCAAGTGGCGCGTTGCCCACGATGATCTCCGTGGCGCCCACGAAGACCGGCGACATGCCGAAGGCCAGCAGCACGAACGGGATGGCGCTGGCGAGGAACGACGCGTCGATGCTGAGCTGGGACATGAGGAACATGGCGAACGCGGTGATGAGCAGACCGGCCGCCATCGTGATCTTCGGCCCGAGCCTGCCGATCGCCAGGCCCGCCAGCGGCGAGGCGACGATCATGCCGGCGCTCATCGGCAACATGCGCAGACCGGCCTCCAGCGGGCTCAGGCCGTGCACGCCCTGGAAGAAGAAGCCCAGGAAGAACATCGCCCCGAACATCGCGAACGCCACCATCATCATCAGCACGGTGCCGATGGAGATCGAGACGTTCCTGAACAGCGACAGCGGGACCAGCGGCTGCCTGCCGAGTTTCTGCGCCCGGTGCTGCCAGAAGACGAACGCGCCGATCAGCACCGCGAACGCGCCCAGGAAGCTCAGCGTCGTGCTGTCGCCCCATCCCCAGTCGGGGGCCTTGATGATCGTCCACACCAGCGAGAACATCGCGCCCGACAGCAGCAGCACGCCGAGCCAGTCGATCCGCGCCATGGTCTGGGCGCGGTTGTCCTGGATCAGGAAGATGCCCATGACGAGGGCGATGATCCCGACCGGCGCGTTGATGAAGAAGACCGACTCCCAGTTCACGTTCTCGACCAGCACACCGCCCACGATCGGTCCGGCGGCGCTGGACAGGCCGATGATGCCGCCCCAGGCTCCCATCGCCTGGTTCAGCCTCGGCCCTGGGAACGCTCCACGCAGCAGCGCCAGCGCCGCGGGCTGGAGCAGCGCGCCGAACAGGCCCTGCAGCACCCGCAGCCCGATGAGCGCGCCGACGGGCGAGAGGCCGGGAATGACGCCGGCCAGTTCGGCGCTGAGGCCGATGCCCACGGACGTGATCGCGAAGCCGGCCACCCCGATGAGAAAGACGCGCTTGTGCCCGAACAGGTCGCCGAGCTTGCCCGCCGTGATCAGGAACACCGCCAGCGCCAGCAGGTAGCCGCTGGTCACCCACTGCAGGTCCGACAGCGAGGCCTTCAGGTCGGCCTGGATGACCGGGTTGGCGATGCCCACCACGGTGCCGTCGAGCATCACCATGATGACGCCCAGGCTGACCGCCAGCAGCACCAGCCACGGATTGCGGCCGGCCGCCGTCCGGTCCGGACCGGGCGGCGACGGCACGCCGACCGCCTTCGCGTGAGCCATGAGTCCCCCTGAATGACATAAGCCCCGCATAGGGGCATAGGTATCGCAAGCCTCAGCAATCTATGACAGCCGATGACTTGTGACAACCGACTTTCACTTGGCGGACTATGACTTATGGCACACTATGACAGAAAAGTTTCGAGGGAGTGACCACTGTGGGTCTGCGTGAACGCAAGAAGGAGAAGACGCGCCTGGCGATCCTCGACGCGGCACTCGACCTGTTCCTCGAACAAGGATACGAGTCGACCACCGTCGAGCAGATCGCGGGGGCCGTCGACATCTCCCCCCGCACCTTCTTCCGCTACTTCACCAGCAAGGACCATCTGGTGCTGTGGTTCCACGACCACGGCGAGGGGCTCATGATGGAGACCATGCGTTCCCGCCCGCAGGGCGAGCCGCCGTTCACGGCACTCATGCACGCGGTGCGCGCGGTGCTGAGCGACATGGAAGGCTCAACGGAGGACGAGCACCGCAGGTTCCTCAAACTCCGCCGCGTCCTTGACGAGAACCCGCAGCTGATCGGCCAGTCGGTGGCCAGGGGTGCCGGCACCGAGCGCCGCCTCGCGGAGCTGGTCGCCGCCCGCAGGGGAACCGACGCCGACTCGGACCAGCTCTCCCACCTGATCGTCGCCTTCGCCATGTCGGCGATGCGCGTCGGCTTCGAGTGCCCGCGCCGCGACGGCGGGATGCCGGAGATCACCGGCCGCATGGCCGAGACGATCGAGCTGGCCGAGCGCTCGCTGCGGCCGGGATGGGACCTCTGAGCGGCGGGGCTCAGTTCATCGTCGGATCGTCCGGGCAGGTCGCCACGAAGGCCAGCTCGCCGTGCTGGCGCCGCAGCACGTGCCGCCAGAGCGAGCCCGGATCGGCGTGGAAGGTGTCGCCGACCTCGGAGTCGACGACGTACCATGCACCCTCGGCGATCTCGCTCTCCAGCTGACCCGACGTCCAGCCCGCGTACCCCGCGAAGATGCGCATCTGCGCGATCTCCCCCTGCAGGATCTCGGGCGGCGCGTCCAGGTCGACCGTGCCGAGCCGCGAGACGGCCGGCGTGCCGGCGTGGAGCCTGCGCCAGCCCAGCGGCTCCTCCCCGCTCGGGACGGCCGCCAGCGCGAGCGCGCTGTCGGTCTGCACGGGCCCGCCCTCGAACAACACCGGAGGCCCCGTCACCAGCGGATCCCACACGGGCAGCACCTGCGTCACCGAGATGTCGCTCGGCCTGTTGAGCACCACACCCAGAGTGCCGCCGTCGTGGTCGTGTTCCAGGATCAGCACGACGCTACGCCGGAAGTTGGGGTCGTCGAGAAGCGGCGTCGCCACCAACAACCCGCCGACGTAGATCGCCTCCGCCATACATCCATCATGGCGTGTATCCGGGGGCGTGCGCTCCCTCAGTGAGCCGATGTTACTTTTAGTGCTCACTTGGGCACATTCAGTAGCAAAGATCACAGCCCGGGGGGAGCGCATGCGTATCGGTACTCGTATCGTCCTGGCCACGCTGCCCATGACCGTGGCGCTGCTCCTCCCCGCCACCGCCTGGGCCTGGCCGCGACTGGATCCGGGCGACCCGTTCACGATGACGGTCGACGACGTGGCCTGCCGCTCCGGCCGGGCCACCGTCACGCTCCGCAACGTGACGCGCCAGCTGGCACGGTACGACCTGCGGGCCGACGGCAGAACCGTGGCCAGCGGCTCGATCCCGGCACGCAAGACGATCGTCAAGCAGGTGCGGGTGAAAAGGGGCAGTCGCGCCGAGATCGAGGCGTACTCGGTCGCCGAGCACCACCCCGACACGCTGATCGACTCGACCGACATCGAGAACGACTGCCCCTGGGGCCACCACCTCGACCGCCTCCCCTTCACGGGCCCGCCCGTGGACCTCATGGCCAAGCTGGCCACAGCGGGCGGGCTCGTGATCATGGGGGGCGTGTTGTGGTGGTACGGATCGATCTGGCCCCGCTCAGCCCCGTGAAACCGGCGGTCTCACGGGACCGAGCCCGTCAGGGCACGAAGGCGCCGGCCCGCGCGGCGGCCAGCGTGCGTGACACCGACCGTTCGGCGTCCCAGCGCGTCACCGGCTCCCTCGTGACCACCAGGCGGTAGTAGAGCGGGGCGGAGATCGCCCTGATCAACTCACCGCCGTCGGTCCCCTCGGGCAGTTCGCCCCGCTTGACGGCCAGGTCCACGACGGTGGCCCACTCCTCGATCCTGCGGGCGAAGAAGGTCCGCAGCGCGTCGGCGGCCTCCTCGTCGCAGGTCGCGGCGGCGATCACTGCCTGCAACGTGGCACCGAGCCGTCCGTCGGTGACCGCCTCCCAGACGGACACCGCGTTGGCCAGCAGGTCACACTCGACGTCGCCGGTGTCGGCGTGCGGCGACGACTGGTTGGCCAGCTCTTTCATCAGGTCGGCCACCAGCCTGGGAGTGCTCCCCCAACGCCGGTAGACCGTGGTCTTGCCGACGCCCGCCCTGGCCGCCACCTGGTCCATGGTCAGGCCGTGGAAACCGTGCTCGACCAGGATGTCCTGGGTGGCGTCGAGTACGGCGGCGCGTACCCGCGCGGTGCGGCCCCCCGGCCGCACGGTTCCCGCCAAACGGGAAGGTTGTTCCATCTAAACTCCTCACCGTATACCGGCATGCCCGGTTAACGGGACCCCTATCCCGTTAGTGGTGCATGTTTTGACGGCCCCGGCATTGCACGGCCCGCGGCGTACCAGGTGCCCCTGCACGCGGGCAGGGATTGCGGCCTGGTCAGGCGGCGCAGGCATCTCCTTGTCGGCATGGCGTGCTCGGCTCTCCTCGGTCACGGGGAGGGCTGGCGACCTCGCCGGGGGTTGTGCTCATGGCGAGTGATCCCGGGGGACTCGCCGCCGCCATCGCGTGCCCGCCGGGCTCTCCCTGCCATGTCTTTACTGAGGGGGCATTCCGGGCTCGGGCGCGGGGCTGAACGGGGCGTCGTGGTCTGCCGGGTTCACCGCTTGCGACATTGTAGGCCGACCCGACCTGCCGCGCCGCTGGTGGGCGGGCACTTTGCGGCCGACCGGTGCGGCTGTTCACCGCCGCAGGGTCTGCGTTCGGCATTATCGAACCGCTCTGCACTAGGGTGCGAGGTGTGGGAGAGACGATTCAATCGGTCGAGCGGGCGGCCGCCATCCTGCGGCTGCTCGCCTCGGGTCCGCGCCAGCTCGGCGTGGCCGAGCTGGCCAAGGCGCTGGGCCTGCCCAAAGGGACGCTGCACGGCATCCTGCGCACGCTGGTCCGCGTGGGGTTCGTCGAACAGGACCTGGCGACGGGAAAGTACCGCCTCGGCGCCACGCTGCTCCACCTGGGCAGCAGCTACCTCGACGTCAACGAGCTGCGGACCCGCTCGATCAACTGGGCCGACGCCCTGGCGGGACGCAGCAGGGAGAGCGCCTGGATCGGCACCCTGCACGAGGGGCACGTTCTGGTGATCCACCACGTGTTCAGGCCGGACGACAGCATGCAGACCCTCCAGGTCGGCACCTACCTGCCGACGCACGCCAGCGCACTCGGCAAGGTCCTGCTCGCCCACGACCCCTACGGCGAGGCGCCGGCCGCGCCTCTGCGGGCGTACACGAAGGCCACCCTCACCGACCCCAAAGCCCTGGAGACCGAGCTCGACCAGGTCAGGGCGCGCGGCTGGGCGGCCGAGAGGGAGGAGCTCACGGAGGGCGAGGTGGCCATCGCCGCGCCCATCAAGGACGCGCGCGGCATCGTGGTGGGCGCCATCGGCATCCGCGGCGCGGTCGAGCGGCTGGCCCCGGACGGAGCCCTGCACATGGAGTACGTCTCGTACGTGCGCGACGCGGCCCGCGCGATCACGCGCGCCCTCGCCCGCTGACTTGTCCACCCCTATGACGACCGCATAACATTCTTCACGTCGTTCGACATTGTCGAACCCTGATCCAAGCGAGGAAGCTCGTGCCTCGACCGCACTACGTCGCAGCCATCGACCAGGGCACCACGTCCAGCCGGTGCATCGTCTTCGACGAGGCCGGCAACATCATCTCCGTCGCCCAGCGGGAGCACCGCCAGATTTTCCCCAGGCCCGGCTGGGTGGAGCACGACGCGGACGAGATCTGGCAGGCGGTGCGCGGCCTGCTCGGAGAGGCCGTGAGCGGCGCCGGCATCGAGAACGCGCAGATCGCCGCGCTCGGCATCACCAACCAGCGCGAGACCACCGTGTTGTGGGACCGCGAGACCGGCAGGCCCGTCTGCAACGCGATCGTCTGGCAGGACACCCGCACCGACGCGCTGACCCGGGCGCTGGCCGAGCACGAGGGCCTGTTCAAGGAGCGTGCCGGGCTGCCGCTGGCCACCTACTTCTCCGGGCCGAAGATCCGCTGGCTGCTCGACGAGATCCCCGGCCTGCGGGAGCGGGCCGAGCGGGGCGAGGTACTGTTCGGCACGATGGACAGCTGGTTGTTGTGGAACCTCACGGGCCGCCACATCACCGACGTCACCAACGCCAGCCGTACGATGTTGATGGACATCCACACGCTGGGCTGGGACGACGAGCTGCTGGCGGCGATGGGCGTGCCGGGCGCGATGTTGCCGGAGATCCGCCCGTCCGCCGAGGTCTACGGCCGCACGTCCGGCGGCGTCCCGGTCGCCTCCGCGCTCGGCGACCAGCAGGCCGCGCTGTTCGGGCAGACGTGCTTCGCCCCCGGCGAGACCAAGAGCACCTACGGCTCCGGCAGCTTCCTGCTGATGAACACCGGTCACGAGCCGGTCGTCTCCAAGCACGGCCTGCTGACCACCGTCGGCTACCAGATCGGCTCCGGCCCGGCCACGTACGCGCTGGAGGGCGCCATCGCGGTCACCGGCTCCCTGGTGCAGTGGCTGCGCGACAACCTGGGCCTGATCTCCAGCGCGGCCGAGATCGAGACGCTGGCGAAGACGGTCGACGACAACGGCGGCTGCTATTTCGTGCCCGCGTTCTCGGGGTTGTTCGCGCCCCACTGGCGCTCCGACGCGCGCGGGGTGATCGCGGGACTGACCGGGTTCGTCAACAAGGGCCACCTGGCACGGGCCGTGCTCGAAGCCACGGCGTGGCAGACCCGCGAGGTGGTCGACGCGATGAACGCCGACTCCGGGCTCGACCTGACCACGTTGCGCGCCGACGGCGGCATGACCGCCGACAACCTGCTCATGCAGACGCTCGCCGACGTGCTCGCGGTGCCCGTCATCCGGCCGATGGTGGCCGAGACCACCGCGTTGGGCGCCGCGTACGCGGCCGGCCTGGCCACCGGCTACTGGCCCGACGTCGAGAGCCTGCGGGCCAACTGGCACAAGGCCGCCGAATGGCGTCCCGCGATCGGCGAAGCCGTACGCGAACGCGAATACCGCAACTGGAAGAAGGCCGTGGCGCGCACTCTCGGCTGGGTCGAGCAGGACGAGGGGAGCAGACCATGACACTCGCGATCGGCACCGACCGCGCGGAAACCAGGCACGAGCTGGCCGGCACCGCCTACGACCTGCTCGTGATCGGCGGCGGCATCCTCGGCACGTCGGTGACGTGGATGGCCGCGCAGGCGGGGCTGCGGGTGGCGATGGTGGACGCAGGCGACTTCGCCGGCGCCACGTCCAGCGCCTCCTCCAAGCTCGTCCACGGCGGCCTGCGCTACCTGCAGACCGGCAACGTGCGACTGGTCGCGGAGAACCACCGCGAACGGCGCGCGCTGGCCGCCGACATCGCACCCCACCTGGTCAAGCCGCTGACGTTCGTGGTGCCGATCTACAAGGGCGGCCCGCACGGCGCCGCCAAGCTGGGGGCGGGGGTGTTCCTGTACTCCGCCCTGTCGGTGTTCGGCGACGGCATGGGCCGCGTGATCACGCCGCAGCAGGCCATGGCCAGGGTGCCCGCCCTGCGCTCCGAGGGCCTGCGGGCCGCCGCCGTCTACGGCGACCACCAGATGAACGACAGCCGGGTCGCCGTCATGACCGTACGAGCCGCGGTGGACGCGGGCGCGGTCGTGCTCAACCACGCCGAGGTCGTCGGGTTGCGCAAGACGTCCGGCACCGTGACGGGCGCCGAGCTGCGCGACCGGCTCGACGGGACCGAGTTCGGCGTGTCGGCCAGGCTCGTGCTGAACGCCACCGGGCCGTGGGTCGACCATCTGCGGCGCATGGAAGACCCTTCCGCCGCGCCCAGCATCCGGCTGTCCAAGGGGGCCCACCTGGTGCTGCGCCGGCAGGAGCCGTGGAAGGCCGCGCTCACCACGCCCATCGACAAATACCGGGTGTCCTTCGCCATCCCGTGGGAGGACCACCTGCTGCTCGGCACCACGGACGAGGCCTACGAGGGCGACCCGGCCGCGGTCCGCGCCACCGAGGCCGACATCGCGCAGATCCTCGACGAGGCGGGCCACTCCGTACGCGACTCCCAGCTCAGGCGCGAGGACATCACCTACGCCTTCGCCGGGCTGCGCGTGCTGCCCGGCGGCCCCGGGCAGGTCGCCGCGGCCAAACGGGAGACCGTCGTGACCAGCGGCTCGGGCGGCATGCTCTCCGTCGCCGGCGGCAAGTGGACGACCTACCGGCACATCGGCAGGCACGTGCTCGCCACGCTCGCCCGCCTGCCGGGGCAGCCGCTCGGCGACGATCTGGCCGACATCCTGCCGGCGGTGCCGCTGCCGGGGCTGGCCAGCCCCGACGCGGTGGCCATGCGGCTGTGGACCGACCGCGACCCGGGCACGCGCATGGACCCGCTGGTCGCCAGGCACCTGGCCACGCACTACGGCTCGATCGCGTTCGACCTGTCCCGGCTCATCCGCGAGGACCCGGCGCTCGGCGAGCGCATCCACCCCGACGGGCCGGACATCTGGGCTCAGGCGGTCTACGCCCGTGACCGCGAGTGGGCGGCCACGGTCGACGACGTCGTACGCCGCCGCACGACGCTCACGGTACGCGGCCTCGACACACCCGACGTGCGCGCCAGGATCGAGAAGCTGCTCGGCCAGGCCGTCTGAGGCCCGCTGAGGTGGCCTGACGACCCCATGGGGCAGGGGGAGGGCACGCGCACTCCCATCAACGAAGCCCTGCTCAGGCACTTCCGTGACCTGCGCGACGGCACCCACGGCCGGGCCGTCTCTCAGCCACGTGCGGCGGCCGGCGTGACCTCGGCTGTGCCGTAACGAAAGATGATCTTATGCTTCGGTGAAGCCCCGCGCGCGCCCGCCGGCCGACTCGCGGACGGCGGCGGCGACGGCGGTGGCCACGTCGGGGTGGAAGACGCTCGGGACGATGTAGTTGGGCCCCAGCTCCTCGGGCGTGACGACGGCGGCGAGCGCGCCCGCGGCGGCCAGCAACATCTCCTCCGTCACGACGGACGCCTGAGCGTCGAGCAGGCCGCGGAAGACCCCCGGGAAGGCCAGCACGTTGTTGATCTGGTTGGGGTAGTCGGAGCGCCCGGTGGCCACCACGGCGGCGTGCTCGCGGGCGTCGTCGGGCGACACTTCCGGCTCGGGGTTGGCCAGCGCGAACACGACCGGGTCCTCAGCCATCGAGGCGATGTCGTCGCCGGTCAGGATGCCGGGCGCGGAGACGCCCACGAAGACGTCGGCGTCCTTCACCGCGCCCCGCAGGTCGCCCGCGTAGCCCTCGGCGTTGGTGTTGTCGGCCATCCAGCGCAGCGAGTCGTCGAGGTCATCGCGCCCCTTGTGCACGGCCCCGAGGTAGTCGCACACGATCACGTTGCGCGCCCCGGCCGCCAGCAGCAGCCGCAGCACGGCGTAGCCCGCCGCCCCCGCGCCCGCCATGGTGATCTTGACGTTTTCGATGTTCTTGTCGACCACCCGCAGGGCGTTGGTAAGCGCCGCCAGCACGCAGATCGCCGTGCCGTGCTGGTCGTCGTGGAAGACCGGGATGTCGAGCAGCTCGCGCAGCCGCCGCTCCACCTCGAAGCAGCGCGGCGCGCCGATGTCCTCCAGGTTGATCCCGCCGAACCCCGGCGCGATCACCTGCACCGTGCGCACGATCTCGTCGACGTCCTGCGTGTCCAGGCAGATCGGCCAGGCGTCGATGCCCGCGAACCGTTTGAACAGCGCCGCCTTGCCCTCCATGACGGGCAGCGCCGCCTCGGGCCCGATGTTGCCCAGCCCCAGCACGGCGGAGCCGTCGGTGACGACCGCCACGGTGTTGCGCTTGATGGTCAGGCGCCGCGCGTCCTCCTTGTTGCGCGCGATCGCCATGGACACGCGCGCAACACCGGGCGTGTAGGCCATGGACAGCTCGTCACGGTTGCGCAGCGGCACCTTCGACACCATCTCGATCTTGCCGCCGAGGTGCATGAGGAAGGTGCGGTCGGACACCTTGTGGATGACAACGCCCTCGATCGCCTCGAGCTGGTCGACGATGGCCTGGGCGTGATCGGTGTCCCTGGCGGCGCAGGTCACGTCGATGCGCAGCTTCTCGTGACCCGCGTTGGTGACGTCGAGGGCGGTCACGACACCCCCTGCCGACTCTACGGCGTGCGTGAGCAGACTCACGGCGTTGCCACCTGCGGGCACCTCGAGGCGCACGGTGATGGAGTACGACACACTGGGGACGGTCGCCACGTCAATCGCTCCTTCGGGACTGACCAAGAATGCATCCATGTTAGAGGTCATCCGGTCAATCCCGCGCCTCGGAGGCCATGACGATCAGTTCGACACACGTGGCCACGGGAATGGTGGTGCTGTCGATCACCAGGTGGTAGAGCCGGGCGTCGGCCGGGTCGGTGCGGTAGAAGTGGCGCACATAGGCGCTCCGCGCCCGGTCGTTGTCCTCGATGATCTGCCGGGCCTCGCGCTCGCTGAGCTGCCCCAGCGTGGCCGTCTGCCGCACCCTGCGGGTCAGAGGGGCGTCCAGCCGCACGTGCAGCGCGCCGGGGTGGTCGCCCAGCACCAGCGCCCCCGCCCTGCCCAGGAACACGCCGCCCTGCAGGCGCGCGGTCTCCTTGAGCACGCGCTCGGTGCGGCTGACGAACTCCTCGGGCGCCAGGGGCATCGCGCCCGGAACATACATGTCGACGCCGCCGAACGTCACCGTGGGCAGCCGCATCGCCCCGGAGAAGAGCCGGCCGATGCCGTGCTCGGCCCGGTCGTCGTGGGCCAGCGCCTCCTCCAGCGTGCAGCCCAACTCCTCGGCGACGGCACTGGGGATCGCGCGGTCGATGAAGGGCACGCCGAGGCGCTCGGCCGCGGCCGGGCCGATCTGGCTGCCGGCCGTGCCGTATGTCGCCGATATGGTGACGACCCGCATGAATTCAGGTTAGAACAGTGCACTCGCCAACGCTCTACGCGCTTTGGCCAAGGATGGGTCTTCGGCCGGCAAAGCCTCGAACAAACCGAGCAGATGCCGCCTGGCTTTGTCGCGCTCGTCGCCCGAGGTGCGCTTGACCACGGCGATGACGCGCTCGAACGCCTGGTCGATCGCGCCCGACATCATCTCGAAGTCGGCCGCGAGCAGCTGCGCGTCGAGGTCTGCCGGGTCCTCCTGCGCGCGCCGCTGGACGTCGGCGGGGTCGGCCTCGGACGTGCGCTTGAGCAGCGCGACCCCGGCCAGCCCCATCTTCGCGTCCTCGTTGCCCGGCGCGCGGGCCAGCAGCCGCTGGTAGGCCTCGATGGCCGCGTCGAAGTCGCCGCGGTCGATCGCCTGCTCGGCCGCCGCCATGTCGGGGTCGGTGGGAGGCCCGGACTGCTCCTCCTGCTCGGCCGGCTCGCCGGCCTCGGCGGGCCGGGCGTCGGGATTGGCCTGGTAGAACTGCTCGACCGCGCCCATCAGCTCGTCGAGCCAGCGCCGCACCTCCTGCTCGGGCAGCACCTGCTGGAAACCGGTCACGGCCTGGCCCTGGAAGATCGCCAGCACGGTCGGCACGGCCTGGACGCGCAGCGCCTGCGCTATCTGCGGGCTGGCGTCGACGTTGACCTTGGCCAGCACGGCCTTGCCGCCGAGGTCGCCGACCACCTTCTCCAGCACCGGGCTGAGCTGGACGCTGCCCGGGGACCTCGGCGACCAGAGGTCGAGCACGACGGGCAACGTCATCGACTTGTCGATGACGTCACTCGTGAACGTCTCCTCGGTCACATCGACGACGGAGGCCGCGGCCGCCTGGGGACCTGCGGCCTCCCGCCGTGCCTGAGCCTCCAGTGCCTGCTTGCGCGCGCCCAGGTCCACGGCTCCGTAGAGCGACCCGGGTTTAGAGAAGTCCGCCATGCTCCTCATCTTGCCGCATCGACGACCCGGCGAAGTCACCAGCCGCCACCCGAAGGGTGCGCAAATGGTCGAACATCGCCTGGAGTTCGTCCTCGGCGTACATCGACAGGCCGAACTCGGCCGCCGTCAGGTCGCCGGTGGCCCGGCGTACGACGTCGCGCCCCGGCTCGGTGATCTCGGCGAGCACGCCGCGCCCGTCACGGGGATTGGGCAAGCGCCGGACGAACCCGGACTTCTCCAGCCTGTCCACCGTGTTCGTGACGCTGGTGGGGTGGACCATCAACCTTTCCCCGATTTTTGACAAGGGCAGCGCCCCCGTCCTGCTGAACGTCAGCAGCACGAGCGCCTCGTACCGCGCGAAGGTCAGGCCGTAGGGCTTGAGCAGCGCGTCGAGCTGCGACAGCAGGATCTGGTGCGCTCGCATGATCGACGTCACCGCGGCCATGGCCGCGGACGGACCGAAGTGGGCCCGCCAGCTCTCCGCGGCGCGGTCGATCGGGTCGAACGGCAGGTTGAGAGGCTTGGGCTGCGTCACAGCGATACGGTAGCGCGCCGGTCGTCCCGGTTCGTCTGGCTACTCCCAGCGACAGGCCTCTCCGCTTGGCCAAGAGTCCGGACATCAATCATCACGCTCAGTTATGGTTCTCCTACGAATGGTGACGCGGACGCCAAGTCCATCAGCCTGTGGGGACCGGCCGGACTGATCGTTTCCGCCTTGCCGAGGGGCACGGGGGGTGCTTGATGAACTTCAACGGGAAAACGGGTGCGTGAGCACGGGGGCGTTTCACGGGAGGAGCTGAAGCAGAGCGCGGCCGTCACTGTGGCCGTGCTGCTCGCTGTCGGCCTGGTCGCAGCGTGGAACGTCCTGATACCCGGCGTCGACGCCTGGGAGAACATCGTGGCGGCGGTCATCGGATCGCTCCGGCTGACCGGGCCGGTCGCCGCGGCCTTCGCCGCGTGGGTGGCGTTGCGCAAGCGCAAGGCACTGCGCGGGCGTTCGCTCACGACGTGGAGGGCGCTCAAGGCACCGCTGGCGATCGTGGTGGTGGTGCTGGGGTCGTTCGGTGCGACCGTGCTGGTGCTGGCCGTCAAGACCGTCCTCACCGACCAGGCGGGCCGGCTGAGCCTGGCGGGCCTCGGCATGGGCATGGCGGGGCTGGCCCTTTACTCCGTGATCGGGTGGGTGGCCGGCTGGGTGCTGCCGCACCCCTTCACCCCGCCGGTCGCCGGCCTCGCCTGTTATGGGGTGTTCTCGTGGCTGGCCGACGACCGCGGGTGGGCCGACAAGCTGGCGCCGGGCACCGGGGAGCCGTACGACCTGTTCCAGGGGTTGAGCGGGGCCGCGTTCTTCGACCAGACGATCTGGCTGCTCGGCCTCACGGCGGCGCTGCTGCTCGGCTGGGCGGCGCTGGTGACCAGGCAGGCTCTGGTGCTGGCGTGCGCGCTGCTGGCCGTGCTGGCCGCGGGGATGGGCGTCTCGCGCGTCCTGACCCACTCCAAGCCGGCCGCCGCCGAGGAGATCGCCTACAGCTGCCAGGAGTGGCCGATCACGGTGTGCGTGCATCCGGGCATGCGGGCGGGGCTGACCGAGCTGGGGGCGTCGTTCACGCAGATCGCCTCCAGGCTGGCGGGCACGCCTGCCGCGTTCACGCGGGTGGAGCAGCGGCCGCTGGACGACGAGCTGAAACCGTCCAACGGGCTCGCGCCGATCCACGTGCCCGACCTGTCCGCGGGGTTCGCGGAGGAGGCGGCGTACGAGTACATCGAGTCGCTGGCCGCCCGGTGCCCCGGCACGGTCGCGGACGGCTACAGGGAGATCGTGATGGCGTGGCTGCGCGGCGAGCCGCTGCCCGGAGGGCCGCTGCCCGAGCACCAGTACGCGGCGTCCTGGTTCTCGGGCCTGACCGAGCACCAGCGCAGGGAGTGGCTGCGGATGTTCTACAGCGACTTCCAGAGCTGCCGCCTGGCCGGCACCCACTTCGGCGGCGGGCCCGCCCATGCGCAGGTGGCGCCCTCGCCCGTACGCCCCACGCCCTCGTCGAGCCACGTCTATCCCGTCTACCCCGACGCCGACGGCACCCCGGCGGCGTCCTCCGCCCCCGGCGCGAGCGCCTCACCTCCGGAGCGGGTGCCGGGGGCGTCCTCTCCGGACGCGACGCTCACGTCGGCGCCCGCGGTCGCGGTCGCGTACAGGTCCGCTGACGCGAAAGAACCGGAGATGTCACCGATCGGCTGGCGATGGTGATCGCCAGGCGGGTACTCATGCTGCCATGACGACTTCGCGTACGACGCTGCCCGAGGTGACTCCCGGGCGGCGCCGCAGGTGGCGATATCTCGCCGCGTTCCTGGTGCTGGCGGTCCTGCTCGTGGTGGGCGGCCGCCTGGCCTGGTCGTGGCTCGACCCGTTCGGCGGGCGGACCATCGACCGCAGCCAGCCGGCGCTGCTGCAGTCCATCAAGGACATGAGCCGCTTCGAGGCGGCGACCGGCACCTTCCAGGTGGTCGTGGACCTGGAGAAGGACGCCGGCTTCCTGCCCGACGCCATCAAGGGCACCCGTACGTTGTTCGTCGGGGCGGGCGGCGTGGACGCGTACGTCGACTTCTCCGCCATGGGCACCAACGCGGTCACCGTCTCGCCGGACCGTACACAGGCGACCATCCGCCTGCCGCACGCCCAGCTCGAGAAGCCCAACCTGGACAACGGCCGCTCCTACGTGTTCGCGCACCAGCGGGGTCTGTTCGACCGGGTGCAGGATTTCCTGTCGGGCTCGCCGAGCGACCAGCGGGAGCTCTACCTGCTGGCCGAGAAGAAGATCACCGAGGCCGCCGTGGCCAGTGACCTGCGCGCCAGGGCCGACGTCAACACCAAGGCGATGTTGTCGGGCATGCTCAAGTCGCTCGGGTTCACGAAGGTGACGGTCGAGTTCACCGGCGAGCCGTAAGCACCCCTCAGTGGGCCTTAGCCGCGCGTTCACCCTCTTAAGTACCTGCCCGCGTCCGGAGATAAGGCATCCGCCCGATGTGGCGGGGAGGGCCTTAGGACGAATCTTGAGAGTGCAGGCAACGAAGCAGAGGAGCACTCGGATGAACGCCGAACTCGAATACACCGTGATGCAGCACCGCGCGTCTGAGCTGCGCCGCGCCGCCTCCGAGCAGCGGCGGGTCATGGAGGCGCGCAGGGGCCCGCGGGGCGAGCGCCGCCACCGCTCGGCCCTCGCCAGGTTCCTGGCCTCATGACCGCCCACAAGCAGCCCGGCCGCAGCCTCCCTCGCGGCCGGGCTGAACAGCCCCCTTGAGGGGGCGTGCCCGGGCCCTCGAATTCCTGGTGAGGGCCTGAGCAGTGCGTTACGGCGCCCCGGTCCAATTCCTGTTCGGACCGGGGCATCGCGCTGTCCGGGGCCCGTCAGGCGGTGCGTGCGTCCATATGACGCATGCCTGTCAGTCACGATCCAGATCCGAGACGTGCCCGAGCCGGTGCGGGAGGCCCTGGCCGCGCGCACGCGCGGGGCAACAGAGTCCGCGTTTCGGATGGTGACAGCGCAATGATCGTCGTGAACGTTTCCGTCGTGATCGACGCGCTTGCGCCGGGAGCACGAGCCGGAACCGGGCGCTGTGGGTGCTGGACGGCGACCTTGCCCCGGCCGGTGCGGCAGGGCGAGAGCCCGGCTTGGCTTCCGGGAGGGCAGGAGCGTGCTAGCCATGTAACCCAATAAGTGGCCGGTCACGGCCGATCATCGCCGAATCCAGCGCCTGCTGATCGTGGTGGGCGGCCCGGCCTCAATCTCGCTGATCGCCTACGGGCTCGTCTCACTTGAGATCTGGCCGACCGCCTTCGGCGCCACGCTGATGGCAATGGGCCAGCTCTGGCGCATCGACCGGTTCGGCGTGCTGTATGAGGAGCAGAAGCGGGCCGGCACCGTGCAGTAGGCGTCGGCGCCAGCCTGATCGATCCCCGTGGCCGGTGACGCCTTCGGCGCTCATCGGCCACTCACTTGCCGTTCCCGCCTGCTGTCGGCGCACGGGTTCACGTGCAGCGAGGCGACCGGAGCCCGCTAAGCTGTAGCCCAATATCCCGATTGGACATAGGTAAATATCGTGGCTGTCGCTTTCACTGCCGAGGAGCGGGCGCGGATCACCGCCAGCCTGCTGGATGCCGCCGAACGACTGTATGCATCCCAGGGGCTGAAAAAGACCTCCCTGGAGGAGTTGGTCGCGCCGGCCGGGATCTCCAAGGCCAGCTTCTACGCCTTCTTCGACTCCAAAGAGACCCTCTACAAGGAGGTCATGATCCGCCGGGCCCCGCTCATCGCCGAACGGCACAGTGCCGTGTTCCTCCGTCCTCCGAGCGTGGAATCCCTGGTAGAGGTGATGCGAGCGATGACGACCGTGCTGACCGAGGATCCGTTCTACCGGCGGTTGTTCACCCATCCTGACGAGCTCCAGGCAGTGTCCAGACGGATCGGCGCACACGAGATCGCCCGCGTCACGCCGTACATCATGGCCCCGCTGCTGGAGTACATCGCCAAAGGGCAGGCCCAGGGGGTGATCACCAGGGATGTCGAGCCCGAAATCGTGATGGGCGTGATGGGCACCATCGGGCTGATCGCCATGAACCAGCACATGTACGGCGACACCCACGACGCCGTGCTCGACGCCACGATCAACGCCATCGCTCGCGGCATGGCCACCTCGAACGGTGACTAGCTGTGCCCTGAAACACCAGGGCAACGTCGACACGGGAGCGCCCACAGCCCGTTTCAGGCGTATGCCAACCGCCCTGAAGCACCGGCGACTGCCACACATCAGGGCAACCGCGTAGGCAGACGGCCTCCTGGTGACTGACGGGTTGCCGCTACGGATGGCGTGTGCCGTCCCCCGATGCGAGGACCTTGCGTTCCGGCAAGCCGCCTATGGGACGCGGATGAGCAGCGCGTCTCCCTGGCCGCCGCCACCGCACAGGCCCGCCACTCCCAGACCGCCGCCTCGCCGCTTCAGTTCGTACGCCAGCGACAGCACGATCCGAGCCCCGGACGCCCCGATCGGGTGGCCGAGGGCGATGCCGCCGCCGTTGACGTTCACCTTGTCCAGCGGGATGCCGAGTTCTTCGGCCGACTGCAGGACCACGCTGGCGAAGGCCTCGTTGATCTCCACGAGGTCCAGGTCGCCGGCCGTCACGCCCTGCTTGGCCATGGCCTGCTTGATGGCGTTCGCGGGCTGGGACTGGAGGGAGGCGTCGGGGCCCGCCACGTTGCCGTGCCTGCCGATCTCGGCCAGCCACGGCAGGCCCAGCTCCTCGGCCCTCGACTTCGACATGACGACCACGGCGCAGGCGCCGTCGGAGATCTGGGAGGCGGAACCGGCGGTGATGGTGCCGTCGGCGGCGAAGGCCGGGCGCAGCTTGGCCAGCGTCTCCACGGTCGTGTCGCCGCGTACGCCCTCGTCGTCCTTGACGACGACCGGCTCACCGCGCCGCTGCGGGATCTGCACGGGGACGATCTCGTCCTCGAAGACGCCGTTCTTGATGGCGGCGGCGGCGAGCTGGTGCGAGCGGGCCGACAGGGCGTCCTGCCGCTCGCGGCCGATGCCCAGCCTGGCGTTGTGGCGCTCGGTGGACTCGCCCATCGCGCACTGGTCGAATGCGCAGAACAGGCCGTCGTGGGCCATGGAGTCGACCACGTCGGCGCCGCCGTACTTGACGCCCTTGCGCAGCCCGGGCAGCAGGTGGGGGGCGTTGGTCATCGACTCCATGCCACCGGCCACCACGACGTCGAACTCGCCCGCTCTGATGAGCTGGTCGGCCAGGGCGATGGCGTCGAGGCCCGACAGGCAGACCTTGTTGACGGTGAGCGAGGGGACGGTCATGGGGATGCCTGCCTTGACGGCGGCCTGGCGGGAGGGGATCTGGCCGGCGCCGGCCTGGAGGACCTGGCCCATGATCACGTATTCCACCGATTCGGGCGCCACTCCCGCCCGTTCGAGCGCCGCCTTGATGGCGATGCCCCCCAGGTCGACGGCGGTCAGCCCGGACAGGGCGCCCAGCAGTTTGCCGATGGGGGTGCGAGCTCCGGCGACGATGACGGAACTGGACATGGACACGGGCCTCCTGTGCTCGCCATCTGGTTCTTTGACACCATACCCACGAGTAGGTGACCGTTCGCTATGGAGGTGGGCCACATATGTTCCTGCGGATCGACCACATCGGTATCGCCTGCCGTGACCTCGAAGAGCAGATCAGTCTCTTTTCTGACACATTCGACCTGACGGTTGTTGCTCGCGAGGTCAACGAGGAGCAAGGTGTCAAGGAGGCCATGTTGCACATCTCCGACGGCGAAGGCGGGGGCTCCTACATTCAGCTCCTGGAGCCTCTCACCGAGGACTCCCCTGTGGGAAAATTCCTCGCCAAGCGTGGCGAGGGCGTCCATCACGTGGCATTCGGCGTACAAGATGTGACGGACGCCATGGGTAAGATCAGCGAGAGAGGAGTGAGGCTCCTGGACGAGCGTCCCAGACACGGGTCGATGGACTCCCGGATCGCGTTCCTGCATCCCAAAGACGTGGGCGGAATGCTGACCGAGTTGGTTCAGGCGGCCAGACGCTAGAAAACCCCAAAAACGTGCATATGTAACTAGTCACGCAGAAAGTTGGACGGGGCTTCGCAGGTGGCACCAGCGGAGTACGCTTGACCTTCCACCGGACATGGAGCCTGCCGCGAGGCACAGGCTCCTGGATCGGATGCCCCGAACCCCCCGTCCGGCCCGTGTAGCCGTCTCGACAACCCAGGATCGAGCCTCCATGCAGTCCGACATCGACGCCCAGCTCAACAACTTTTTCGAGGACGCCCCAGCGCGCGAGTTCGACGTGGTGCTCCGTGGTTACGACCGGCACCAGGTCCATGATCACTTGAAGCAGGTCGACGGAGAGCTACGCCAGGCGCGTGAGCAGGTTGCCGGCCTGCAGCGCGATCTGTCCGACTCCCAGCGCCAGCTGCAGGAGCAGGAGCGCCCGACCTACTCCGGTCTCGGCGCCCGCATCGAGCAGCTGCTCCGCCTGGCCGAGGAGCAGGCCACCGAGCTCGTGCAGGCCGCCAGGTCCGAGGCCAACGAGATCAAGGCCGCCGCCAAGGTAGAGGCCGCCGACCTGCGGGCCGCCGCCGAGGCCGAGGCCGCCGACAAGCGCGCCCAGGCCACGCGCGAGACCGACGAGATGCGCACCTCCGCTGAGCGGGATGCCGAGGAGATCCGCTCGACGGCCCGCCGCGAGGCCGACGAGCTCACCAACACCACCGAGCGCGAGGCCGCCAAGCTGCGGGCCACGGCCGACCACGAGGTGGCGGAGAAGCGGGCCGACGCCGAGCGGGAGATCGCCAAGCTCCGCACCACCACCGAGCGCGAGGTCGCCCAGCTGCGGGCCTCGACCAAGCGCGAGCGCGACGAGGTGCTGACCACCGCCAAGCGGCAGGCCGACGAGATGCGCGCGCAGGCCCAGCGGGTGCTGGAGGAGTCGGAGGCCAAGCGGGCGCAGGACGAGGCCGAGTTCGAGATCCAGCTCGCCGCCCGCCGCGAGGACGCCGAGCGCCAGGAGGCCGAGCGCCACGCCTCCGCCCAGGCCGCCACGCAGAAGCTGGTCGCCGAGGCCGAGCAGCGCGCCGCCACGGCCGAGTCGAGGGCCACGAAGGCGACCCAGCAGGCCGACCAGACCCGCCGCGAGGCCGACCTGCACGCCAAGCAGCTCGTCGCCAACGCCCGCAAGAGCGCCGAGACCATCGTGGCCGACGCCAAGTCGAGCGCCGAGACGATCGTCACCGAGGCGAAGAACGAAGCCGAGCGCACCCGCACGGCGATGCAGCGCCAGGTCGACGAGCTGACCCGCCAGCGCGACAGCATCACCAGCCACCTGGCTCAGCTGCGCCAGTTGCTCGGCGGCGCCGCCCTGCCGGGTCAGGAGACCCACGAGTCCGCGGTCGCGGCCGCCCCGGCCAAGCCGGCGATCGCCGCGCCCGTGGTCGAGGCCTCTTCCGCGGAGCCGGTGCCGGCGCCCGCCACCAAGGCCGCCACCAAGGCCGAGGCCAAGGCGGAGGACGACGCCGAGTGGTGGCAGGAATAGCCGGAGTTCGCACGGGGGCTGAGTGACGGCTGAGAGAGCCTGGCGGCGTGATCGTCGCTAGGCTCTCTCTTTGTTGCCGGGCAGGCGTGCTGTCTCGCGCGGGCTCGGCACGGCACGTCGACGACCCCCGATGGAGTTCCCATGTCCACAGACGCCGAGCCCGCCAAGGCCGAGCCCTCCACCGGGCTCGAACCCGCCACCGAGGATCGGCCGGCGGGCGACGGGACCGAACCCACGCCTCAGCACTCCTCTGTGACGGCCGAGGGACCGTCCGCGGGTGGCGGCTACGACACCGCGGCCGCGGAACGGCCTGTGGCCGTCGGGAACGACGCCTTGGCCGAAAGGCGGTCGGCGGAGGTCGGGCACGGCGATGCGGGTGAGGGGCGCGGTGGGGAGGCGGGGGCGCAGCCGTACGGGTTGCCGGGCAAGCCGCTGGCCCGGGGCCCGTTCCTGTTCGGGCTGGTCGGCGGGCTGGGGGTGCTGACGGCCATCGCGATCGCCCAGATGGTGGTCAACTCGATGAGTACGATCATCCTGGTCGTGGTGGCGATGTTCCTGGCCGTCGGGCTCAACCCGGCCGTGGAGGCCCTGCAGCGCCGTGGCCTGGCCAGGCGCGCCTCGATCTCGATCGTCTTCACCGGGGTCATCGTGGCGTTCGTGTTGTTCGGGCTGGCCGTGGTGCCGCCCGTGAGCAAGCAGTTGTCGGAGTTCATCGAGGCGGTGCCCGGCTACATCACCGAGCTGAGCAGCCATCCGACGCTGCGCCAGCTCGACGCCGACTACCAGCTCCTCCCGCAGTTGCGGACGTTCGTGACGAGCACGCTCGGGCCGTCGCTGGCCACAGGGATCATGGGTGCGGGTCTGGTGGTGCTGAACGGCGTGTTCACCACGGTGACGCTGCTGGTGCTCATGCTCTATTTCCTCGGTTCGCTGCACACGATCAAGGACTACCTGCTCAAGCTGGTGCCGGCCTCGCGCCGGCAGCGTACGCGTGCGATCAGCGAGGAGATCCTCACCGGCATCGGCGGTTACGTGGCGGGCAATGTGTTGATCTCGGTCATCGCGGGCGTGGTGGCCTGGATCTTCCTGTCGATCGCGGGCGTGCACTACGCGCTGGCGCTCGCTCTGGTGGTGGCCATGCTGGACCTGGTGCCGCTGGTGGGCGCCACGATCGGCGCGGTGTTCGTGAGCGGGGTCGCGCTGCTGCAGTCGGTGCCCGCGGGAATCGCGTGCGCGGTCTTCTTCGTGCTCTACCAGCAGGTCGAGAACTACTTCATCTACCCGAGGGTGATGAAGCGCTCGGTGGACGTGACGCCGGCCGTGACGGTGATCGCCGCGTTGTTCGGGGGCGCGCTGCTCGGCATCGTCGGCGCGCTGCTGGCCATCCCGGTCGCGGCGGCGATCTCACTGATCATCCGTGAGGTGGTGCTGCCCCGCCAGGCCGGGGCCTGAGCCGCGCGCTCAGGCCCGCCGAGCCGGATCCCTGGGGCATCCTCCAGACCTCAGCCACGCCCGCCGAGTTCCGCCCTGAGAAACTCCATCACCGCGGTGTTGAAGGCCTCCGGCTGCTCCACCGCGCTCAGGTGACCGGCCTTCGGAATGATCTCCAGCCGTCCTTCCGGTACGGTGCGGGCCATCTCCTCGGCGTCGGCGGGTGGTGACAGTTCGTCCTCCTCTCCCACCACGACGAGCAGCGGCACCTTCAGCGCCCGCAGCGTCTCGAACGAGGCCGGCCGCGCGGCCATCGCCCGTTGCGCCCAGGCGACGGCGCCCGGCGGAGCCGACTGCAGCAGCCCCTTGACCCGCCCGAACACCATGGCCCGCCGCTCCTTGGTGGTCGGCCCGATGAGTGCCGGAAGCACCTCGCTGACCAGCACCTCGCTGCCTTCCTCCAGCACGGCCCTGGCGATGCGCTCCCTGTTGTCCCTGGCCGCCGGCGGATCCTCGCCCGCCTTGGTGTCGGCGAGTATCGCGCCGAGCACTCGGTCGGGATGCCGGCGGCAGAAGGCCATGGTCACGTAGCCGCCCATGGACAGCCCGCCGACCACCGCCCTGTCGATGCCCTCATCGTCGAGCAGCCCGGCGACGTCGTCTGCCATCAGGTCGAGTGACGGCTCGTCGTCGCCCAGCCGCGAACCGCCGAAGCCCCGCAGGTCAGGTGTGATGACCCGGCAGACCTTGGCCAGCCCTTCCCGCTGCGCCAGCCACATGGCCGACGACAGGGGGAACGCGTGGAGCAGGACCACCGGGATCCCCGTCCCGGCCGATCTCTTATAGAGCTGCACGGGCCCCACGGTAACCCGGTTCACGGCGACAATCACTCAATGTCATAGGACGATATCCCCGTTAACCCCGACCGCTTCCCCCTCAACTACCCCAGAGTCACCCAAAGGCCATATTTCCGTCGCACACCTACCCCGCGACAGCGGTGGCTCCCCCGTCGACGAACAACACCTGCCCCGTCATGTACGCCGCCGCCGCGCTCGCCAGGAACACCGCCGGCTGCGCCATCTCCTCCGCCGTCCCCCACCGCCGCATGGGCACGCCCGACACCGTGGCCGCGTTGGCGGCGTCGTCCTCCCAGAGGTTGCGGTTGAGGTCGGTCGCCGTCCACCCCGGGCACAGGGCGTTGACCCGCACCCCGGCCGCCGCCCACTCCACGGCCAGCGTCTTCGTCAACGCCACCAGCCCGGCCTTGGCCGCGGCGTACGGGGCCAGGAAGGGCGCCCCGAGCGCAGCCATCGACGCCACGTTGACGACCGCGCCGCCACCCCGTTCCAGCAGGTGCGGCGCGGCGGCGTGGCAGACGGCCATGGCGGTGTCGAGGTTGAGCCGCATGATCTTGTCCCAGCCCCGCAGCCGCAGGTCCTTGAACTCGACCATGAAGTTGGAGCCGCCGGCGTTGTTGACGATGACGTCGAGATGGCCGAGGCCGTCGATCGCCGCCGCCACGGCCGCCGCGGCGGCGTCGCGGTCGGTGAGGTCGGCGGGGACGACGAGCGCGCGCCTGCCGAGCGCCTCGATCTGCTCGCCGGTCCCGGCCAGAACGTCGGCCGACCGGGAAACGAGCGCCACGTCGGCCCCGGCCTCGGCGTAGGCGAGCGCGATGGCCCGCCCTATCCCCCTGGACGCCCCGGTGACCAAGGCCTGCCTGCCCGTGAGATCGAACGCGCCCACGCTGCCTCCTCCACCCGGGAACCGAACCTCATTCTACGGACGCGGTACGGCCGGTGCGAGAGCCGCCCTCAGCCACGGGCCGGCCCTCGCACCGGGTCAGGATCAGAAGCCGCCGAGGAAGATGTCCAGGGCGTCTCCCAGGCCGCCCTGGTCGATCCAGCGGGTGACCCGACCGCCCGTCTCGGCGATCGTGCCAGGCCGTGTGTTCTCCGGTTCGATCTTCTCCGGCTTGAAGATCTGCTTCTCACCCTGTCCGCTGCCGCTGGGACGGCCCACGTTCGACGGAGGCCGGCCCTGGGGATACATCCGGCCGTTGCCGTAGACCGTGTAGGACTGGGTCGGCTGCTGCGTACCGTCGTTGCGCCAGATGTGGCTCGGCCGTGGCTGGGCCGGCTTCCTGTTCACCTTCGGCGGCGACTGCCGCTGCGTCGACCGGTGGCTCGTCGGCCGGCTCGCCGGGCGCGAGCGCGCCCGCTGGATGCCGCGCGGGACCCGGCCGGCGCGCCTGTTCCGTGCCCTGGCCGCCGCCGCGGCACGCCTTCTCGCCGCCGCCTCGCGGGCCTCCTTCCTCGCCTTCCTCCGTGCCGCCGCCGCGGCACGGCGCCGCGCCGCCGCCTCCCTCGCCTTCCTGGCCTTGGCCGCCGCTCGTTTGCGCGCCGCCGCCAGCGCCCGCTTGCGCGCCGCGGCAGCCGCCTTCCTCCTGGCCGCCGCCGCGGCCTTCTTCCTCGCCAGCGCCGCGGCACGGCGCCGGGCCGCCGCGATCGCCGCCCGCCTGGCCGCCTCACGCCTGGCCGCGGCCAGCGCCGCCCGCCTGGCGGCCGCCTGGGCCGCCCGCCTGGCCGCCCACCGGATCGCGAGACGGGCCGCGATGCCGGCCGCGAACCAGAACAGCTGGCCGTCGGGGTCGCTCATCGTCACGGGGCTGTTGTTGGCGTAGGCGTAGGCGTTGAGCTGCTGCGGGTCGAGGTCGTCGATGACCGGGTCCACCGACAGGAAACGGCCGTTGCGCGCGTCGTACTCGCGGGCCCCGAGGTGGATGAGCCCGGTCGTCGGATCTTTGGTGCCGCCGACGAAGGCGCGCTGGCCCGGCCACCATGGCGGCGGCGAGCCCCGGTCCTCGCCGAACGGCGTCTGCCTGCGTACGGCCAGGTCGCCGTTGCCGGCGTTGACCGCCGCCTGCGCGGTGCCCTGATGGTCGTTGACCAGGAAGTACACCTGGTCGTCCGGAGTGCGCACCGCGATGGGCTGGTCGTTGATGGTGTAGTAGCGGGTCTGCTCGACGGCGTCCTTGGCGAAGTCGAAGCGCAACTCCATGTCGTCGACGTAGAGCGTGGCGTCCGCCGGCGTCCTGCGGATCAACCGCTCGCCGTCCGCGTCGTAGACGAAGGACGTCGTCTTGCCCGCCTCCGTCACCGACTCCAGGTTGCCCTCGGCGTCCCAGACGAGGGTCTGGTCAGAGCCGCCGACCTTGCGCCTGGTCGTGTTGCCGGTGGCGTCGTACTCGAACAGGTCCGAACCGGCGCTCAGCAGCGCGTGCGGCCGCTGCTCTCCCGGCTTCGGGTAGGTGGAGGTGCGCACGGTCTCGGGCGCGCCGCCCCAGGCGTGCTTGGTCTCCTTGATCCGGTTGCCCGTGACGTCGTAGGCGTAGCTGACCGCGTACGGGGCCACACCGCCGATCGCGCCGGACCGCGGGGAGCCGGAGGCGCAGTCGTCGGTGGCCGTCCACGCCGAGGTCATGCGGCGCAGGTGGTCGTAGGTGAAGCACTGCGTGTCCTGGCCGCCGGCCCGCTCGGCGATCTTGGTGATGTTGCCGACGGCGTCGTAGGAGTAGCTCAGGTCCAGATCGGTGTCGG
This sequence comes from Nonomuraea longispora, assembly GCF_004348345.1. Lineage (GTDB taxonomy): Bacteria > Actinomycetota > Actinomycetes > Streptosporangiales > Streptosporangiaceae > Nonomuraea > Nonomuraea longispora. The sequence continues at coordinate 28,250 of NZ_SMJZ01000025.1, forward strand.
CGGCGCCCTCCCTGTCCAGCCGCATGCTCGTCAACCTGCGGGTGGACTCGTCGTGGGTGTAGGTGAGCCAGGTCTTCTTGTTGCCCGAGCCCAGCTCGTACTGCAGGGTCTCGCCCAGCTTCGAGTAGCGGGTCGTGTTCACGTACGTCGACAGGCCGGTGACCCTGGCCGGCTGGCCGAGCTCGTCGTAGCCGTAGACGACCGACTCCTCCTCCAGGCCGCCGGCGGCCGGGAAGCTGACCGACTGCACCTGGTCGTCGAGCGTGTAGCGGGTGTTGAGCTGGTAGGAGCCGGCCAGCCTGCCCTCACGCTCAGGGATGGTGACCGTCTGGCGCAGCGTGCGGTAGTCGGTGTCGATGGAGTTGATCTCCGCCTTGTACGCCTGCCCGCCCACGTAGCGGACGGTGGCGTGCAGGTGGCCCTTGGCCAGGCCGTCGTACTTCCACTCGGCCAGCAGCGGGCCGGTCGCCGAGCCGTCGCGCAGCTCCTTCTTGCGGCCCAGCTCGTCGTAGACGTACCAGAGCGTCCTGCCGCGCGCGTCGGTGGTCGACACGACCTCGTCGGCGTCGTTGTACGTCATCGTGGTGACGCCCTTGTCGGGGTCCTCGGTCTTGATCTCCCGTCCGCGCATGTCGTAGTGGTGGCGCCACACGTTCCCGGCCGGGTCGGTCACCGTGGCCAGCCGGCCGGCGTGGTCGTAGGTGTACTTCGTCGACTCGTACTCGCCGGTCGGGGTCGCGCCCTTGTACTGGCGCAGCTCGATCAGGCGGTCCTCGGCGTCGCCGATGCGGGTGGTCGCCGTGCCGCCCGGCGGCGGCGTCACGTGGATCCTGTCGCCCTCCTGCTCGGCGCTCACCCGGTACTTCTCCACGCCCTTCGCCTTGAGGACCTGGGTGGTCACGTCGCCTGAGCCGTCGAACGACGACACGACCTGTGTCGGCACGTCGGTGTCGGCCACCGCCAGCAGCTCGGTGGAGGGCGCCCCGGTGGCGAAGTAGCCGGTGTTCGACTTGTGCTGCTCGCCGAGCGAGTTGTGGAAGGTGTCGGTGATCGTGCGGCCCTCACGCAGCGCGGGGTCGTCCGTCTGGTCGTCTCGGGGCGCGGGCTCCTGGGTCTGGCGCTCGCGCAGCAGGCCGTCGTACAGCTCGTGGCTGGACGTGTAGCCGCCGTCGGCGCGCAGCGTCTTCGTGGTGACGACGCTGGGGCCGTCGTTGCGCATCAGGTACGAGTACTCCGTGCTGGGCGACTGCCCGGCGGCCTTGCTGCGGTCGGGCTGCCAGACCTTGACCAGGCGTCCGAGCGCGTCGTGCTCCATGTCGACGCGGCGGTTGTTGGCGTCGATCTCGGTGACCGGCTCACCCCAGGCCGGTTCGAGGAGGGTGCGCTCGACGTGGCCGAGCTGGTTGGTCTGCCGGACCTCGGTCGCGGGGGCGCCCGCGGCCGGGACGTAGGTGGTGACGGATCGGGTGCCGGCCGCGTCGGTCTCGCTGGTCTCGCGGCCGTAGGCGTCGTAGGTGTGCGCGCGGTCGGTGATCGTCTTGCCGTCCCCGGACACGAGCTGCTGCACCTGGGTCACGTCGCCCTTGCTCGGGGCCTCGCCGAAGGCCTTGCCGTCGTACTGCACCCGCTCGTCCGAGATCACCTCCGCGGCGGAGAGCGTGGACACGGCGGTGTCGCAGCTCGCCGCGACCTTCTGGATCCTGCTGGTGTAGTCGAGCATCCAGGCCGAGTCGTTGCGGGCGTAGGTGTAGCGGGTGCACTGGTCGTCGCCGGCGGCGGCCAGGTCGCCCTTCTCCTCCACCTGCGTGAGCAGGCCCTTGGCGTCGTACGCGCGCTCCTCACCGGTACGCCGCCACTTGCCCCCGCCCAGGGCGGTCCGGGTCACCATGGACTTGGCCTCGACGATGTGCGCGGTCTTGGTGATGCCGCCCTGCGTGGACTCGGCGGTCCTCAGCGACCACGGCTCCTCGACGGTCGAGGTCAGGATGGGCCCGCCGTCGCCGTCGTGAAGGATCTCCTCCCGCTCGAACCCGGCCAGCTGGTCGAGGTCGTCGAGCTTGCCGCCCTCGGTGTCCTCGACCTGCGCGCTGCGCTTGGAGCCGTCGGCCTGCCTGTCACCGTGCAGGCCGCGGAAGTAGCGGAACTCCGTGAGCGCGCGCTCGGTGTCCTGGCCGTCGCCCTGCCGGACCCGGACGCGGCCGAACCCGCGGAAGTCGGCCCAGGTGCGGTGCTCGGGTTTGACGAGGTTGTTGTCGGCGTAGCGCCAGCCGGCGCCGCCCAGGTACTCGTAGTCGGTGACCACGCTCGGCGAGCCCGCGACGCGGTCCGCCTCGACGGTCTGCGTCACCACGTACTTGTGGAACCAGTCGGTGACCTGGGCCTCGTCCGGCGGGGCCCAGCGCTGCGGATAGCAGCGTTTGTCGTTCTTGTCGGCGGCGGGCAGCTTGCCGGGCTCGCACTCGGCTGCCGAGTAGTGGACGCGCAGCTCACCGCCGGACTCGTTGTTGACGGCCTGCACCCGCCACTTGACCAGCGGGGCGCGGCCCTCGTCCGAGTCGACCCGGTTGGGCAGCTGGACGCCGATGAACGTGGTCTTGGGCAGCGTGATCGTGCCGCCCACGTGGCCGGTCTGCTGGATCGAGGCCAGCCACAACGCCGGGCTCATGCCGTCGCCGGTGGCGGGGAACTGGTGGGCCAGCGTCCAGGAGTCCACCGCCGCGTACTGGCCGGAGCCGTTGAGGATCTGGGTGGTGACCTTGGCCAGCCGCTTGCGGCTGAAGAACGTCGGCGCCAGGCGGTCGGTGCACTTCTGCCCCGAGCTGCAGATCTGGTCGAACGGGACGTCCGGCCAGTGCTTGGCGGTGTCCTTCTTCAGCTGGTCGGCCGCGCAGGTGACCGTGCCGCTGGGCAGGCAGCGCTCGGCCACGTCGAAGACCACGCGGGCGGCGGGCGCCCTGGTGAACAGCTCGCCCTTCAGGTAGCCGTAGTCGATGCGGGTCAGGTAGGCGCCGCGCACGTACTGGGTGCCCTGCTCGGGCTTCATGTGGCGGCCGTAGTAGTTGCTCTCCTGGGCGTACCAGTAGCTGGTGGCGTTGCCGTGCGGGTCCACCGCGAGGTCGAGGTTCCACCGGTACGCCTGCCGGCACCAGGCGTTGGCCGGGGTGCCGGAGTAGCACGGCTCGCCCTTGTTGTTGCCGAACACCGGCACCGTCTGCGCAGACTTCGTCTCCGGCTTGCCGCTCACCCAGCCGGGCAGGCGGTTGAGCCCGAACGTGTACTGCGTGCCGTCGGCGGTGGTGACGCGCCAGTACTCGCCGTCGTTGTCGCCGTTGGTGGCACCCGTGAGCTGCTCGATCCTGGTTCCGTCGTCACGCTTGGGCCGCCACTGCCTGGTGGCGGCGTCCTTGACCAGTTCCATGGAGGAGTTGCCGAGCGACAGGGTGGCGTTGTCCTGGTCCCAGCACAGGTCGCCGGTCTTCTTCCCGTCGACCATGCAGGACTTGAAGCGGCGCTCGATGTAGCCGCCGGGGTTCAGCTCGAAGCCCTCACCGACCCAGGACGGCTGGTTGTTGGTGGAGGCGGTACGGCCGTCCACGCTCTGCGAGGAGTAGACGAGCGACAGGTCCGGCTCCTCGCCGCCCAGCGCGGGAGGCGTGCGCATGTCGTACGTCCAGCTGAAGTCGCCCGACTGGGTGCCGACGCTCCAGTTGGCCGAGGGGGCCAGCCCGGTGGCGGCGTGGTCGCCCGACGGGCCCGACGCGGCGGCGGTCACGGCGTACAGGCCGGCCGTGGCCACCTCGGCGGTCAGCGTGCCCGCCTTGGTGTCGTTCTCGCTCTTGACCGGCTGCGGCTGGGGGCAGCCGGTGGCCTTGGCGTCGAGGGCGCACTCCGCCAGCTCGACGACCCGGAGCCGGGCTCCGTAGTCGCCGCCGTACGCGTGGCGGAAACCGGAGTAGTCGATCTCCAGGCGGGTCCTGGCCTCGGCGGCCTTGGCCGTGGCCCCCTCGCCGGGCGAGACGCGCAGCGCCAGGCCCAGCCGGCCGGTCGCCTCGGCGTCGAGAATCTCGACCTTCACCGGGGCCGCCGCGCTCACGCCCTTCCGGGCGGCCAGCCGTACCGGGAAGCCGGCCGCCTGGGCCTTCGCGCCCGCGCCTCCGAGCTCGGCCGTCTGCGGCTTGGGCCAGGAGACGCCCGGTGGCGCCTGCCACGCCTGTTTCTGCACCGGGTCGGCCATCGGCGGGCGTACCGGGACCTTCTCCCCCTTGACCGGCGTCTCCTTCTGCACGGGCGGGGCCTGCCGGGGTTCGGCGTGGGCGGGCATGGCGTACGCCATGGGCACGACGAGGACGATCGAGAGAACTGTGGCCAGCCGTCGCGGCCAGCGGGACTCCGGTTTCGGCTCGACGAGCCTGTTCCATGAGGAGTCTGGGATGTCTGGATTGCCCGGTTCGCTGGGTTGCTGAAAACGATTCCAGCGGGATTCGGGCAGGTCTAACTCGCTATGCGGGTCCATGATCTCTCCCAGTGAGGTGCTGCTAGGGGGGCTTACTGGGTCGGTCGGGGACTTACTGGGCAGCCAATTGAGCGATCTGCTCGGCGCTGAGCACACCGTCGTACGTGCGGACGTCGTCAAGGGCACCCGGCCAGTAGCCGGTGAGGACACCCGCGGTCCTGGTCCGGCCCAGATGCAGCGGGCCGGTGGCGTTCCAGGCACTGATGTGGTCGGTCACGGTGGTGGTGGACAGGCGGCCGTTGACGTAGATGCGCAGCTCACCGGCCAGGGAGTCGTACACGCCGGCCACGTGCGTCCACTCCAGGGGGACGGGAACGGCGTCCGAGCGGGTGCGTACGAGGGCGGCGTCGTCGGTGTCGGCGGCGGCCATGCCGAGGGCCCACCGCCCCTGGTCGAAGCCGAGCTGGAAACCTGCGGCGCGGCTGCCGGTCTGGGCCACGGCCGCGGTGGCGCGGGTGGGAAGGTAGTCGAGCTGGATCCAGGCGGCGACGGTGAAGCCCGTCCTGGTGTTGACGGCCGGGGCGCTCGTCCGGGCGTGGCCGTCGACGCCGTCCAGCGCGAGCGCGCCGTCCAGCCACCCGTCCGTCCACGAGGCGGCTCCGGACAACGACGCGGCGGTCGCCCGGCCCGAGGAATCGGCGGCCGACGAGCCGGACCGCTCGTCCAGCCTCCAGTGGCCGACCAGCGTGGCAGCGCTGTTGACCAGATCGGCGACCTCGTCGGCGAACATGGCGCGGGCGTACACCCGCACCTCGTCGACGTCCCCATGCCAGTGGTCCGAAGCCGCCCCGCCGACCCTTCCGCGGCCGATCGTCAGGGGGCCTGTGGCGTTCCATGGTGGTGAGACGGCGACCGTGGACTCCAGCCTGCCGTTCACGTAGAGCGAGACCTGACCGGCCGCCGTGTCGTGGACGCCGGTGAGGTGGGTCCACTCGCCGAGCCGGGGCGCGGCCTGCGACAGGGCCCGGGTCACCGTCGCGTCGTCCGCGTCCGCGCCCGCCAGGCTCAGCGCCCAGCGGTTGTCGGCCTTGGCGTACTGCAGCGCGAACGCCCCCGTCCGGCCGCCCTCCTGGGTGACGGCCGTCGCGGAGCCGGCCGTGCCGGTCAGGCGGACCCAGGCGCTGACGGTGAAGTTGCGTGAGGTGTCGACGACGGGGCCGGACGTCTGGGCGTACGTGCCGGCCAGCGCCAGCGCCGAACCGGTCCTGCCGGACGTCCAGGTGGCCCCGTGCAGCGTCGCGGGGTGGGCCCCGGTGGCGTCGGCGGCCACGGCGCCCTGGCCGTCGTCCATCGTCCAGTGCCCGCTCGGCGGCCTGCCGGTGTTGACGTTGAAGACGTAGGTGCGGATCGGGCCGAGGTGGCCGGCGCGGTCCTTGCTGCGCACCGCCAGCACGTTGGGGCCGCTGTGGCGCGGCGTGAGCACGATCGAGGCCGTGCCGTCAGCGCCGGGCCGCGTCTCCGCCTTGGGGGTCGTGTCGAGGCCCCACAGGTAGGCGGCGACGTCGGGGACTCCGTTCGGCGCGAACGCGAACGTACCTGGCAGGCCCACGCCGTCGCTCCAGCCGTTCTCCGTGTAGTCGGGCGAGGAGACCTGCGGCTCCTTGCCGGGGGCCGTGGCGTCCACGGTGGCCTCGCACCAGGGGCTCCACGCGCTGGTGGCCGTGCCGTCCTCGGCGCGCACCCGCCAGCGGATCAGCGCCCCGTCGGAGAACAGGCTGTTCGGGATGGTGGCGGAGAACGCGCCGCCCGACGAGCCCAGCGGGGTGACGAACTCGCCCGACTTCACCCCGCCGTCGTCGTACCACTCGAACCGGCCCCTGACCGAGTTGTCGGCGTCCGTCAGTTTGGCCCACAACTTGGGCGTGTCGGTGCCGATCACCGGGCGGCCGTCGCCGGAGACGCACGCGCCGCCCGGGTCCGACCACAGGTCCGCGGCCACGGGTGCGTCGGGCGCAGAGCTGTACTCGACGACCAGGCTCGGGTTGTTCCTGAACTTCTTCCAGGCGTACTGGTCGGTCTCGCTGGTCGCGCGCAGGCCGATGGTGACGTTGGGCCAGTTCTTGGCGGCGGCGTCGACCACCTGCGGGGTGACGTCGAACTCGACCCCGCCGGGCAGGCACTTCGGTCCCCAGCCCTTGGCGACGTTCTTCGTGTCCAGTTTGGTGACCCACTTGGGCTGCTTATTCCAGGTGGTGCTCTTGCTGATGGTGTTGGTCGCCCACGCCTCGACCTTGCGGGCGCTGCACGAGTACGACCACGTCTCGTACGTGCGCAGCGTGGCCTTGAGGATCTCCTTGCCGTGGATGGCCGAGCCGGTGTTCATCTGGAAGAACGAGCGGTTCTTCTGCGACTCGACGTGGCCCACCCTGGCGACGTCGCTGGAGTTGAGGTAGTTGGAGTTGGGCCAGTTGCTCCAGACGGCCGTCCAGGCGTTGCGGGCGGCGGAGAAGTACGGGTCGAGGTAGACGGGGAAGCGCGTCCCCGGATCCGTCAGCATGTCCCTGTCGGGCCTGAGCCGCAGCCGGCCGCCCGCCAGCCGCACGTCCATCGTCGCCTCCCTCGCCTCGGGCGAGCGGCCCTCCTTGAGCGCCTGCGGGCTCGTGATGCCCTCGGAGTCCCACATCTTCGGGGTGGGCGCGACGAAGATCGTGCCGTCGTTGTCGTCGACCGCCTCCAGGTTGCCCGCTCTGTCGGCCTTCAGCGACAGGCCCGAGACCGTCAGCGGGAACGTCAGCTCGGTCAGCCCGGCCGCGGCGGCCCGCGACTTGACCACCAGGAGATGGGAGAACCCGTCCACGTCCGCGGTGACCTGGAGGTCCACGCCCGGCATGACCTCGGCGTAGGTGGCGGTGTCGCCCTGCAGCGTGGGCTTGGGCAGCGGGCCCGTCCACCCCAGCCGCATCGACTTGCCTCCGCGTGACAGGTCGGCCAGCGGGCCGCTGCCTCCGCCGGAGAACGTCATGCCGGCCGCCGTGGCGACCGGCTCGACGGCGCCGTCAGGGCGCACGCGGAGCGTCGTGTCGACGGGGACCCAGCGGTCGCCCTTGCGCACGCGTACGGGCCGGACGTGCAGCTCCATGGTGAGCCTGCCGTCGGGCTGGGCGAACACCTGGCGGGTCTCACTGCGCATCGAACCGACCTCGACCGGCCCGCCCGCGCGCCGGGCCATCACGAGCGCGGCCCCCTCGGTCTCCACTGGGACGTCCGCCCCGACGTTCTGCGTGACGTCCGAAGGGGCTGCCACCGGCAGCGGCTGCTGCTGCGCGGACGCCCCCTGAGGAACCACTAAGATCGTCGCCGATAACGCCGCTGCGGCCACGCCACGGATCACCCGCATACGTTCCTCGCCCACCCTGAGCAGGGGTTACGCGCGGGACGAGAGCACCCGGCGTCTCCACGATCTTCGGTTGACGATCGGATTCTCACCCCGGCTGATTCGATTGGTCCAGACTTCTGCTCATTCTGCTCAAAAAAATCTTCAGTGATCTTGCACACATGGAGGTATCCGCCAAGGCGGTCTCAGACCTCCGTCGGGAGCGGGCAGGCCCCCGGGTTCACCCGCCTGACGATCTCGTTCAGCGCCACGCGCACGTACGGCTCCCCCACCCACAGGTGCTTGGCCCCGTCGACCCCGACGACCTCAGCCTGCGGGACCCGGGCGAACCGCTCACGTGCCTCCTCGGGCCGCAGGTAGTCGTCGAACTCCGGCACCAGGGCGACCAGCGGCCGGCCGAACCTCGCCCAGGCGTCCAGGTCGTCGTCCGTGGCCCGGTGAAGCGGAGGCGAAAGCAGGATCGCGCCCTCCACCAGGGGATCGTGCGCCCACTTCAACGTCAGCTCGGTGCCGAACGACCAGCCGACCACCCACACGTGCGGCAGATCATGGAACTCGGCGTACTCAAGGGCGGCGGCGACGTCGAACCGCTCACCCTGGCCCCCGTCGAACGTGCCCTCAGAGGTGCCGCGCTCCGACGAGGTGCCGCGTGTGTTGAAGCGCAGCACCGCCAGGTCGGCGAGGGCCGGCAGCCGGTTGGCGGCCTTCTTGAAGACATGGCTGTCCATGAAACCGCCGTGAGTGGGCAGCGGATGCAGCGTGACAAGCGTGGCCGCGGGAGGCCGGTCTAAGGGCAGGGCCAGCTCGCCGACCAGGGTCAAGCCGTCGCCGGTGTGCAACTCGATGGGCTCTCGCCGGGCCGGCAGCACGGTCGCCGCGCGAATCTCCACCATGGGTCCTCTCAGTAACGGCTGCGGCCTGGGCCGCGGTCGAGTCTCTTACGCCAGCAGGCCTGGTGCCAGTGACGGCGTTCCTCGTCGCCGCCCGGCCAGGCCGGCCAGGCCACGATGTGCGGGGTGCCGCTGCGGATCTCCTGGTCGCAGCCCGGGCAACGGTAGTTTTTCGTGGAGGACGAGCCGGTCAGCATGCGCACTTTCCAGGAACCGTCGGGCCATTCCTCCACCTTGTCCAGGCCCGTCGGGAAGCCGAAAGGGCGGGAGGACTCCCTGCGGCGGGCGCGACGCGGGCTCATCGGCGCGGAAAACCCCTCACGCCGGCGGCCGCCCCTGCTCTCGCCGTCGCGGCGGTGCCCGCCATCGTGCCGAGCCCGGCCACACCCACCCGTTCGAACGCCATGCGACCAGTTTTCCAGAGCCGCTAAGGTGGGGCGTCATGCGGTTGGTCATCGCGCGGTGCAGCGTGGATTATGTCGGACGGCTCACGGCCCACCTGCCGATGGCGCCGAGACTCGTGCTGATCAAGGCGGACGGCAGCGTGAGCATCCACGCCGACGACCGCGCCTTCAAGCCGCTCAACTGGATGAACCCGCCGTGCAAGCTCAAGGAGGACGGCGCGACCTGGACGGTCACCCACGGCAAGACCGGCGAGAAGCTCGTCCTCACCATGGAGGAGATCCTCCACGACTCCAGCCACGAGCTGGGCGTCGACCCCGGGCTGATCAAGGACGGCGTGGAAGCCCACCTGCAGGAGCTCCTCGCCGAGCACATCACCACGCTGGGTGACGGCTACTCGCTGATCCGGCGCGAATACATGACGGCGATCGGGCCCGTCGACATCCTGTGCCGCGACGGGCTCGGAGCGACGGTGGCCGTCGAGATCAAACGCCGGGGCGAGATCGACGGCGTCGAACAACTGACCCGCTACCTCGAACTGCTCAACCGCGATCCCCTGTTGTCGCCCGTGCGCGGCATCTTCGCCGCACAGGAGATCAAACCCCAGGCGCGCGTCCTCGCCTCCGACCGCGGCATCGACTGCGTCACCCTCGACTACGACTCTCTCCGCGGCATCGAGCCCGAGAACCCGACCCTCTTCTGAATGCTGCTTCACGGCACCGCCGTGGCCGGCTTTCAGCTCCTTTACGGCACCGCCGTGGCCGGCCACCCGCCGCACTTCGGCTGACGGCCCTCCAGGAAACGGCCTCTGACCCTTCAGCGGTGACCCGCCGCTACGGCGCGCTCTGCGGGCCCTGTAAGTGGTGGCCTCCAGCCCGCGCGGGTGATTGTGGTCAGTGGGTGGTGGGCGGTTTATGGTGACGCCATGGCGACGCTGACGTTCGACTCACTCAATCCGGCGACCGGCGAGACCGTCGGAACCCACCCCAACCAGGCTCCCGAGGCCGTGCGCCAGGCGGTGGGGCGGGCGGAGGAGGCCGCCCGGTGGTGGGCCGCGATCGGGGCGGCCGAGCGCAGGCGGCGGCTGCTCGACTACAAGGCGGTCGTCACCCGGGAGCTCAGGGCCCTGGCCCGGCTGGTGCACGAGGAGACGGGCAAACCGGTCGGCGACGCCACGCTGGAGCTCGTCCTCGCCATCACGCACCTCGACTGGGCCGCCCGCAACGCGGCGAAGGTGCTGGGCCGCCGCCGGGTCGCCACCGGCATGATCGGCCTCAACCTGACCGCCACCCTCGAATACCTGCCGCTGGGTGTGGTCGGCGTGATCGGCCCGTGGAACTACCCGGTGTTCACCCCGATGGGCTCCATCGCCTACGCGCTCGCCGCGGGCAACGCGGTCGTGTTCAAGCCGAGCGAGCTCACCCCTGGCATCGGCGTGCGCCTGGCGGAGTTGTTCGAGGAGTCCGTTCCTGAGCACCCGGTGCTGCAGACCGTGACGGGGCTGGGCGAGACGGGGGCGGCGCTGGCCGCCGACCCGAGGGTGAAGAAGGTGGCGTTCACCGGCTCGACCGCCACGGCGAAGCGGGTCATGGCGGCCTGCGCCGAGAACCTCACGCCGATCGTGGCCGAGTGCGGCGGCAAGGACGCGTTCATCGTGGACGCCGACGCCGACCTGCGGGCCGCGGCCGACGCCTGCCTGTGGGGCGCGATGTCCAACGCGGGCCAGACCTGCGTGGGCGTCGAACGCGTCTACGTGGTCGACGCCGTCTATGACGGCTTCATGCGCGAGTTGTCCGAGCGGGTGGCGAACGTGCGGGCGGGCGAGCACTACGGTCCCATCACGATGCCCGGCCAGGTGGACATCATCAAGCGGCACATCGACGACGCGGCCAAGTCGGGGCGCCTGGTGGCCGGCGGCACGGGCGCCGTGCGGGCGCCGTACGTCGACCCGGTGATCGTGGAGGACGTGCCCGAGGACTCCCCCGCGGTGCGGGAGGAGACGTTCGGGCCGACCATCACCGTGCGGCGCACCCGAGACGCGCACGAGGCGCTGGAGCTGGCCAACACCTCGGCCTACGGGCTGGGCGGCACGGTCTTCTCCAGGAACGCGCGGCGGGCGACGGAGCTGGCCCGCAGCATGCGTACGGGGATGACCGCCATCAACTCGGTGATCACGTTCGCGGGGGTGCCGGCGTTGCCGTTCGGCGGGTTGGGCGATTCGGGGTTCGGCCGGATCCACGGAGCCGACGGCCTACGCGAGTTCGCCAGGCCCAAAGCGATCTCACGGCAGCGCTTCGCGATACCCGGGATGAACCTGACATCGTTCTCACGGGGGCCCGCGGAACTTGAGCGGCTGATCAGGCTTGTCACGTTCTTGCACGGACGACGTAAGAGATAATCGCCGCGCTCTTTCCCAGGACCGATCATCCGTCCATAATTGTGTGCTCTGGGGGCCACGATCATGTTGGACGGGTGGAATGTGAACCGGTCTTACCGGGGAATGTCGGCTGAGCAAAGGCTGGCGGACAGACGAGAGCGGCTGATGACGGCCGCGTACACGCTATACGCGAAACCGGGTTTCGCGGCCACGACCATCGAAAGGTTGTGCTCGGAGGCGCGGATCTCGAACCGGGCCTTCTACGAATGTTTCGGCGGTCGCGAGGAGCTCCTTCAGGCGTTGCACGAACGCTGCGTCGAGGAAAGCCTGGCCGTGGTGGCCAAGGCGCTACAGGAGGCGCCCCCCACGCTGGCGGGCCGGGTCGAGGCGGGGATCCGCGCGTACGTCGAGTTCGCCACCGCCGACTGGCGCCGGGCCCGCATCATGCACGTCGAGGTGCGCAGATCGGGAGACGTGCTGGCCATGTCCCGCCAGCGGGCGGTGGACTCGTTCTCCAGGCTCGTGGAGGAGGCGTCCGCCGATTTCCCGCAGGCCACCCCGCTCAATCGGCACTTAGTGGCGCTGGGCGTCATTGGCGGGCTGCAGGAGTTGCTCATCGAATGGCTGCTCTCCGACGACCAACCGACGATCGACGAACTCGTCACCGTCGCGGTGCACATCTTCAACCGCAGTCTCGGCCCGGGCTGACTCATATCTTGCTCTTTAGCGCGACGATTCAGAGCGGTATCACGGACAGCCGTAATCTGTATTTTGTCTAAGCCAAGAAAGAGCGGGCAACGGCTGATCGTTGCCCGCTCCGATATGTCAGCTCAGGCCACCGCGGCAGCGGGAACCTCCACGTGCAGCACCCGATTCAGCCGGGTCACCGCGAGTATCCGCATGATCCGCGGGGGCACCCCCCGAAGAACGAGGCGACGTTGCACGCTCAGCGCGCGCCGATGCGCTCCCACGAGCACTCCGAGACCGGTCGCGTCGATCATCTCGAGCTTGGAGAGATCGAGGATCAGGTCGCCTTCACCGGCGTCGAGAGCCTTGTGCAGGTGCTCACGCACCCCCGCCGACGTTCCGGCGTCGAGCCGGGCCCCTATCCGCACCACCTGGGCTCTCGGATTCCCCCGGACGCGCATGTCACCTCCTCAGTCACGCTGCGAGCAGGTCGCCGACCAGCGCGAACAGCGCCGGAGAGACCTCCCGCACACCTCTCCTACCCACGTATCGGAAGTGACACGACCGCGTTCAGCACGAACTCGCCATCACCCGCCGGCTGGGCGTTCACCGTCCCGCCGGCGGCGGCCAGCCGCTCCCGCAGACCCGCCAGGCCGCTCCCCAGGTCGCCGCCCGGGCGCTCGGCGACCCCGTCGTTGCGCACCTCCAGCTCCGCCTCGTCCTCGGTGAAGCGGATCGTGATGTGGCAGAACGTCGCGACGCTGTGCTTGAGCACGTTGGTCACCGCCTCGCGGACCGCGTAGGCGAAGGCCGGTGAAACCCCGTCAGGCAGCTCGCGGTGGGGCAAGCGCATCTCGCAGCGGACCCCCGCCGCTTCGAGTACTCCCTTCACGCTATTCAGCTCGGCGTCCAAGTCAAGCTCACGGTAGCCGCGCACCGCCTGGCGCAGCTCCCTGAGCGCCTTCCTGGTCAGCGTGTTGACCTCCACCATCTCGGCCCTGGCCGCGCCGGCGTCCTTGTCCGACAGCCGCACAGCGAGCTCGGTCTTGACCGCGATGGCCGACAGCTGGTGCCCCACGGTGGCGTGCAGGTCCCTGGAGAAGCGCAGCCGTTCCTCGGCCAGCGCCAGCCGCGTGTGCGCGTCACGGCCCTCATGGGCCTCCATGGCCAGCCTCCAGATCAGCAGCCACACCCTGCCGGACGGTGGCAGGATGACGCACCAGAGACCGTAGAGCAGGGCGTAATAGCCGAACCCGCGATCGGCGAACATGCCGGCAGGCGCCGTGACCAGGGCCAGCGTGACACCGGCCACCCAGGTCCCGGCCATCTGCAGGACGAGCGTGCGGGTGGAGACGCCGAGCATGGCGACGCTCAGCCAGGCCATGAGCACGAAACCCCAGCCGATCGGGTCAGCCCCTCCCGCGCCGGCCGCGACCAACGCGAGAACCGCCGCCACCACCACCTGCCTGGTGGGGTAGCGGCGGTCCAGGATCGCGTCGGCCATGCGCAGGCAGAACCAGGTCAACCCGGCGGCGGCGAGCAGCGCAGGGCCGGCCCGCCACCACGACAGCACGCCCTCCACGTGCGCCTCCACGGACCAGACGGCGATGAGCACCCACATCATCAGCACGCCCGAGCCGATCATCGCCCAGGTGAGCCGCCGCGCCCGCTTGATCGGATCCATCTACTTCGCGCGCAGCACGTCGCCGAGCTTGAGGCGGGCTCCCGTCCGCAGCACCGCACGCTCGTAGATCTTGGCCCCGAAGGCCAGCACCACGGGCACGGCCAGGAGCATCGCCCCCATGGACACGGCCACCTCCCACAGCGGCACCTCGGTCGCCGCCATCCGCACCGGCATGACCATGGACGAGAACGGCGGGATGTACGACACGACCGTGGCCAGCGTGCCCGTCGGGTCGTTGGTCGCGTAGAAGGCGACCAAGTACGCGATCATGATGAGCATGGTCAGCGGTGTCAGCACCGAGCCCACCTCCTCCTGCCGCGAGACCAGCGACCCGAAGGCCGCCGCCAGCGCGGCGAAGAAGAGGTAACCGAGCACGAACCACACCAGCACCGCCGCCACCAGTCCGGGAATGCCGGGCGGGAAGTCTGTGGCGATGCCCGAGGCCATCGCCGAGCCGAGCCCGACGACCAGGATCGTGACCATGTTGATCAGGCCCAGCGTGCCCAGCCCCACGATCTTGCCGCCGAGCAGTTGCCACGGCCGCACGGTGGAGAGCAGAATCTCGACGATCCTGCTGCCCTTCTCCTCCACCACGCCCATGGCCACCATCATGACCTGGCCTATGATCAGCATGAAGAGCACCAGGACGAGCACCACGGCGATGCCGGTGCGCGCCGACTCGTACCGCGTGTCGGCTCCCACGGACTGCATCTGCAGCGGCGGGATGGAGACCCCGGCGGCGCCCAGCTTGACCTCCCGGTTCACGCTCTGCAGAAGCACGCCGAGCTCGCCGTCGACCTGACCGTCCGTCAGCACCTTGGTCCCGTTGACCAGCACCGCGTCCACGTCGCCGTCGACCACCGCCTGCGTCGCCGCGTTCTCGTCGGGGAACTGCCGCCACTCGAACTTCGTGTCCGGCGCGGCGGCCTGCAGCGGAAGCTGCTGGGAGTTGACGGTGCCCAGCGTGTACGAGTCCTCGCCGCCCAGCACCTTGGGAGCGAAAGAGACCGCCGCCACCAGCACCGCCGTGATGAGCAGACCGATGACGAAACCCTTGGTCCGCAGCTGCGTCATGATCTCCCTGCGGGCGACCAGCATCAGTCCGTTCACGCCACGGCCTCCTTGAAGATGTCGGTGAGGCTCGGCTGCTCGGCCCCGAAGTGTTCGACGCGCCCGGCCTTCACGGCGCGGCGCAGAATCTCCTGGTCGTCGCCGCCGGTACAGCGCAAGATGTGCCGGTCCCCGTCGACGGTGACCGTGCCCGGCAGCCCGTCCGCCCAGCCGGGCGCCGGGTCCCTGACGACCACGCGCAGCTCGCCGGCCTCGGCCGCCCGCAGGCCGGCCACCGTACCGGCGGCGACCATCCGTCCGGCCGAGACGATGCCCACGGAGTCGCACAGCCGCTCCACCAGCTCCAACTGGTGGCTGGAGAAGATCACCGGTACGCCGCCCCTGCACCGCTCCTGCAGCACCGTGGCCAGCGCGTCGACCGCGATCGGGTCGAGCCCGGAGAACGGCTCGTCCAGAATGAGCAGTTCGGGGTCGTGCACCAGGGCCACGGCGAGCTGCACCCGCTGCTGGTTGCCCAGGGAGAGGGCCTGCACCGCGTCGTTCCTGCGCTCGGTCAGCCCCAGCTGCTCCAGCAGGTCGTCGGTGGCCTTCTTGACGGCTGCCGCGCTCATCCCGTGCAGGCGGCCGAAGTACTCGATCTGCTCGCCGACCCGCATCTTCTGGTACAGGCCGCGCTCCTCCGGCATGTAGCCGAAGCGCCGCCGGTCGCCGGGGCCGATCGGCTCGCCCCGCAGGCTCACCGAGCCGGAGTCCGCCTGGAGCACGCCCATCACGATGCGCATCGTCGTGGTCTTGCCGGCGCCGTTCGCGCCGACGAACCCGAACATCTCGCCAGGCCGTACGGTGAAGCTGATCCCGTCCAAGGCGATCTTGGCTACCGGGGAGCCGGGGCTGCCCGCGAAACG
Source organism: Nonomuraea longispora (assembly GCF_004348345.1). Classification (GTDB taxonomy): domain Bacteria; phylum Actinomycetota; class Actinomycetes; order Streptosporangiales; family Streptosporangiaceae; genus Nonomuraea; species Nonomuraea longispora. The sequence continues at coordinate 44,113 of NZ_SMJZ01000025.1, forward strand.
CTTGCGCAGCTCGTTGATCTCGAGCATCAGGTCATCTCCTTCGTCATGGGGTCAATAGTGGCTTTCACCCGGGTTCTCGAACCAGTCGCCGAAATCACGGGCCCGATGTGGATCCCGCGTACGATGTCGATGACATTTGTCACGAGTACGCTGAGGCCATGACGCGCGCCGACAAGGACAAGCCGGTCGTCCTCTCCCGCATCTACACCCGCACGGGCGACGACGGCACCACCACGCTGAGCGACATGAGCCCGGCCCCGAAAACCGACCTCCGGCTCGCCGCCTACGCCGACGTGGAGGAGGCCAACGCCCACCTCGGGGTGGCGCTCTCGCACGGCACCCTGCCCGCCGACCTCGCGGAGGTGCTCGTACGCGTGCAGAACGAACTGTTCGACGTGGGGGCCGACCTGGCCACGCCGGTCGTGGCGAACCCCGACTTCCCGCCGCTGCGGGTGGAGCAGTCGTACATCGACTGGCTGGAGACGCAGTGCGACCGCTTCAACGCCGGCCTCAAACCGCTGCGCAGCTTCATCCTGCCCGGCGGCGACCCCGCCACGGCGGCGCTGCACGTCGCGAGGGTCACGGTGCGCAGAGCCGAACGTACGGCCTGGGCCGCGCTGCAGGCGCACGACGACATGAACGTGCTGACCGCGAAATACCTCAACCGGCTGTCGGACCTGCTCTTCATCGCCTGCCGGATAGCCCACGCGGGCAACGAGATTCTCTGGAAGCCCGGCGGCACCCGCTGAACACCACCGCCAGGCCCCGAGGGCAGGTTCAGGCGACGTCCAGGTAGGCGCTGGGCGGCGCAGACTCCAGCCAGGCGAGAAAGCCCGTCAGCGCGTCGGCGCTCATCGCGATGGACACGCCCCGCGTGCTACCACTGAGGTCCACCGCGAACATCCCGCCCTCGATCTCACGGCGGGGAGAAACGACGAGGCCGCGCCTCGCGATCGCGTGGCGCGGCCTCAGTCGCACACCCAGAAGCGGGATCCAGTGGAGCTCCCCGTCGGCGTAGCGGGCTACGCCGCTCTGCCAGGCCCGCTCCCCCACCCGCAGACGACAGGGCACGCTGCCGCGCGAGCGGGTCAGCGTGACCCAGCGCAGGACCACGAGGGCGGCGAACAGCACCAGGACCACTACAACCGTCGCCATCATGCCGCCCCCTGAGCCCCGTTTGGAATATGTGTTAAACCTCTTCGCCCGCCGCGCGCAGCCGAGCCCTGGCGCGCTTGGCCTCGATCGCGGCGTCGGCGTCCTCCTGATTGGCCTCGATCGAGGCCTGGGCCCGGTCGAGAGCGTCACGGGCAGCCGCGACGTCGACCTCGGAACCGAGCTCGGCCACCTCGGCGAGCACGGACACCTCGTCGTCGGCCACGGAGATGAAGCCTCCGTGCACGGCCGCCGCGAGATCGCCCTCGCCCTCACGCTTGATGCGCAGCACGCCGCCCTCGACGAGCACGCCGAGCACAGGTGCGTGTTGCGGCATAATACCGATCTCGCCGTCCACGGTCTTGGCAATCACCATGTCGGCCTCGCCCGACCAGATCTCACGCTCGGGTGAGACAACCCCTACGCGTAGCTTCGCCACTTGTGTAGGTTCCTTTCCGATCAGGTGGTGGCACGGCGGGCGGCCGTACCACCACCGTAGGTCCGGGCTCGCAGAGCTCGCCCTTCAACTGGGGCGATTTAGCGGCGCTCGAGTTCCTTGGCCTTGGCCACGGCCTGCTCGATGCCACCGACCATGAAGAATGCCTGCTCGGGGAGGTGGTCGTACTCGCCCGCGCACAGGCCCTTGAAGGAGGCGATGGTCTCGTCCAGCGGGACGGTCTCGCCCGGCTGGCCGGTGAACGCCTCGGCGGCGTACATCGGGTGCGACAGGAACCGCTCGATGCGGCGAGCCCGCTGCACGGTGACCTTGTCCTCCTCGGACAGCTCGTCGATGCCGAGGATCGCGATGATGTCCTGGAGCTCGCGGTATTTCTGCAGGATCCGCTTGGTCTCCTGGGCCACCCGGTAGTGCTCCTCGCCCAGGATCTGCGGGTCGAGGATCCGGGAAGAGGAGTCGAGCGGGTCCACCGCGGGGTAGATGCCCTTCTCCGAGATCGGCCGGGAGAGCACGGTCTGCGCGTCGAGGTGCGCGAACGCGTTGTGCGGGGCCGGGTCGGTGATGTCGTCGGCGGGCACGTAGATCGCCTGCATGGAGGTGATCGAGTGACCTCGCGTCGAGGTGATGCGCTCCTGCAGCACACCCATCTCGTCGGCCAGCGTGGGCTGGTAACCCACGGCGGACGGCATACGGCCGAGCAGGGTCGAGACCTCCGAACCTGCCTGCGTGAAGCGGAAGATGTTGTCGATGAAGAGCAACACGTCCTGCTTCTGCACGTCGCGGAAGTATTCGGCCATGGTCAGCGCCGACAGCGCCACGCGCAGCCGGGTGCCCGGCGGCTCGTCCATCTGGCCGAAGACGAGCGCGGTGTCCTTGAGGACGTCCGCCTCCTCCATCTCCAGCCAGAGGTCGTTGCCCTCACGGGTGCGCTCGCCCACCCCGGCGAAGCACGAGGTGCCGCCGAAGTTACGGGCGACGCGGCGGATCATCTCCTGGATGAGCACTGTCTTGCCCACGCCGGCGCCGCCGAACAGGCCGATCTTCCCGCCCTGCACGTAGGGCGTGAGCAGGTCGATGACCTTGATGCCGGTGACAAGCAGCTCGGTGCGAGACTCGAGCTGGTCGAAGGCCGGGGAGGGACGGTGGATGCCCCACCGTTCCTCGATCTTGAGCGACGCGGTGGGCACGTCGAGCGTCTCGCCCAGCGCGTTCCACACGTGGCCCTTGACGACGTCGCCGACCGGCACCGAGATCGGGCCGCCGGTGTCCTGCACCGCCTGGCCGCGGACCATGCCGTCGGTGGGCTGCATGGAAATGGCGCGCACGAGGTTGTCGCCCAGATGCTGGGCCACCTCGAGGGTCAGGGTCCTGGTCTCGCCGCCGAGGGTCACCTCGACCTTGAGCGCGTTGTAGATCTCGGGCATCGCGTCGACGGGGAACTCCACGTCGACGACCGCGCCGGTGACACGTGCCACGCGGCCTGTGCCGGCCGCCGCGGCTTCCACAGTTTCAACAGCCTCTGCAGTCATTTCACTCTTTCCCCGCTGCGGCGTCAGCGAGCGCGTTGGCCCCACCGACGATCTCGCTGATTTCCTGGGTGATCTCCGCCTGGCGAGCCTGGTTCATCTCCTGGGTGAGCAGCCGCATCAGCTCGTTGGCGTTGTCGGTCGCGGACTTCATCGCGCGCCGCCGCGCGGCCTCCTCGGAGGCCGCCGACTGCAGCAGCGCCGTGAAGATCCGGGACTCGACGTAACGCGGCAGCAGCGACTCGAGAACGTCGCCCGCGGTCGGCTCGAACTCGAAGTAGGGCGGGATCGCGGTGGTCTCCGTCGCCTCGGTCTCCTCGACCTCGAGCGGCAGGACCCGCTTGACCACGACGTTCTGGGTCAGCATGGAGACGAACTCGGTCGAGACGATGTGGATCTCGTCGATCCCGTTGTCGTCCTTGAACGAGTCGATCAGCGTCTGCGCGATCTCCTTGGCGTCGGCGTAGGCCGGCTTCCTGGAGAAGCCGACCCATTGGCCGCCCATCTCACGCTGGCGGAAGGTGTGCCAGGTGACACCCTTGCGCCCGGTGACGAACGGCACGACCTCCAAGCCGCGGCCCTCCAGCAACCCGCGCAGGGCCTCGGCCTCGCGCAGGACGTTGGCGTTGAAGCCGCCGCAGAACCCGCTGTCGCTGGTGACGATGAGGACACCCGCCCTCACGGGGTTGTCCTTCGCCACGGTCAGCGGATGATCGACGCTGGCCGCGTTGCTGACGACGCCGGTGACGGCGCGAGTGATCTCACGCTCGTACGGCAGCGCCGCCTGCATCCGCTGCTGCGCCCTCACGATCCGTGAAGAGGCGATGAGCTCCTGGGCACGCGTGATCTTCGCGGTCGACTTGACCGAGTTGATCCGCCGCCGCAGCAGCCTTAGCTGGGCACCCATGACCTACTTCTCCGCCCGACGGACGACCTTCTTGATCTTTTCCTGGCCGACCTCTTCGGCCTCCAGCGGCGCCACCGGTTCGTCCTTGACCAGCAGCTCGCCCGAGGAGGTGGTGAAGCCCTTCTTGAACTCCGTGATGGCGTCCTTCAGCGCGGTCGCCGTGTCGTCCGTGAGCTCGTTGGTCTCACGGATGGTGTCGAGGATGCCCTTGTGCGAGGACTGCAGGAAGTCGAGGAACTCCGTCTCGAAGCGCCGCACGTCGTCGACCGGCACCTCGTCGAGCTCGCCCGTGGTGCCGCCCCACACCGACACGACCTGCCGCTCGACGGGGAACGGTTCGTACTGTGGCTGCTTGAGCAGCTCCACCAGGCGCTGACCGCGTTCGAGCTGGGCCTTGGAGGCCGCGTCGAGGTCGGACGCGAACGCCGCGAAGGCCTCCAGGTCGCGATACTGCGACAGCGACAGCTTCAGCGTGCCCGCGACCTTGCGCATGGCCTTGACCTGCGCGGAACCACCGACTCGGGACACCGAGATACCGACGTTGATGGCCGGGCGCACACCCGCGTTGAACAGGTCGGTCTCGAGGAAGCACTGACCGTCGGTGATGGAGATGACGTTGGTCGGGATGAACGCCGACACGTCGTTGCCCTTGGTCTCGATGACCGGCAGGCCCGTCATCGAGCCGCCGCCCATGTCGTCGGAGAGCTTGGCGCAGCGCTCCAGGAGCCTCGAGTGGAGGTAGAAGACGTCGCCCGGGAAGGCCTCGCGGCCCGGCGGGCGACGCAGCAGCAGGGACACGGCGCGGTAGGCGTCGGCCTGCTTGGTCAGGTCGTCGAAGACGATCAGAACGTGCTTGCCCTGGTACATCCAGTGCTGGCCGATGGCCGAGCCGGTGTAGGGGGCAAGGTATTTGTACCCCGCGGGGTCGGAGGCGGGAGCGGCCACGATCGTGGTGTACTCCAGCGCGCCGGCCTCCTCCAGGCGGGCCTTGACCTGCGCGATCGTCGAGCCCTTCTGCCCGACCGCGACGTAGACGCAGCGCACCTGCTTCTCAGGGTCGCCGGACGCCCAGGCCTCGCGCTGGTTGAGGATCGTGTCGACCGCGATCGCGGTCTTGCCGGTGCCGCGGTCGCCGATGATCAGCTGGCGCTGGCCGCGGCCGATGGGCGTCATGGCGTCGATCGCCTTGATGCCGGTCTGCAGCGGCTGCTTCACCGGCTGCCGCTGGACCACCGAGGGGGCCTGCAGCTCAAGGGCCCGTGAGCCCTCGGCCTGGATGGCGCCCTTGCCGTCGAGCGGGTTGCCGAGGGGGTCGACCACGCGACCGAGGAAGTCGTCGCCGACGGGCACGGACAGGACCTCGCCCGTCCTGCGGACCGTCTGGCCCTCCTCGATGCCGCTGAAGGCACCCAGAATAACGGCACCGATCTCGCGGGTGTCGAGGTTAAGTGCCAGGCCGCGCGTGCCGCCCTCGAACTCGAGCAGCTCGTTCGCCATCGCCGAGGGAAGGCCGGAGACATGGGCAATGCCGTCGCCGGCGTCGACGACGGTCCCGATCTCCTCGCGCGCGGCGCCTTCCGGTTCGTACGCCTGGACGAAGCGCTCAAGCGCGTCCCGGATCTCGTCCGGCCGGATCGTAAGCTCCGCCATCTCTACTCTGTCTCCCTATTCGCCTTAGCCGGCCAACCGGCGGCGGACTTCTTCGATTCGTCCCACAATGGTGGTGTCGATGATCTCGTCGCCGATGCGGACCGAGAACCCACCGAGCACTCGCTTGTCCACCTCGACGTTCAGGTGCACGTCACGGCCGTAGGAGGTGCTCAGCCATGCCACGAGGCGCCGGCGCTGCGCGTCGGTCAGCTCGACCGCGGTGCGCACCACCGCCACCAGGCGCCGGCGCTGCTGTGCCACGAGGTGACCGACCTCTTCCAGGCCCGTCTCCAGGCTACGTCCTCGCGGGTGCAGCACCAGCTGGTTGATCAGGCGCAGGCTGGTCGGGGCCACCTTGCCGTCGAGCAGCCCGCGCAGCAGCTCCTGCTTGCCCGCCTCCGGCGCGCCCGCGTCGGTGAGGGCCCGGCGCAGCTCCGGGTTGGCGGCGACGATGCGGCCGAAGCGGAAGAGCTCGTCCTCCACCTCGTCGAGCCTGGACTGGCTCTCCGCTTCCGCGGCCGCGGCGGCCACGCCGAGCCGTTCGAGCACGTCGGCCAGGTCACCGGCGCGCGACCACCGGGCCGAGACCGCGGTCTCGACGGTGGCCAACGCCGCCTCGCTGATCTTGCCGGTGAGCAGCGCGCGGATGGTGCCCGCCTTCTGCTCGCCCGACCTGGACGGGTCGGACAGGGCACGACGCAGGCCGTGCTCGCGGTCGAGCAGGTCCGCGACCGCGAACAGCTCGTCGGAGAGCGTGCCGAGGTCGGCACCGCCGGCGACCGCGTTGAACCGCTCCTCGACCTCGGCCAGCGACGTCCTGCTCAGGCCCCTCATTAACGCACCGCCTGCGCGTTGGAGCTTTCCAGCTCGTCAAGGAACCGGTCGACGATGCGGCTCTGCCTCGCCTCGTCCTCGAGCGACTCGCCGACGATGCGGCCGGCGAGGTCGGTCGACAGGCGGCCGATCTCCGCGCGGAGCTGTGCGAAGGCCGCCTGGCGGTCCGCCTCGATCTGCGCGTGCGCGGCCTCGACGAGACGCCGGGCCTCGGCCTGGGCCTCCTCGCGGAGCTCGGCCTTGATCTGCGCGGCCTGCTCGCGAGCCTCCTCGCGCAGCCTGGCCGCCTCCTGCCTGGCCTCGGCCAGCTGGTCGCGGTATTCCTGCTGCAGGACCTGTGCCTGGGCCTGCGCTTCTTCCGCCCTCTTGATGCCGCCCTCGATGGCGTCCGTACGTTCGGCCAGCGTCTTCTGGATGCGCGGGACGAGGATCCTGCCGACGACGAAGAGAACGACGAGGAAGGAGAAGATGCCGACGACGAGCTCGTACGTGTGCGGGATGAGGGGATTGGCGCCCTCCTCCTGCGCGAGGAGCGTAGCTGCCATAGTCATGGATGCAGCCTTTCGTCAGGTGGGGAACGTCAGGCCGCGCCGATGTTCTGGAAGATGAACGGCGCGACAAGACCGATCAGGGCAAGGGCCTCGGTGAGGACGAAGCCGAGGAGCATGTTCTGGCGAATCAGGCCGTACGCCTCCGGCTGGCGGGCGATGGCCTGCACGCCCTGACCGAAGATGATGCCGACGCCGATGCCGGGGCCGATGGCGGCGAGACCGTAACCGATGGCGGTGACGTTGCCGGAGACCTCAGCGAGAACGCTCATTACTGTTTCCTTTACTGGACGGCCGGTGAGCGGAGTCTCACCGGTCTGGCTTGTGCCGGTCTGTGCTACTCAGTGTTCCGGGTGCAGCGAGCCGCCGATGTACATCGCGGCCAGCATGGCGAAGAGGAACGCCTGCAGGTACTGGATGAAGATCTCCAGGCCCGTGAGCAGAATGGTCATCACCACGCCCACGACGCCGACGGGCGCACCGAGCGGGGTCAGCTTCTCGAACAGGAACCAGAAGCCCACCATGCTGAAGAAGGCCAGCAGCATGTGGCCCGCGAACATGTTCGCGAACAGTCGCACCGCGTGCGTGAAGGGCGCGATGATCATGTTCGACAGGAACTCGATCGGGGCCAGCAGGAAGTAGATCGGCTTGGGCAGGCCCGGAGGGAACATCATGTTCTTGAAGTAGCCGACGCCGCCCTGGTGCTTGATGCCGAGATAGACCTTGAGGCCGTAGATCACGAGGGCCAGCACGGCCGGGAAGGCGATGTGCGAGGCGACGGGGAACTGGAGCACCGGGACGACGCCCATGAGGTTCCAGACCAGCACCAGGAAGAACACGCTGACCAGCAGGCCCATCCACCGGTCGGCGTCCTTGCCCAGGAACGGCCGGGCGACCTGGTCGCGGACGAACATGTAGCCGAGCTCGACGGCGTTCTGGACGCCTCGCGGCACGAGCTTGGGCTTGGCGAAGGCCGCCCATGTCACACCGATCACGAGGACGGCGCTGAGCATGGCCAGCAGCACCGGCTTGGTGAACCAGTAGACCCCAGGAATGATGGGGGGCAGGTTGAACAGCTCTTCTGGCGTAGGCGCCCCGAATTGATCGCCAGCGGGAGCGAGGAGGACCGTCAGCGCATTCACGCGGCGTTCCCTTCAACGTCGTAGTGGATCACAAGAGTTTCCTCAGCGAAGTGGTTGCTGCTCCGGGCTAGCGACCGAACTTCCGGTAGACCAGGTAGCCTCCGAGCACAACCCCGAGGACCACGCCTATGGGGAAGAACGCGGACATGCCCAACCACCGGTCCAGCAACCATCCGAGGCCGCCGTAGATAGCCATCCCGGCGAGTAGTGAGCTGGGGACTGACCACATGGCGTCGGCGAAGTCGCGACCGTCGTTTTCTGGTCGGCGTTCCTGTGCGCTCATCGCGGGCCCGACGATAGCAGGCGAACAGAGGACTAGTCATATCGGACCCCGTCCGGGCAGGAGCGTCATGCGTCGCCCTTTCCCGGCGCGCCGGCCTCGGGGTCGACGTAGAGCATCTTGGTCTTCATGAAGGCGCGGACCTCGAAGCCCGTCCAGACGAGGGTGCCGACCACGACGGACCACGCGAAAGCCTGCGTGTTCCAGGCCGTGGTGTCACGGAAGGCGGACAGCACGGCCATGATGGCCAGGACCTTGACGAGATAGCTGACCATCGCGGCGATCGCCATCATCTGCGGGGAGACCCGGGCAGCGTAGGACACCACGACGACGCTGATGCTGAAGAAGATTCCGACGAGCAGGGCGCCCATGGCCGCGCCGAGCGCGCCCTTGCCGCCCGCCGACAGGAAAGCGACCAGCACGGCGACCACCCCGACCACAGAGGTCGGAATCGCGGCGCTTTTGAGGACGCGCACGTCATTGGCCTGCATCGGTGCTCCATCAGCCTGTTGTCAAGCGAGCGTTTGCTACCTCCAGAACCGGTAGGCCTGGAGTCCCTGCTCGTGAAAGATATCACAAGCTCACAGAAGGCCGCTTTTACCTGCCGTTTCTAGTTCGCGATCACGAACGCCCTGGATGTGCGGGAATGACCGGATTGCCCTCGACTGACGAGCGGCCCTGAGACGCCGGGCCGTCTCCGGGAGGCGGCATGCGCCGCCTGACCTGCGGTTCCGGCGGAACCGGCGGCATCGGGCCCGTGGGCGGACCGTCGTCGTCAGGGTCGTCACGCGACGCCGTGCGCGCCCCGCCCCTGCGCCGCCAGCGCGGCAGGGCCATCAGCACCAGAACGGCCAGCGCGAGCACGATGACCACGGGGAACAGCAGGACCGGCACGCCGATCGTGGACATGCCCACGATGCCGAAGGCGAACAGGAACGCCCAGGCGTACATGATGAGCACGGACCTGCGGTGCGAGTGGCCGATGTCCATCAGCCGGTGGTGCAGGTGACCGCGGTCGGGCGCGAACGGCGACAGACCGCGCGAGGTGCGCCGCACCACCGCGGTGATCAGGTCGACCAGCGGCAGCACCAGCACCGCCGCCGGCAGGAGCAGCGGCAGCAGCACCGGCACCTTGTTCATGCCCTCGATGATCGCCGGGTCGAGCGGCGTCACGGTGACGATCGACGAGGCGAGCACGAGCCCGATCAGCATGGCCCCCGTGTCGCCCATGAAGATCTTCGCCGGATGGAAGTTGTGCGGCAGGAACCCCAGGCACGCGCCGATGAGCACGGCGGCGATGGCGGCCGTCGTCGTGATGCGGCCGCCGCTGATCTCGTCGGCCAGAAAGATCGAATAGGCCCAGGTGGCCATGCCCGCGATGCACACGACCCCCGCCGCCAGGCCGTCGAGCCCGTCGACGAAGTTGACCGCGTTGATGGTCACGACCACCACCATGATGGTGATGACGGTGCTGAGTGTGTAGTCGAGGCTGGTGGAGCCGCCCCAGTCCTGCGGCAGCGGGATGTAGAGGAGCCGCAGGTCGAAGAAGACCAGCACGCCGGCCGCCGCGATCTGCCCGGCGAGCTTGACGAAGGCGTCCATGCCCCACCAGTCGTCGAGGAAGCCGGTGAGCGTGATGAGCCCGCCCGCGACGATCAGCGCCGTGACCGCGTCGCCGTCGGAATCCGCCAGCGCCGCGCCCGTGTGGGTGAGCCTGCTGGCCACGAGCAGCCCCACGACCAGACCGCCGTACATCGCCAGGCCGCCCAGCCTGGGCGTCGGCGTGGTGTGCACGTCGCGCTCGCGAACCTCGGGCATGGCGCCGATGCCGATGGCGAGGCGGCGCACGAGGGGCACCAGCAAGTAGGTCACCGCTGCCGAGATGAGCGCCATGAAGAGGTATTCGCGCACGAACCTAGTTTCCCGGATGCTCCGGCCCGCTGTGACCGGAAAACGACACAGACCCGCTCAAAATTCGCTGAGATATGGCTGATGAATGGCAAGAAGGCCCGCCACCCTTGCCCTGACCTCCTCCGCAGCGCCCGGATCACGCACGACCCTGGCCACCAGGGACCCCAGCTCCTTCAGCTCCTCGGGCCCCATGCCCTGCGTCGTCACACACGGCGTGCCGACCCTGATCCCCGACGTCACGGCCGGCGGCTCGGGATCGTACGGGATCGCGTTGCGGTTGAGCGTGATGCCCGCGGCCGCGCACCTCCGCTCCGCCTCCACGCCCGTCACCCCGGCCCCACGCAGGTCGACCAGCACCAGATGTGTGTCGGTACCCCCGGACACGGCCCGCATGCCCTCCGCGTCCAGCGACTCCGCCAGCGCCTGCGCGTTCGCGATCACCTTCCTGGCGTAACCCGCGAACTCCGGCCGCGCCGCCTCCGCGAACGCCACCGCCTTGGCCGCCACCACGTGCATGAGCGGCCCTCCCTGCACGAACGGGAACACCGCCCGGTCGATCCGGCCGGCCAGCTCCCGCGTGCACAGGATGGCGCCGCCGCGCGGCCCGCGCAGCGCCTTGTGCGTGGTGAAGGTCACGACGTCCGCGTACGGCACCGCCGACGGGATCGCGCCGCCCGCCATCAACCCGATCGGATGCGCCATGTCCGCCAGCAACCACGCCCCCACCTCGTCCGCGATGCCGCGGAACGCCGTGAAGTCGATCAGCCTCGGGTACGCCGTGGCGCCGCACACGATCAGCTTCGGCTGGTGCCGCAGCGCCAGGTCCCGCACCTCGTCGTAGTCGATGAGTTCGTTGTCACGACGCACACCGTACGACACGACGTCGAACCATCTTCCCGAGAAGTTCACCTTCGAGCCGTGCGTGAGATGGCCGCCGTGCGGCAACGCCATCGCCAGCATCGTGTCGCCCGGCTGGAGCAGCGCCGCGTAGGCGGCCAGGTTCGCCGAGGCGCCGGAGTGGGGCTGGACGTTGGCGTGCTCGGCGCCGAACAACCGGCACGCCCGCTCGATCGCCAGCCGCTCCGCCCGGTCGACGACCTCGCAACCGCCGTAGTAGCGCCTGCCCGGATAGCCCTCGGCGTACTTGTTCGTCAGCGTCGAACCGAGCGCGGCCAGCACGGCTGGAGAGGTGAAATTCTCGCTCGCGATCAGCTGGATCCCGACGCGCACACGTTCGAGCTCGTCCAGCAGAACCTGCGCGAGCTCGGGATCCTGCCTGCGCAGCAGCCCGAAGTCGGGACCGTAGTAGGGTTCCGCACCCATTTTCCCACTGTACGACCTTCACGAAAGAAGACGCCCGCACTCCCCCGTCACTGGAACGCGTGCGGCGCGTTCGCCGTCGTCTGGACCCACCTCGGTGTGTCCGCGGCCTCATCACTGATCGCCGTCAACACGGCATGCCGGTAGGCCGACAGCCTGGTGCGCCACTCCCGGATGTCCTTGACGTAGCGCTCACCCACCGGGGCCTCCCACGTCTGCGGGCTCTTGGCCAGCGCGTACGCCTTGTCCAGGACCGTCTTGAGCTCCTCAAGCCGCGGCAGGACGGTGTTCCATGCGACGACCAAACGCTGGTAGTCGGGATTGAACTCCCAGGCCCGCTGCGGGTCGTCCAAAGGGCCCGTCGAGCTGATGGGCGGGGTCTCACCGTGC
>NZ_SMJZ01000260.1 GCF_004348345.1 Nonomuraea longispora
CCCGCTGCTGTTCACGTCGACACACCGTCACAATCCGTGACGAACATCAACTAAAGCCGTAGTATGAAGTCCAACGACCTGGCAACTTTCACAGAGCACCCCTGGTCAGATTCGCGAAGCGCCATCAATGCTCCATGTGCCGGTGCAGCAGCAGCACCTCGATCAGCGCCCGGCTCCCTTCCGCGTCCCCGTGCTTGCGGCGGGCCGCGGCCCACCAGGCCTCATGGACGGCGGTGAAGGTGCCCGCGGCCCGGGCCTGTTCCAGCGCGGTGGCGCCGGGCAGCGCGCCGGGCTTGTGCGCCAGGGCCTCCAGGTAGTGGTCCAGCTCCAGCCGAGCCCCGCCCTTGGCGATCAGCCGCTCGTGCCGGGCCACTTCTGCGCCCTTGTGGTAGACGACCAGGTGGGAGGCAAACAGCATGACCCGCACCTGGTGCCCGGCCAGCCGGATCGGCACCGAGTAGCGGTTGGTGCGCACGCTGATCTGTCCGTGCATGTTGACGCGCGGAGTGAGCAGCCGGCCGATCTCGAACGGCTCGACCGGCAGCGGCGCCAGCAACCTCCGCTCGTGGGCGAAGCGCTCGCCGATGGTCTGGGTGCGCATCCGGATCCGGCGCTGCTCGTCTTTGACGTCCCACTGGTCGATCAGCGCGTTGAGCTCGCTGATCGAGGCGACATCGGGGACAGGCCAGCGCCTTCTCCACCGTGCGGAAGCCCACGTTGTACTTGCTCTGGATGGTCCGGATGGACAGCCCCGCTCGAGAATCGCGGCGGATCGCCGCGTACAACTCGACCTTGGACTTGGGCTGCACCAGCGCCACCTCATCCCGCGAAGCACATCAATGCTCTCACCGCGAGCCCTCGGGCGCTGTTACTTCTCAGCGACATCGTCTTTCAGCGGAAACGATCGCTGTCGCAGCTGACCGTCAAACGCTGTCACTTGTCACCGACAGAACCAGCTGGTGATGGCTTCCTCGATCCGCTCCACCGCGGTGATGGCGCCGAAGCCAAGCAGGTGCACCAGATCGGTGTCGGTGGCGGAGGTCGTGGTGCGCCATGCGGTGACGTCCGCTTCGGTGATGTCGTGTGGGCTGAGGGCGGCCAGCAGCGAGAGTTTGGCGGCGGGCCGGTCGGCTTCGGGAAGCCGGGTCAACCGTTGTGTGAGCCACGTGCCATGCGAAAGGGGGCCGGTGGAAGTGGGTTCGGCGACCGTGGCTCGGAGAAGGTTCCGGCTTGGCTCGCTCAGGAGTGTGGCGCCAGCGGCTGCCGCACTGCGCAGGGCAGTGAACGCGGGCGCGATCGGCGTGTCGCCAGCCCAGGCCGGCCAGGACGCCATCGGGATGCCGGCCAGGAGCGGCAGGCTGTCACCTCGGGTGAGTTCCCGGTGAACAGTGCGGGTGTAGGCCATGGCCCCGACCCGGCGTACCGGCCGTACTCGTTGCAGATTGCCGGGCAGCAGTTGCTCGTCGGTGAGCGTGGAGAACATGCGGTTGATGAAGTGGGTCGACAGGGCCGTGCCGATGTACTCGGCGGCGAGTTCGGCCTGGAACGGGGGTGCCGACAGATGTGCCGGATCAAGGGTTCGGGTGGCTTTCGCCCAGGTCGCCAGCGCGGCATGGTGAGGGCCGGCCGGGACTCGGTCGTCGAGCAGGTCCTCGGCGAGCTGGTGTTCGCCGAGGGCGTGGATCAGGATGCTGTGCGCGTCGATGCAGAACCGGCACCGGTTGGCCTGTGACACGGCCACGGCCACGACCTCCTTGTCGGTGCGGGGTGCGAGTCCCGCCAGTTCCGACTCGCGCAGCACGGCCCAGGCCGCGGCGTGCAGCTCAGGCGCCGGTGACAACATCATGAACGCGGCCTGCCCGAAGTCGGCCACCGATTGGGCGTACACCTCGGCGACTCGACCAGTGGCGGATTTCCTGGGCACAGGCACAACGTGGCGGACGGACATGCTGAACTCCTACGTGGTTGAGGGATGGGATGAGCTATCTCAGGGACGGGTCAGGCTTGGATCGGTGTCTCAAGGCCCGTTGCCGATCGCGCGGGCGATCCGCCGCGCTTCGATGGGAATCCGGCGGAGGCTGCCTTCGATCGCCGGTCGGTAGCCGATGAACCACAGTCCCGTCGCGGACCGGCACTCGCCCGCATCACGGCGGGGACGTCCGTCGTGGTCGAGAACGTCGAGGTGTCCGACCAGCTCGGCGAGGCCGGGGTCGTAGCCGGTGGCGGCCAGCACCATGTCGGGTTGCAGCCGGGTGCCGTCTCGCAACACGACATCGGGACCGTCGAGATGGTCGACGACGGTGACGATGTCCAGCCGGCCGGCGGTGAGATGGCCGACGAAGCCTTGGTCGATCGCGATGGTGACCCCGGTGGTGCGCATGCGCTCGAACGGGCCTTGCCTTGGGGCGGGTAGTCCGTGGGCGCGTAGGTCGCCGAACGTGTGGTGTGCCACGGCGCGGGCGAGGCGATCGCGGATCGGCTCTGGCAAGAGACGCAGCGCGAGGGTGAGCGGGTGCAGGGGCACGCCGTACAGTTGCCGGGGCAGGATGGTCGGTGAGGTGCGCACCGACATCCATAGGTGTTGGACACCCGCATTGATGAGGTGGCCGGCGATCTCGACGCTGGAGTTGCCGGCGCCGACGAGCAGGACCCGGGCGCCGGCGAGGTCGGCGGCGCGGCGCAAGGTGGCGACGTGCTGGATAGGCCGTTGGAAGCCTGCGCGCCCGGGCCAGTCAGGCACTTTGGGGACGCGGTCGTGGCCGGTGGCGACGACGACGTGCCTGCTGCGGTAGTGGCCGTCGCTCGTCGTGATCTGCCAGCCGCCGGCCACGGGGTCGATCCGGCGGGCTTGAACACCGCAACGTACGTGGAGTTGCGCGTGCCGGGTGAAGCGTTCGAGGTAGTCGATGTAGTCGTCCCGGGCGACCCACCGGCCGGCGCGTCTGGGGATGGGCAGACCGGGCAGGTCGGAGAGCCAGCGGATGGTGTTCAGGCGCAGGTCTTGGTGGCGGTGCCGCCAGGAGGTGCCCACCGCGTCGCCCTGCTCGAGGATGACCGGGTTGATCCGGCGCCGCCGCAGGGCGGCCGCGGCCGCCAACCCGGCCGGACCGGCTCCGATGATGATGACGGGGTGTGTCACGACGCTCGCCCCGAGCCTGGTGCGGTGAGCCTGGTACGGGCGAGCAGAGCGAAGCCGACCGCGTACAGGCAGGCGCCGATCACTTCGAGGACCTGGACGAACGGCGAACGCGGGCCGGCCGCGAAGATGAGGAGGCCGCCAAGCCAGTAGGTGAGCGCGCCGACGCCGAGCAACAGCGCACACCATCGGGCTCCACCGCGGACGAGCGACGTGGCGAGGATGGCGTACCCGGCGGGGAAGAGCAGCAGCCCGGGCAGCACGAACAACGCCCCACCCAGACTGAGGTCGGCTGATGAATGGACCAGTTCAGGCGCGTATCGGGCGGTGACCGGGTTGTGGGAACCGTCGTAGACGATCAGCGCGAGCCAGGCGAGGACGCCGGCCAGCGCGGCGTGGTGCGCCGACAGGCGGCGAGCGGGGGTCAGCTTCGCCAGGGCGACTGCCTGCAGGGCCAGGCCGATGGCCTGGATGGCGTGGGTGATGCCGTACCAGTCGAGGGCGACGGCCACGCCATGGCCGTCGCGGGCCGGGTGCAGGATCGTGCCGAGCAGGAACAGGACGGCTCCAGCGGTGGCGGTCGTCATGGTGGCCGTTGCGGGTGTTCAACGGTGTGGCCTTTCCGCCGGACGGGCGACCGGTGTCGCCAAGAGGTTCGGGCGCAGCAGGGCAAGGGTGAGAAGGCAGCCGAGGAGCGCGAGGGTTGCCGCGGCGGCGAAGCCGGTTCGCAGTCCGGCCAGGTAGCCGGCCGTGCCGGTAACGGTGGAGGCCAGGACCAGGATGGCGGTTACTCCGAGGCCGGATCCGATGCGTTGGGCGGTATTGACGACGCCGGCGGTCACCCCGGCATCGGTCTGGTCCACGGCGGTGACAGCGGGCGCGGTGACGCCGACGAATGAGGCGGGCAGGCCGACGCCGAGGATCAGTGCGGCGGGCAGCACGTCGGGGAGATAGTCCACGGTGGCGGGCAGCGTGGCGAACCAAGCCAGCGCGAGGGCTTGCAACGCAAGTCCGGCCGCCAGCAACGTACGGGCGCCGAAGCGCTTGATGGCGGCGGGGATGACGGTGCGGGAGGCGATCAGCCCGGCTGCCGCGACCGGCAGGACGGCCAGGCCGGACCGCGTGGGACTGTAGTGCTGGGTGTTCTGCAGGTAGAGGGCGAGCAGCGCGAACGCTGGTACGTGGGCCGCGCCGACCAGCGCGTTGACGATCGCGGAGCCGGTGACCTGGCGGATCCGGAACAGCCGAAGCGGCATGAGCGGTGCTGCGGTGCGCGCCTCGGTGGCGACGAAGCCGGCGAGCAGCGCCAGCGCGACTGCCAGCAAGATCGTGGCCGACGTCCAGGTCGCCCGGTCGGCGAGCGCGCCGACCGCGTACCCGAGCAGCAGTAGGCCGGTCGTGCCGAGCACGGCGCCGGGCAGGTCGAGCCGCATGGCCGAACGCGCCAGGCGCGGCGGGTCGGCGGGCAGTGACCTCCTGATCAGCGACAGCGCCACCACGCCCACCGGCAGGTTGATGAGAAATATCGACCGCCAGCCCAGTCCGTCGGTGAGCAGGCCGCCGGCCGCCGTGCCGATGGCGGCACCGGCTGCGCCCATCGCGCCCCAGACCCCAAACGCCCGGCGATGGGCGGCCGGCTCAGTGAACGTCCGCGTCAGCAGCGCCAACTGGGCCGGGACTGTGACGGCGGCACCGATGCCCTGTGCCGCACGCGCCGCCACGAGCACCCACGCGTTGTCCGCGAATCCGGCCAGTGCCGATGCGACGGTGAACAGGGCCAGCCCGAACCCGAAGACCCGCCGTGCGCCGAGCAGATCGGCCGCGCGTCCGCCGACCAGCATGAACCCGCCGAAGGCCAGCAAGTACGCGTTCGTGACCCAGGCCAGTCCCACCTCGTCCAGACGCAGGCCGGCGCCGATGCTCGGCAGCGCGATGTTCACGACCGTGGTGTCCAGGAAGACCACCAGCTCCACCGCAGTGATCAGCACCAGCGCGGCCGTGTGACCCGTCGTGGTGCGGTTACCCATACGCTACCCCTTTCACTAGAGCGATACTCCAGCGTAGATTGCACTAGAGTAGTGCTCCAGTCAAGTTGGGGAGATCGCCGGTGACAGGACCCAAGCCCGGAGTGCGCGCGGCCAAGACGGCCCAGACCCGCGCACGCATGCTCGCCGCCGCCCGCGAGCTGTTCACCGAACGCGGCTACACCGCCACGAGCATGCAGGCCATCGCGACCCAGGGCGGGGTGGCCGTGCAGACGCTGTACTTCACCTTCGAGACCAAACGCGCGATCCTCAAGGAGTTGCTCGACGTCGAGGTGGTCGGCGACGACGCCCCGGTCGCCACGCTCGACCGCCCGTGGGTCACCGAAGCGCTCGCCGCGCCGCCGCCGGAGCTGCTGCACCGGCTCGCCGAAGCGACCGCCGACATCCATGCCCGGGTGGCGCCGCTGCTGGAGGTCGCCCGCTCCGCCGCCGCCACGGACCCGGAGATCGCCGAGCTGTGGCGCACCAACATCACGCAGCGGCACACGGTGCTGGCCGTGTTCACCGGCGCCCTGGCCGCCAAGAACGCGCTGCGCGCCGGCCTCAACGCACTGCGCGCCGCGGACATGGCCCTCGCCGTCCTGGCGCCGGAGACCTACCTCCTGCTCACCCGCCACCGGGGCTGGAGCGACCGCGCCTGGGCCGACTGGGCGGCCCGGACTCTGATCGGCACCCTCCTTGCGTAATTCGAATAACTAGTGTCATGCTCTAGCGAAATGCGAGAGGAGTGACAGGAGGTCGGTCGGGTGTCAGGGATCCTCGTGATCGGCGGCTATGGCGCGGTCGGCGCCCAGGTTTCGACAACCTTGGACGGATGGTTTCCCGGCCAGGTCATCGCCGCCGGACGCAATCCCGACGGCGCCCGCCTTCCCGCCACCGTGCGAAGGGTCCGGCTCGACCTGGCCGACATCGCCGACCTGGAGCGGCTCCTCGACCTCGGCGACATCGCCGTGGTCGTCCTCTGCGTCGAACCGGCCGACGCCGCCGTCGCCGAGACCTGCCTGTCCCGCGGCGTTCACCTGGTCGACGTCGGCGCCTCCGACCACCTGCTGCGCCAGGTGGAGGACTTCGCCGGCCGGGCCACCGCCGGCGGGGCGACCGGGGTCCTCAGCGTCGGCCTCGCGCCGGGACTGACGAACCTGCTCGCCCGGCGCGTGCACGAACACCTCGGCGGCGCACAGCAAATCGACATCACCGTGCTGCTCGGCGCCGGCGAACAGCACGGCGCGGACGCGGTCGCCTGGACCGTGGCCCGGCTCGCCGGGCCACCCACCGCCCGCCCGCGGCGATACATCATGCCTGGCCACGGCCGCCGCACCGCCTACCCCTTGGACTTCTCCGACCAGCACAGCCTGCGCCGGACCCTCGGCGCGCCGAGGGTCACCACCCGCATGTGCCTCGACTCCGCCTTCTCCACCACGCTGCTGGCCGGCCTGCGCCGGCTCGGCGTCTTCCGGCGCCCCGCGCTGCGCGGCCTCATCACCACCGCGCTGTCCCGGGTACACCTGGGAGGCGACGGCTTCGCCATCCGCGTCGACGCGGTCAACGGCGACCGGCACGCCGCGCTCGCCCTCGCCGGCAACGGTCAGAGCCGCG
This sequence comes from Nonomuraea longispora, assembly GCF_004348345.1. Lineage (GTDB taxonomy): Bacteria > Actinomycetota > Actinomycetes > Streptosporangiales > Streptosporangiaceae > Nonomuraea > Nonomuraea longispora. Next base: position 6,778 of record NZ_SMJZ01000260.1, read on the forward strand.
CCACCGCCCTCGTCGCCGCGCACGTCACCCGCACCGTCCTCGCGGGCATGCTGCCCACCGGCGTCCACCACATCGACCAGCTATCGGCCCTGGCCGACATCCCCGAGCGGCTGGCCGCACACGGCATCCTCCCGCACGCCATAGGGTGCCGGTAAGAAAACGTTCATGAGCCCTGAAACGGCGTTGATCTTGCTGTGACGTGCCTGGTCAATGCTGGGTGGTCATACCGCGCGGCCAGGGTCGGCCCTCTGCTCCCGAAGCTGGCCCAGGTCCGAAGTAGGCACCCGGACCCTCGAAGTAAATCCCAGTGCTGAGCCTGCCTTGGTCCATGTCGATGGGATCCAACGAGATCGCCGCTACTGGCACGCTGCCGCATTCAACTGCGTCGTATTCCTGGGAGAAGACCTCGCATGATCATGGCACGCTGGAGCCACGGGCCGGTTTTGCGTTCCGGTGGCACCAGTATGTTTCGGGTTGCGGGTTTAGAGATGTGATCCGCCGGCCGCGTCCAGGGTGGTGCCTGTAACCCAGCCGGTCCCTGGTGGTGGGGCGATGCCGAACGGGCCGAACTCATCGGAGGCGAAACAGGCAGTAGTGGTTTTCAGATAACCCTTGTTATCTGGCAAGATAGCGATCACCCGCATAGCGCGAGCTGGACCACCGTCGCACCCGACCTGCTGGCCACCGAGGACGGCCGGTTGCAGATCCTGGCCGATGCCGCCTACGCTGCCGCCGAGCTGCGCGCCGCGCTCACCATCGCCGGACACCGGCTGCTCATCAAACCGCCCAGACTCAAGCCCGCCGTGATCGGTGGATACACCCTGGATGACTTCGTCATCGACACCCGCGCCGGCACGGTCACCTGCCCCGCCGGGCATACCGTCCCGCTCGCCGCGACCGGGGGCCGCCACCAGCAGCGCCGCGCCACCTTCACCGGGCTGTGCGGCCGCCTGCCCCCTGCGTGACCGATGCACCACCGCCAAGACCGGCCGCGTCGTGACCATCCGCCCACACCACGACCTGCAGGCCGCCGCCCGCCACCAAGCCGCCACCGACCCCGACTGGCAGGACGACTACCGACGCTGGCGGCCCATGGTAGAGCGCGCCGTGGCCTGGCTGGTCGCCCGCGGCAACCGCCGCCTGCGCTACCGCGGCACCGATGCCAACGACCGCTGGCTCCACCACCGCGCCGCCGCTCTCAACCTCCGCCGCCTGGTCAACCTCGGGCTCGCCTACACCAACGGCATCTGGACTGTCATCCCGATCACTGCATAGCAAAGGGGTGAGCCGCCTCATGCCGACTCACCCAGCAAGATCTTCAGGACACTCCTAGGCACCTCAAAGAGCTTGCGCTGCCCCCCGAGGCCGCAGAAGGGCAAGACCTGCACCGCCTGAGCCGGAGCGTTACTCAAGAAGGCCGGGACGCCAAGACGCAGTTCTCCAGATTCCTTCTCGCGTGGGCGCGCCTACGTTACCGACTGGACCAGCAAGAGAGTCGGGCCGCCTACGAGGGATTCTTGAAGGCGAGGAGAGTCGATGCGGACAGAGCGACCAAGGCGATCGACACTTGGCTCGACGTGGAGCCGTGGCAGCATGCGGCCGCTGCCTGTGGAGTCCTCGAACGAACTCTGCAAGCCATTGGCAATGGTCGGGACCTGACTCCGCCCACGCGTGACCCTCGGTGGCGACACAGCAGCGTGGCTGATCTCCTGCGCCTGCGTGAGCTGTTCGCCAGAAAGATTCCGAGCAGCTACGTCCGGACGGTGCCGGAGCTGATCCAGGACTTCGCGGAGGTCTTGATCCGCACGGGGATGTTCGAGGTGGCCGTGCCGGTGATCGACTCCTACGAACAAGGCGAGGAATGTTCCACCGGTGATGTTGTCGCCGAGATCGACAGGCGACTCCAGCAGATCATCGACCGAGAACCTCGTGACCGACTCGACTACCTCGAAAGCCTGGCGGCCCGGATCGGCCTGCGCTGGAGAGGCAACGAAAGCAAGCAACAGCAGTCTGACAGAGAGGGAACTGGCTGCCGAGTTCGGAGCAACCCAAGAGGACTACGCGGATGCCAAGAAGATCGGCCTCATCTATCGCGACATAGGACAGAGGTGAGTCGTAGTTGACGGGCAACGGTTTCAAACGCTGCAAGTGTCGGCAGGACGGCCGTGAACTCGGCGCGAAGTGCCCCAGGCTGCGGCGCAAGGACGGCTCGTGGAATCCCAACCACGGGACCTGGTACGGCAAGGAAGAAGTGCCCGCCGGCCCCGATGGCAAGCGCGTCTATCTGCGCTTGGGCGGTTTCAAGACCGAGACCGACCTGATCGCCTTCTACGAGAAGGCGGGGCGGCTGCTTGAAGTCCCTGAGGCGGGGCCGGAAGGGCACGAGGCTCGGATGGAAATCCTCGACATGATCCGAGCAGCGCACAAGAAAGAGGCGCCGCTGCCGGACTTCAACGAGTTGCGCCGCCGATACAACGGTGGCCAGCAACTCGGCTCCATGCTGTTCGGGTGGGAGTTCGAGGAGGGTGAACCCAAGACAGAGGCGAGCGACGGAGTGATCGCCCTCGACACCGGGACGGTCGCCGTGCTCAAGGAGCACCGCGCACGGCAGAACGAGGAACGCCTGGAATGGGGCGAGGACTGGACCCACACAGGCCGCATCTTCACTCACGAGGACGGCACCGAGCTCCACCCGGCCTGGGTCAGCGAGCTGTTCTCGCAACTCGCCTACCAAGCCGGCCTGCCGCCGATCCGGCTGCACGATCTACGGCACTGCGCTGCGACCCTCGCCTACGCCGCCGGCGCCGACACGAAGATGGTGTCCTCAATGCTGCGCCACAGCTCGACCAATCTGACCGAGAACACGTACACGACGGTGCTACCGGAGCTGGCGCACACGGCCGCCGAGGCGAGCGCCGCCATCGTCCCGAGGGCGGTCTCCCAAACTGGCGGTCTCCCCTCGGTCTCCCAAGAGGCTTCCGGCGGCCCTGCGGATTCCGGGGGAGAGGTGAAGCCCCTGGTCAGAAGGATGAAGAGTGGTAGGGCGCCCGGGGCTCGAACCCGGAACCTACGGATTAAAAGTCCGTAGCATTTATGCCGGGCCATGTTTCAACGTATTCAATTGTATCGCTCTGCCGGATTTTGTCGCATTTAAAATGTCTGAAAATGTCAGCCAGTGTTCATTGGTGTCGATGGCCGAAGAGCACGCGACGAGCATGCGGCGCCGGGTCCGGCGCGTCATGGCGTACTCTTGACTGTTCTATTTGTCATGATCTCGGCATGTTGGTCTTCTGCTGGGCTGGACTCTCGCCGGGGCTGCCACTTGCCCCCGGGGGCTGGTGAGCCTCGACTATCAGTGCTCGAGTCTGGTGGAGGCGTCGGAACTGGGACCACGCGAGGACGTGGTCGATGGCGTTGGCGGGGGTGAACAGCCTCGCCAGGACGCGGTGGATTTCGCTGATGGACGGGCGGATCAGGGCGATGTGGGGGCCGGGGGCGCGGTGCGGTGCGCCTCGTCTTTTCCCTGATCGTTGTGCTGGCCGGGATGGTCGTCGTCGGGCAGGCGGGAGCGGGTGACGTCAGGAAGGCCAGCGCGAGCATGACCGTGGTGACCATGCCGGTGCCATCCCTCCCAGGTGCGGACCTGATACTCGGTCAGACCGAGAAGATCCTTTCCGTGCTTGTTGTTCTCGACGTAGTTCAGGATCCAGGGCCGAAGCGTTCTCAGTTGGTGAAACCGAGTAGTTGAAGGCCCTTGGTTGGGTGGCTGCGGTAGTGGTCGGTGGCGGCGGCGATGTTGGTCCAGCCGATGAGGCGGGCCAGGCCGATGGCGAGGTTGCGCAGGCTGGCCATGATCCGGGGTGCGGTGCCGGTCCGGACGCGGGAGGTGTCCTCGCGGTAGGTGACGTCGCGGATGTGGTGCAGGGCTTCGATGCTCCAGTGGCCGCGGATCAGTGCGGCGAGCTGGGTGTGAGTGACTCGGCCCGGGGGGAGGCTGGTGACGGCGTAGACGGTGACGATGGTGGTCTTGCCGGTTTTGTGG
>NZ_SMJZ01000261.1 GCF_004348345.1 Nonomuraea longispora
CCACAACGACATGCCGAACGCGCCGACGCCGATCGTCACGAGATCCGCCCGCAGCCCGGTGACGAGGCAGAACGCCGCCAGCGCGAGCGTGCACCAGAGCACCGCGCGCATCCGGCGCCGCCCCGGCCCGCCCCACACCGTCATCGACAGGCCGCCGATCAGCACCCCCAGCCCCGACAGGAAGGAGATGCGTCCCACGTCCCGCAGGTCGGCGAACGAGAGCACCAGCGGCGAGAGCATGAGGAAGAGCGGCGACAGGAAGATGTTCAGCGCCGCGAAGAACAGCAACATCCGCCGGAAACCGTGGTGGCCCCAGGAATAGCGGAACCCGGCGACCAGTTCGGCCACGACCGGCTCCTTGCGCCGCCACGCCAGCCTCGCGGGGAAACGCACCAGCGACGTCACCACGATCGCGAACACGTACCCCACGACGTCGAGGATGAGGATGCCCTCCAGCCCGATGACGGCCATCAGCCCGACGGCCGCCAGCGGCACGAGCAGCTGCGTCATGCCGCCGGCCATCTGCACGATGCCGTTCGCGTGGCCGAGGTGGCGCTTGGGGACGAGCTGCGGGATCGCGGAGCTGTACGCGAGGCGTTGGAACGTGAGCGCCACCGACAGCACCGCCAGCAGCGGGTAGACGTGCCAGGTCTGCAGGTTGCCCGTCCACAGCAGGACGCCCAGCATGAGCTGGGTGCCCATGGCCGCGAAGTCGCCGGCGAGCATGACGGTGCGGCGGTCGTTCCTGTCGACCACGGCGCCCGCCAGCGGCGCCACCAGCATCCCCGGCACCAGGCCGACGACGGCGAGCAGGGCGAACTGGGCGAGGGAGCCGGTCGTCATGTAGATCCAGAGCGGGACGGCGAACTCGGTCAGGGCGGAACCCATGATCGAGATGAGCTGCCCGCTCACGACGCCGAGGAAGCGGCGCATGCTCGGCTCCGGCGCGGCCTGCTCAGGGGCCGGTACGGGCCCGGGGCCGGGCTCCGTCTTGGACACCTCGCGCAGGCGCCAGCTGGGCCCCGACGCCTCACCTCCCGAGGTCACCGCCTCGTGGACGCCGGTGACGATCTCGGCGAGCTCCTGCGCCCGATATTTCACGAAGAAGTGGCCGGCTTCGTCCAGCTCCACCACGGCCGTCACCGGCGCCAGGAAGTGCCACTCCCTGAACCGTTCCTCGAAGTACTCGGTCGCCGGGTCCCGCTCACCGGCCACGCTGATGATCGGCGCCCGCAGCGGCGCCACGGAGCTCCGGAACAGCCCGGTGAAGTACTCCTCGGCCGCCTCCGTGTCCTCGCGCATGTTCCTGATGATGTGCCGCGCCTGCCCCGGGTCGAGGTCGCTCATGTCGAGCCCCATCGACGTCAGCCAGTTGGCGTAGCTGCGGTCGCTGCGCATGTACTCGCGCCTGGCCAGCCGCGACAACGCCGCCAGCACCGGGTTGCCCGGCCGGGCGAACGGGAAGATGGCCCCGATGTAGATCGCTTCGAGCGGCCGCCCGGCCTCCTCCAGCCGCCGCGCGATGGCCACGGTCAGCGCCGAACCGACCCCGCAGTGGCCGTACAGGGCCAGCGGGCCGCGTACCTTCCGCAGGATCTCCTCCGCGCAGCGCTCCGCCACCTCCTCCAGCGGCTGCGGGTCCTCGTCGAGCCCCACGTCATGCCCGGGGATGGACACCGCCCACAGCGCGTGCGTGACAGGCAGGGCGTCGGCCAGCGGCTGATACGCCACCGCGGCGCCCCCGCCGTACGGGACGCACACGTACGTGAGGTCGGCGGGCCCGTCCCGGCGCGGCGTCAGCTCGTGCAGGAGGGAACGTGGCCCGGTGACGCCGCCGTCGGCGTGGGCGGCCAGCTCCCTGACCGTCGGATGCTTGAACAGGTCCACCACCGCGACCGGCGCCGACCCCGGCGGCAGCTCCCGGCGTAACCGCGCCACCACCTTGATGGCGAGCAGCGAATGCCCGCCGGCGTCGAAGAAGTCGTCGTCGACGCCGAAGCCGGTGCTGAGGCCGGCGCCGCCGAGCACGTCCGCCCAGACGGCGCTCACCAGGCGCTCGGTGTCGGTGCTCGGCTCGGCCCGCGCGCCGCCCGCCTCGGGGGCGGCGGACGGCGATGGCAGGCGGCGGCGGTCCACCTTGCCGTTGGCCGTCAGGGGCAGCCGGTCGAGCGGGACGAAACGGGCGGGGATCATGTACGCGGGCAGCGTCCCGGCCAGGTGCGCCCGCAGTCGCACCGGGTCGGCGCCGGCCCCGACCACGTACGCGACGAGCTGCGCCCCCGTGCCCTCACCGTCGGTGGTCACCACGCACTCGGCGACGTCCGGGTGGCGGGCGAGGTGCGTCTCGATCTCGCCGAGCTCGATCCGGTAGCCACGGATCTTGACCTGGGCGTCGGCCCGGCCGAGGAACTCGATGGTGCCGTCGCCGGTGTGGCGGCCGAGGTCGCCGGTCCGGTAGAGGCGCTCGCCGGTGTACGGGTTCGTGACGAAGGAGGCGGCCGTCCTGTCCGGGTCGCGCCAGTAGCCGGTGGCGACGCCCGCGCCGCCGATGTACAGCTCGCCGGGCACGCCCACCGGGACGTCGCGCAGGCCGGGACTGAGGATGTGGAAGGTCTGGTTGGCCAGCGGACGGCCGTACGGGATGGACGTCCACGCCGGGTCGACCGCGCCGATCGGGTAGGAGATGGACCAGATCGAGCCCTCCGTGGCGCCGCCCAGGCTGACGACCTCGGCGTCAGGGGCGAGGGCGCGGATGCGGTCCGGCAGGGTCAGCGGGATCCAGTCGCCCGACAGCAGCACCAGGCGCAGCGAGCCGAGGTCGGTGCCTTCGTGCTCGGCGTGGTCGACGAGCAGCTCCATCAGGGCGGGCACGGAGTTCCAGACGGTGACGCCCTCCCGGGCGACCAGATCGGCCCAGGCGGCGGGGTCCTTGTCGCCCGACGGGTCACCCATCACGAGGGTGGCCCCCGCGGCGAGGGCGCCGTAGATGTCGTACACGGACAGATCGAAGCTGAGCGCCGACAGGGCGAGAAACCGGTCGGCGGGGCCGATCCTGTAGCGGTGGTTGAGGTCGCGCACGGTGTTGACGGCGGCCCGGTGCTCGATCATCACGCCCTTGGGCGTGCCGGTCGAGCCCGAAGTGAAGATCACGTACGCGAGGTCGCCGGGCGTGGCGGGGCTCTCCTGAGCGGCGCCGGCGGAGTCCGGGACGGTGAGCCGGGTCAGGCCGTCCGGCCAGGTCAGGTCGAGCCACGGCTGGGTGACCGCGAGCTCGCACCCGCCCCGTTCGATGAGCTCGAAACGCCGCTGACCGGGCAGGTCGGCGTCGACCGGCAGGTACGCGGCCCCGGCCAGGTTGATCGCCAGGACGGCGGCGACCTGCTCCCAGCCGCGCTCCATCACCACGGCGACGAGCCGCCCTGGGGCGGCGCCCGCGCGTACCAGCTCGACGGCCAGCGCGCGGGCCCGCCCGAGCAGCTCGGCGTACGTGAGCGCGCCGCCGGGATGCACCACGGCGACGGCGCCGGAGTCACGGACCGGGCCGGGCAGCAGGCCGGGCGGGCCCAGGTCGGCGGCGGTGTCGTTCCAGCGCCGCCGCTCCTCCCGCTCGGCGGCCGTGAGCAGGTCCAGCTCCGCCACCGGCGTCTCGGGGGCGCCGGCCACCTGGGCCAGCAACGTCACCAGGTGCCTCGCCATGCGCTCGATCCGCCCGGCCGAGAACAGCGCGGTGTTGTAGACGAACAGGAAAGAGCCGTCGCCTCCGGTGTAGAGCTCCAGGTCGAACCGGGTCGCCCACCGTCCCGGCTCGAACCCCTCCAGCGCCAGGGCCCCAGGCGCCGGCTCGCCGCCGTAGTTCTGCATGGCGAGGATCACCTGGAACACCGGCGAGCGCGACGGCTCCCGCGCCACGTTCAGCTCCGACACCAGCCGCTCGAACGGCACCTCCTGGTGCGAGTACGCGTCCGCGGCCGTCTCACGCACCCGGCGCAGCAGCTCCGCGAAAGTCGGCTCGCCCGACAGGTCGACCCGCATCGCCAGCATGTTGACGAAGCACCCGATCAGCCCGTCCAGCTCCGGCACCGGCCGGCCGGCGACGGGGGAGCCGATCGTCACGTCCCGCCGGCCCGCGTACCGGCCGAGCAGCACCGCGAACGCCGCCAGCAGCACCATGTACGGGGTGGCGCCGTGCTCGCGCCCCACCCGGTCGAGCCGCCCCGCCAGCTCCGCGCCTACGGAGAAGTGGTGCGCGGCCCCCGCGTGGGTCAGCTCGGGAGGGCGTGGCGCGTCCGTGGGCAACTCCAGCGGCTCCAGCCCGGCCAGCCGCTCCCGCCAGTACTCCACGTCGCCGCCCGGCCGGTCCCGCTGCCAGGCGGCGAAGTCCCCGTAGCCCACGGGCAGGTCGGGCACCGGCTCGCCGCCGCAGAGCGCCACGAGCTCGCGCAGCAGCACGTTCGCCGACCAGCCATCGGCCGCGATGTGGTGCACGGCGATGGCCAGCACGTGGTCGCCGGGGGCGAGCCGTACCAGCAGTGCCCTGATGACCGGCCCTGAGGCCAGGTCGAACGGCTCGGCCAGGAACGGGCCCACCAGCGCCCTGGCCGCCTCCGCCGACTCCGCTTCCGCCACGGCCACGGGCACCGCCGCCTCCTGCGGGACCAGCACCGACGGCTGTCCGTCAGGGCCCGTGGGGAACGTGGTGCGCAGCGGCTCATGCCGGGCCGCGATCCGCTCCAGCGCCGCCGCCAGCGTGTCCTCGGTGAGCGAACCGCGTACCCGCCGCACCAGGGGGATGGTGTGCGCCGGGCTGCCGGGCGCGTACTGCTCCATGAACCACAGCCGCTCCTGCGCGTACGACAGCGGCGGCGCCTGGCCCGGCGGCAGCACGGGGATCGACGGCCCGGCCTCCTGCGCCGGGCGCCGTCTGCGCAGCCGCTGCGTCAGCAGCGCCCGCTGCGCCTCGCTCAGCTCCGTCACGAGCCCTCCCGATCCAGCAGGCTCCTCGCCTGCTCGTCGGACAACGCCGCCACCTCGGCGGCCAGCGCCTCCTCGACGGCGACCGCCAAGCCGGCCACCGTACGGCGGTCGAAGAGGGTACGGATCGGCAGGTCCACGCCCGCCAGGGCGCGCAGCCTGGCCGCCACCCTGATCGCGAGCAGCGAGTGGCCGCCCAGCGCGAAGAAGTCGTCGAAGGCGCCGATCCCGTCCGCGCCGAGCACCTCCGCCCACACGTCCGCCACCAGTTCCTCCGCGTCGGTACGGGGCTGCACGCAGCCGCGCACGGCGGGGCCCGGCGGGGGCAGCGCACGCCGGTCGACCTTGCCGTTGCGGGTGAGGGGGAGGGCCTCCAGCACGACCCAGTGAGTGGGGACGAGGTACGGGGGAAGCCTCGTGGCGACGTACGCGGTGGGGTCGAGCGCGGCGGGGTCATGCGCGGCGGCTTCGTGCGCGGCCGGGAAGGAGCCGTTCTTGGCGGGGACGACGTAGGCGACGAGGTCGCCGTCCTTGGCGAGCACGGCGGCCTCGCGGACGTCCGGGTGGCCGAGGAGGCACTGTTCGACCTCGCCCGGCTCGATCCGGAACCCGCGCACCTTCACCTGGTCGTCCAGCCGCCCGAGGAACTCCAGTTGCCCGTCCCGCCGCAACCGCACCCGGTCGCCCGTCCTGAAGACGCGACCGTCCGGCCCGGACACGAACCGCGGGTCGGGCCCACCGAGGTAACCGCGGGCCACACCCGGACCGCCGACGTGCAGCTCGCCCGGCGCGCCGGGAGGCACCGGGCTTCCGTACGCGTCGAGCACCTTGGCCGTGGTCGCGCGGACCGGGCGGCCGATGGGCGGGTGCGGATCGCCATCGCGCAGCTCGGCCGCCGTCGCGATGATCGTCGTCTCGGTCGCCCCGTACGTGTTGACCAGCCTCACCCGGTCACCGAACCGCTCACGCCAGCGCGCCACCGCTCCGGCCCGCACCTGCTCGCCGCCGAGGATCACCAGGCGCAGGCGCTCGGGCCAGGCGACGTCGTCGATCATGCCCACCAGGTGGTGGAAGTAGGCGGTCGGCAGGTCGAGCACGGTGATGTCGGGCCGCCGGGCCAGCAGCTCGGGCAGGGCGGCACCGCCACCGGGCAGCAACTCGACCGTGGCGCCCGCTGCCAGCGCCGGGTAGATCTCCTCCGCGTGCGTGTCGAAACCGAGCGCGGCCAGCTGGACCACGCGGTCGCCGGGACGCAACCCGTAGACGGCCTGCATCCACCGGACCCGCTCGGCAAGCCCGGCATGCTCGATCACGACGCCCTTCGGCGCACCGGTCGAGCCGGAGGTGTGCAGCACGTACGCCGTCCCGCCACCCGCCTCCGCGACCGTCCCGCCACCCGGCCCGAGCGCCGGTCCGCCCGTTGCCGGCTCTGGCCCCGCGACCGGTGCCTGCGCCGGGCCGTCCTCGATGACCAGGCCGTCGGAGACGACGAGGGAGGCCACGGCGGCCATGGTGCGCAGGCGCTCCTCCGGGTAGGAGGGATCGAGCGGCAGGTAGGCGGCGCCGGCTCGCCAGATCGCCAGCATGGCCACGACCGCGTCGACCGAGCCGCCGGACATCCGCAACCCGACCACGACCCCGGCACCGCATCCCGCCGGCTCCATGACCGGCTCTCCTGCCGGTTCTTGGATCGGCTCCCGGGCCGGCTCCCGGGCCGGCTTCGGGGCCGGCTTCGGGGCCGGCTTCGGGGTCAGCTTGCGGGACAGTTTCCCGGCCAGCCGGTCCACTCGCCGTTCCAGTTCGGCGTACGTGACGGTGTCCTGGCCGCAGCTCACCGCCACCTGGTCCGGGTGGGCCGCCATCGTCTGCGCGATCAGCTCGGGTGCCCGGGCCACGGGGCCGGGACCGCCCGCGGTCGCCCACCCGGGTGGTGGGCCGCTCGCCGACTCGATCAGCGCCTCGTCGGCGGCCGTGAGCACCGGCAGGCGGGACAGCGGCGCGTGCCGGTTCCCCGCGTCGGCCACCCCGCGCAGCAGCACCTCGAACCGCGCCGCCAGGCCCGCCACCGTGGAGGCGTCGAACAGGCCGGCGTCGTAGCCGAAGGCCACCCGCAACCGCCCGGGCGCCCGCCACGCCTCCACCGTCAGGTCGAACTTCGCCTGCCGGTAGCCGTCGTCGAAGAACGACATCCGCAGGTCGCCCAGCCGGTCGCGTGCCCCGTCGGCGGTCTGGCCGTTCAGCGTGAACAGGGTCTGGAACACCGGCTTCCTGGTGATGTCCCGCTCCACGTCGAGCTCCGCCAGCAGTTGCTCGAACGGCACGTCCTGGTGCGCCATCGCGTCCAGGACCGTCCTGCGCGTACGGGTCAGCAGCTCCTCCAGCGTCGGGTCGCCCGACAGGTCGCCCCTCAGCACCAGCGTGGTGCTCAGATAACCGACGAGCGGCTCCAGCTCCACCCGGTTGCGCCCCGCCGTGGGGGAGCCCACCAGCACGTCGTCCTGCCCGGTGTGCCGGGACAGCAGGACCTGGTACGCGGCCAGCAGCACCATGAACAGCGTCACCCGGTGCCGGAGCGCCGTCGACTCCAGCGCCGACAGCAGATCGCCGGGCACGTCGAACAGGTGCACGCCGCCCCGCGAGGGCTGAGCCCCGTGCGGCCGGTCCGTGGGCAGGCTCAGCGTGGGCGCGTCGGCGAGCCGGGCCCGCCAGTACTCCAGCGCCTCCCCGTGGTCCTGCTCCCACTGCCAGAGGGCCACGTCCCCGTACTGCACGGCCAGGGCGGGCAGCTCCGGCGGACGGGCCGCCGCCGATCCCAGGGCTGCTTTGTCCCGGGCCGATTCGTACAGAGTCGCGAGGTCGTCCAGGAGGACGGTGATCGACCAGCCGTCCGCGACGATGTGGTGGAGCACCACGCACAGCACGTGATCGCCGGGCCCGAGCCGGATCAGGGAGACGCGCAGCGGCGGCGCCGCCCCGAGGTCGAGCGGCGCGTTGGTGCGGGCCGCCACCAGCGCGCGGGCCTCGTCCTCGTCGCGGGCGTCCAGCCGCTCGACGCGGACGGGCGACGGGCGCTCGACGACGGCGACCGGCCGGCCGTCCACCTCGGGGAAGCGGGTACGCAGCGGCTCGTGCCTGGTGACCAGCCCGGTCAGCGCCCGCCGCAGCGCCCCCTCGTCCAGCGGGCCCTGGAGCCTGCGCACGACGTACATGTTGTACGAGGCGTCGCCCGGATCCAGCCGGTGCAGGAACCACAGGCGTTCCTGGGCGGGTGAGAGCGGCGGCGGCATGCCCGCCGGGCGGGGGAGCACCGGCCGGTCAGGCGTGCTCTCCTGGCGGTCCAGGGTCGCGGCGAACCCGGCCACCGTCGGGTGCGCGAACAGCGCACGCAGCGACGCCGGCGTGCCCGCGGCCGCCAACCGGGCGATGACCCGGGTCGCCAGCAGCGAGTGGCCGCCGAGCGCGAAGAAGTCGTCGCCGGAGCCGAGGTCGCCCGCGCCCAGCACCTCGGCGAAGATCCGCGCCACCTGCCGCTCCCTGGCGGTGGCCGGCCGCCCGCCCCGCCCCGCCGCCGGACGCGACGGCGCCGGCAGCGCCAGGCGGTCCACCTTGCCGTTCGGGGTCAGCGGCAGGGCGTCGAGCGCCACGACCGCCGAGGGCACCATGTACACCGGCAGCCACTCCGCCGCCCGCTCCAGCAGATCGCCGGGAGCGCCGGGCGCCACGTAGGCCACCAGCAGGTCGTCCCGCGCCACCACGGCCGCCTCGCGCACCTGCGGATGCCGCAGCAGCGTGGCCTCGACCTCGCCCAGCTCGACGCGGTGGCCCCGTACCTTGACCTGGCCGTCGTCCCGCCCGAGGAACTCGAGCGTGCCGTCGCCGAGCCACCGGACCCGGTCGCCCGTGCGGTACCGGCCGCCCTCGAACGGCTCCGGGGGCTCGCCCGGCCCGCGCAGGTAGCCGAGCGCGACCCCCGCCCCGCCGATGACCAGCTCTCCCGGTACGCCGACCGGCGCGAGCGAACCCCACCGGTCGAGCACCTGGACGGTCGTGTTGGCCAAGGGCCGGCCGATGCCGACCCGCTCGGGCGACTCGGGCACCTCCCAGGCGGTCGACCAGATCGTGGTCTCCGTCGGCCCGTACAGGTTGAACAGCCGCCGCGCCCGCCCCCGAAGCCTCCTGGCCAAGGCCAGGGGCAGCGCCTCGCCCCCGGCCAGCGCGACCAGTCCGGCCGGGTCGAGCCCGCCCGCGAGCAGCATGCTCCAGCCGGAGGGCGTCGCCTGCACGTGCGTCACCCCGCTCCGGCCGATCAGCCGGGCCAGCGCCACGCCGTCCCGCGCGGTGGCGTCGCCGGCCAGCACCAGCCGCCCGCCCGTCACCAGCGGCAGGTACAGCTCCAACCCCGCGATGTCGAACGACAACGACGTGCTGCCCAGCCACGCGTCCCCGGGACGGGACCCGAGCAGGTCCGCCATCCCGGCCAGCAGGTTGACCAGCGCCGAGTGCGGCACCGCCACCCCCTTCGGCGCCCCGGTGGACCCGGAGGTGTGCAGCACGTAGGCGGGGGCGCGCGGCACGGGCCCGTCCTCCTGAGGCGCGGCGCCTGGCCAGGAGCCGGACGGCGCACCCTCGACGGGCTCGGGAAGGGGCACCCGCGTGATGTGTCCGGGGAGAGGGGCCGACGGGGCGGCGAGCGCGAGCCGTACCCCCGCCCGGTCCATCATCGCGGCGACCCGCGCCTTCGGCAGCGACGGATCCACCGGCAGGTAGGCGGCACCCGCCAGCATGACGCCGAGCAACGTTCCCGGCAGGTCGGCCGTGCGCGGCAGGCACACCGCCACCACCGACCCCGGCCCGGCCCCGCACGCGCGCAGCCGTACCGCGACCGCTCGCGCCCGCACCGCCACGTCAGCGTACGAACGCCGCTCCCGGTAGCGCTCCCCGCCGGGCTCGGAACCGGGCGTCTCGGCGGCCGTCCCGCCGCACTCCACGGCCACCGCGTCCGGCCGTGCCTGCGCCTGCTGGAGGAAGAGGTCCACCACGGTGCCGCCGGGCACGGCGAGCGCGGTGTCGTTCCACGCCGCGCCGACCAGCTCGCGCTCCCCGGCCGGCAGCACGTCCAGTTCGGACAGCCGGGCCGACGGGCGGGCCGCGACCGAGGCCAGCACCGTACGGAAACGAGCGGCCAGCCGGTCGGCGGAGGCCTGGTCGAACAGGTCGGCGCTGTACACGAACGCGCCGTGCAGCCCGTCCCCGTCGGGCCACAGGTCGGCCCGCAGGTCCACCATGGCGGGCGGCGCCCCGTGCGGGAACGGCTCGCTGTCCAGCCCCGCGAACGTCGCCGCCTCCCCGTAGCCGACGGCCGCGTTGTGCAGCCCGAACATGGTCTGGAACAGCGGCGTGCGGCTGAGGTCGCGTTCGACGTCGAGCGCGGACAACACCCGTTCGATGGGCGTCTCGCCGTGCGCCATGGCCTCCAGCACGGTACGGCGGGTCCGGCGCAGCAGCTCGGTGAACGGCGGGTCGCCCGACAGGTCGCCCCGCAGCACCAGCGTGGAGGCGAACAACCCCACCATCGGCTCCAGCTCGGGCCGGGAACGCCCGGCGGTGGGCGTACCGACGAGAATGTCGTCCTGGCCGGTGTGGCGGGCCAGCAGCGCCTGGTAGGCGGTGAGCAGCACCATGAACAACGTGCACCGTTCGGCCCGCGCCAGCCGCCGCAGCGCTCCCATCAGCGCCGGGTCGAGGTCGAAGTGGGACTCGCCGCCGTCGCTGCCGCGGCGGGCCGGGCGGGGGCCTGTCTCTTATACAC
>NZ_SMJZ01000262.1 GCF_004348345.1 Nonomuraea longispora
GGCACCGCCGGGTGCACGGCGGTGATCTCGTGCTCCGGCTCCTGCTCCGGCTCGGAACGAGGGCGCAGCTGATCTGGCTCCGGCCTGCGGAACCAGTCGGAGCCGACGGACGAGAAGATCGGCAGGAACTCCTCGCCCTGCTCCTCCATGGGCGAGTTGCGCACCGCGGGCAGCGGCCCGGTCATGTCCTGCGAGGAGTAGTCGCCGGGCCCGAACGGGTTGTAGTCGGGGGGCCGGTTCTGCTCGAACTGGTCGGCGGGCTTGGGCTCCTCCGAGAACGGCGAGCGGTAGCCCGGGTCGAACTGCGGCCGCGGCCGGTCCTCCGCCTCGAACAACGACCTGCGAGGCAGCGGGTCGGCGAACGAGGACCACTGCGGCTCCTCCGAGGGCTGCTGTTGCTGCGGCGGCTCCGTCGCGAACGACGGCCAGCGCGGCTCGTCGTTCTGCAACGGCGGCGGCTGCTCGGCGAACGACGGCCAGCGGTTCTCCGCGAACGGCTTCGGCTCGGAGGCCGGCGGGGGCTCGTCGGAGAACGAGGGCCACTGCTGCTCGGCGAACGGCGACGGCGTGGGCGGCGGCTCCTGGGCGAAGGACGGCCAGGCCGGCGCGGCCGGCTCCTCATGCCCCTGGGGCTGCCCCGCGAACGGCGGCGACTGCTCGCCGAAGGCCGGCGGCTGCTCACCGAACGCGGCCGGCTGCTGGTCGGCCGGCTCGCCGAAGGTGGCGGGCTGCTGCTCGCCGAACGACGGCCAGTTGCCGGTGCCCGGCGCGGGCAGCGATCCCGGCCACTGCGTGTCCACGACGTGCTCGGCGCCCTCACCGATGCGCGAGCCGGATCCGTTCGCCGACGGCTGCGCCTGCCCGAACGTGCTCGGGTCGAACGTCGTGAAGGCTTCGTACTGGCCGCTCTGCTGCGGCGCGCCCGTGCCGTCGCTGATGAGCATGTCGGGCATCATGACGAGCGCGCTCAGGCCGCCCGTTTCCCGCATGCTGAGCTGCACCCGGATGCCGTGGCGCAGGGCCAGGCGGCCGACCACGAACAGGCCCATGCGCCGCGAGACGGACACGTCCACGACGGGCGGGTTCGCCAGCCGCCAGTTGGCCTCGGCCAGTTCGTCCTGGCTCATGCCGATGCCCAGGTCGTTGATCGAGACGAGCACGCCGCCCTCGACCGGCGAGCTGGTCACCTGGACCTTGCTCTCGCGAGGGGAGAACGAGATGGCGTTCTCGATGAGCTCGGCCAGCAGGTGGACGGCGTCGGTGACGGCGGGGCCGACGATGAGGGTGCCGGACGCGATCTGGATCTGTACGCGTTCGTAGTTCTCGACCTCGGAGAGCGAGGCGCGGGCGATGTCGACCAGCGGCACCGGCTCGCTCCACTTGCGCGCGGCCTCCTGGCCGGCGAGGACCAGGAGGTTCTCACTGTTGCGGCGCATGCGGGTGGCCAGGTGGTCGAGGCGGAACAGGTTGGCGAGCCGCTGCTCGTCCTCCTCGCCCTGCTCCAGGCCCTCGATGAGCTGCAGCTGCCGCTCGACGAGCGTCTGGCTGCGCCGGGAGAGGTTGACGAACATGGAGTTGACGTTCGCGCGCAGCTTGGCCTCGTCACCGGCCAGCCGGATGGCCTCGCGGTGGACCTCGTCGAACGCCCGCGCCACTTCACCGATCTCGTCACGGGTGTTGACGCCGACCGACGGCATCTCGGGCACGTTGGCGCCCTCGCCGGACTCGCGCAGCAGGCGCACGGTCTCCGGCAGCCGGGTCGTGGCGACCTGCAGCGCCTCGGCGCGCAGCCGGCGCAGCGGGCGGACCAGCGAGCCTGCCACGCGGGTGGTGATGATGAGGACGAGGAGCAGCAGCACGAGGATCATCGCACCGGACATGATCGCGTTGCGCTGCTCGGTGTTGCTGAGGTCGCGGGTGCCGGCCACGATCTTGGTGGCCAGGCCGTCCTCCACCTCGCGCATGGAGTTGCCGGTCGCGGTCGTGCTCTCGACCCAGCGGCTGAGGTCGGCCCGCGTGGTGACGTCGAGGTCCCTGATCCGGTTCCTGGCGCGCACCTGGGCGAGCGCCCGCTGCCGCATGGCGTCGGCCTGGTCGACCTCCAGGCCCGTGACGGCCTGGTGGTACGCCTCCAGCTCCACGGGGTCGGCCTCCTGCTCGAAGGTGAGCTGCTCGGCCTGCTGCTTGTTCCAGGAGCCCAGGAACTCGGCCCAGTCGTCGCTGTCGAGCCGGCGCTGGACGAGTGTCACGAGGAGGATGATCTGCTGCCGCGAGACCTCTTCCTTGGCCCGCTGGAGCGCGCCGAGCGCGGCCACGTCGCCGAGGAGGGCGTCGTCGGTGACGCCGTCGCCCATGCCGCCCTGGACCGACGAGAAGACGTCGATCATGGTGGTGTAGGTGCCGATGACGGCGCGCGGCGGCACTTTGCCGGTCATGGAGGCGCGCAGGCTGTCGAGGCCGTTCAGCCAGCGGTTCATGTCGGCGACGCCCTCGCGCACACGGGTCGAGTGGGCCGCGTCGATGGCCGAGGCCGTGCTGAGGACCTCCTGCTTGGCCTTGTCGGTCGCCTGCCGCTGGGTCTTGACCTGGACGAAGCGCTGGGCCCTGCTGCGGTCGGCGACGTACCACGCGGTGAGCGTGCGTTCCTTGCCCAGCTCGTGGTTGAGCGCGCCGATGCGCTGCACGAGCTCGGCGACCTGGGTGAGCCGGCGGTATTCGGCGCTGGTGCCGATGGCGTCGGCCAGCTGGATGCCGGCGAGCAGCACACCCACGACCGTGGGGATGAGGATCAGCGCGACCAGCCTTGAGCGCACACGCCAGTTCCCAAGCCGGAACCGTCCGCCTGTGTACTCCCCTGACCTCGTATGTCTGGGGTTATCCGTCCTCACTGACTCTCGCAACCTCTCGCCGGTACGTGCTCGAAAAAATCAGACACGCGTGTGGCGCATGGGATTCTGTCCGGCTGGGTAATTGGAACACAACCCGTACCAGATCGGCCAACCGAACATATCCCATCGAACACGCCCAAAGCAGCACTTCGGGGCGTCTATCGCCGTACACGTTTTCAGGCGGGCCGGAACGAATCCCGCTCGGCCGGTGCCGCGTGCTTCACCATCAGGTGCCGCGTCACCGAGTAGTCCTGCACCGCCTCCTGGCTCATGTCCTTGCCGAACCCGCTGCCCTTCACCCCACCGTGCGGCGCCTCGCTGGCGATGGGCAGATGGTCGTTGACCCAGGTCACGCCCACGTCGAGCCGATGCGACACGCGCATCGCCCGCGACACGTCGCGCGACCACACCGACGAGGCCAGGCCGTATCGGGTGTCGTTGGCCAGCCTGACGGCCTCGTCCTCGCCCTCGAACGGCAGGGCTACCAGAACAGGACCGAAAAGCTCACCCTGGACGATCTCGTTGTCTTGAGCGACCTCGCTCACAAGCGTAGGCGAATAGTAAAACCCCGGCCGGTCGATCGGCGAGCCCCCGTGCAGAACCCGCCCGCCGGACCTGCGGACGAACCCGTGGACACGGTCACGGTGCGCCGCCGAGATCAGGGGGCCGATGTCGGTCGCCGGATCCCACGGGTCGCCGACGGTGATGTTGGCAAGAGTTGCCCGAATCGCCTCGACCGCGTCCGCGTAGACCTCGCGGGCGACGTACACGCGGGTGGCCGCCGTGCAGTCCTGCCCGCTGTTGTACGTCGCCCCCATCGCCACGCCGTGGGCCATCCCGGCCAGATCGGCGTCCTCGAAGACCAGGGCCGGGGCCTTGCCGCCGAGTTCCAGATGAACCCGTTTGAGCGTGCCCGCCGCACCGGACATCACGGCACGGCCGGTTTCCGTCGAGCCCGTGACGCTGACCATGTCGACCCCGGGGTCGGTGACGAGCGCCTGACCGACCTGCGCGCCTCCTGTGACGGCCTGGACGAGCCCTTCCGGAGCGCCCGCCTTGGCGAACAGCTCCGCCAGCCGCAACGTCGTACGGGGCGTCTGAGGCGCGGGCTTGATCACCACCGCGTTGCCGGCGGCCACCGCCGGGCCGAGCTTCCACACGGCCATCACGAACGGGAAGTTCCACGGCGCGATCGACCCCACCACCCCGACGGGGCGGCGCGACATGACCGAGGTGTAGCCCGGGCTGAACACGCCGGCGCCCGTCCCTTCGAGCGAGCGGGCGGCGCCGGCGAAGAAGCGCAGGTTGTCGACGGCGAACGGCAGCTCGCCGTCCCTGAACACGGCGGCGGGTTTGCCGGTCTCCTCCACCTCCAGCCTGGTCAGCTCGTCGGCGTCGGCCTCCACCAGGTCGGCCAGCCGCAGCAGCAGGCGCTGGCGTTCGGCGGGGGTGGTCTGCGACCACTGCTCGAACGCCGCACGCGCCGACCGTACGGCCGTCGCCACGCCCTCCACCGGCGTGTCCGGAATTTCGGCACACGGGAGACCGGTGGCGGGGTTGATCAGTTCACGCATCGGATGACTTCATCTCTCAGAGGTCGTGCTATTTGCCGAGCTGCTCGATCAGGTCGGCGGCCTTGCGCAGCCCGTCGCGGCGCCGGATCTCCTCGCCCGCGGCGGCCAGCTTCGCGCGCAGCCCGGTGTCGCCGAGCAGCCGCGCGACCGCACCCTTCAGCTCGTCGTCCGTGAAGGTGTAGGTCGAAAGCCTGACACCATAGCCCAACTCATCCATTCTCTGGGCATTGTCGTACTGGTCCCAGAAGAGCGGCAGCACGATCATCGGCTTGCCGAAGTGCAGCGCCTCGGTGGTCGTGTTGTTACCGCCGTGGGTGATGACAAGGTCACACAGTGGGATGATCCTAGTCTGTGGAAGGAACTCCGCGCCCCACATGTTGTCGGGGAGGTCGATCTCCCCGTGCAGCGGCCCCTTGGAGACGATGTACTGGTGCGGGGTGTCGGCCAGCACGCCGATCACCCTCCGCATCAGCTCCACGTCGGACGAGCCGAGCGACCCGAGCGAGAAGTAGATCAGCGACCCCTCGTTGCGCTCGAAGGGAAGCTCGAACGTCTCCTCCGTCTCCCGCACCGACGAGTCGAGCCGGTGCCAGGTGTCGCCCAGCGGCCGGTCGGCGGCGTAGTCGGCGATCTCGGGGTAGACGTAGAGGTTCAGGTCGCCCTCGTGGACGAAGTCGAGCTCGGGCAGCGGTTCGGTGCCCTGCGCGACGCACCACTCGTTCCAGGCCGTCCAGAGCTCCCGGTGCGTACGGTCGTACTCCGCGCGGAAGTCGTCCCACTCCGAGCGGTCGGCGGCGGGCAGCCCGGAGAAGACCGGCGCGACGTTCTCACCGCGCACCTCGAGCGGGTTGCACGAGACGATGCGGACGAACTTCTTGCCCGCCGTGACCAGCGCCGGGAACGTGAGCACGTTGTCCTCGACGATGATGTCCGGCTGCACCCGCTCGATGATGGCCTTGAGCTGCGGCTCGCAGTATTTGGCGCCGTCGATCAGCTCGGCCCAGATGGGCTTGACGACGGTCTCGAGCTGCTCGCGGGTGCTCTTGCGGTATTCGGGCGCGGTCTCGCGGATGAAGTCCGTCCAGAACTGCCCGGGGTCCTGCTCCTCGTCGCTTTCGGGCGGAGGCGCGAGGTCGACGAGGTCCTCCTCGAAGCCGAGCGCTTCGAGCTTGCCCTT
Organism: Nonomuraea longispora; assembly: GCF_004348345.1. Taxonomy (GTDB): domain Bacteria; phylum Actinomycetota; class Actinomycetes; order Streptosporangiales; family Streptosporangiaceae; genus Nonomuraea; species Nonomuraea longispora. The sequence continues at coordinate 5,640 of NZ_SMJZ01000262.1, forward strand.
CCACGACGCCTCGGCGGCGAAGACGACGCGGTGGCCGCGGCGGCGCAGGATGTCGCCGATGCCGATGCTGTTGTTGGTCGGACCGTAGGCGCTTTCTGGCATGAACAGGATGGTGAGAGACATCGAGACTCCGGAAGAGCTGAGCAATTTGAAGGGGAATTCAAAAACGCATCTAGCGTGAAGGTCAACTTAAGGGCACTATGGTCACGGCCAACTGAACAGCAGCCGAACGGGTGAAGGTGGTGGGGGTGGCTCAGCGTAAAAGCCGGAGTGACCGGCGCATCGACTTGATCGAGGCCGCGCGCAGGGCCATCATCCGCCATGGCATCGACGGAGTACAACTCTCCCACGTGGCCGAGGAGGCCGGCCTGACCTCCGGAGCCGTGCTCTACCACTACCCCGACCTCAGCGAACTGCTGGTCGAGGCGCAGCACGCCGGCATGGAACGCTTCTACGAGCTGCGGCTGCGCCGGCTCGCCGACTTCACCGATCCGGTGGAGAAGCTGGTCGTGACCATCAGGTCGGGGCTGCCGACCGGGCCGCTCGACCAGGACGTCCGCCTGCTCAACGAGCTCGGCGGAGCCGCGGGCCGCAACAGGGTCTACGGCGTGTTGCTCACCTCGCTCTATGACCGCCAGGTGTCGATGTACCAGGCGATCCTCGACACGGGGGCGGCGCTGAGGGTGTTCCGGCTGAGCGCCGACTCGCTGACGATCGCGCGCAACCTGGTCGCGCTGGAGGACGCGTACGGCTACCGCATCACGGCCAGGCACCCGGTGATCGGCCCGGCGGAGGCTGCCGAGCTGATCCTGTCCTACGCCCGTGCGGCCACGGGCAACGACCTGTCTCACTGATCGACCGCCATGATCACGGCGTCCTCGGCGTTCCAGCGCACCCGGACCTTGGCCCCTGCCTCCACCGCGCTGGCGCCCTGGACGGCGACCAGCACCGGCTGGATCCGGCCCGGCACGTCCACGGAGATGTGCGAGACGCCGCCGTAGAAGCTGACGTCGAGGACGCTGCCGCGCAGGCCTCCCGCCTCGCTCTCGCCGACCAGCTCCACCCGCTCCGGGCGTACCGCGAGCAGGGCCTTGCCGCCCGCCGCGAGCTCGGTCATGGGCCTGCCCGCCAGCACGCCGAACTCCTCGCTCTTGAGCCCGTCGGCGTCGCCGGCGACGCCCTCGAACAGGTTGTTCGCGCCGACGAAGCCCGCCACGAACGGCGATCTCGGCCGCTCGTACAGCGGGACGGGCTCGTCCACCTGGCACACGGCGCCGCTGTCGAAGACCGCGATGCGGTCGGCCAGCGACATCGCCTCCTCCTGATCGTGCGTGACGACCACGAACGTGATGCCGACGTCGTGCTGCAGCCGCTTGAGCTCCAGCTGCATGTCGGCGCGGACCTTCTTGTCCAGGGCGGACAGCGGCTCGTCGAGCAGCAGCAGGCGCGGCCGCTTGACGATGGACCGGGCCAGCGCCACCCGCTGCCGCTGGCCGCCGGAGAGCTGGGCGGGCTTGCGCGAGGCGTGCGCGGTCAGCCCGACCGTCTCCAGCACCTCGCCGACGCGCTGCTTGATCTCCTGGCGCGGCAGGCGCTCCCGCTCCAGTCCGTAGGCGACGTTCTTGGCCACGGTCATGTGCGGGAACAGCGCGTACGACTGGAACATCAGGCTGATCGGTCTCCGGTTCGGCGGCAGGGCCAGCAGGTCTTCCCCGTCGAGGGTGACCGTGCCCTGGTCGGGCGTCTCGAACCCGGCGATGATGCGCAGCAACGTGGTCTTGCCGCACCCCGACGGCCCGAGCAAGGCGAAGAACTCGCCCTGCCTGATCTCCAACGAGACGTCGTCGAGCGCGGTGACGTCGCCGAACCTGCGGGTGATTCCCTCAACCTTCAGCACTTCGTCCCTCTCCGATTCTCGTCAGACGCTGACCGATGATCACCGCTGCGAAGCTCACGAGGAGCAGGATCGCCGCCAGCGCGTTGATCTTCGGGGTCACCCCGAAACGGATCATCGAGTAGATGACGATCGGCAGCGTCGGCTCGGCGTTCCCGATCGTGAAGAAGGCGATCACGAACTCGTCCAGCGACAACGTGAACGCCAGCAGGGCCCCCGCCACGATGCCCGGCGCCAGCTGAGGCAACGTGATCTTCATGAACGTCACCACGTGCCCCGCGCCCAGGTCGCGCGAGGCCTCCTCCAGCGAGGTGTCGGCCCCGGACAGCCGGGTGCGCACCACCGCGGCCACGAACGCCATGGAGAACAGGCCGTGCGCGAGGATCACCGAGTAGTGGCCCAGCGTCAGGGCGATCACGCCGTAGAAGAGCAGCAGCCCGATCGCCAGCACCAGGTCGGGCAGCACCGCGGGCATCAGCGCGAGCGCGTCCAGAGTCTTGGACCTGGAGTGGCGCGCCAGGCCGACGGCCAGCATCGTGCCGAGCACGGTCGCGATCGCGGTCGACCCCACGGCCACGACCAGCGTGTTGATCAGGCCGTTCCTGACCCGCTCGTCCGCGGCCAGCTCGCCGTACCACTTGAGACTGAAACCCTCGTAGGTGTACGCCGACTCGCCCGCGTTGAACGACATGACGACGAGCACGACGATCGGCAGGTAGAGGAAGACGTACGTGACCCAGAGCGGGACGAACAGCAGCGTGGGCCTACGCACGGCGGGCCATCCATGCCTGGGCCATCAGCAGCACCAGGAGCACGGCGATGAGCGCCAGCGCCAGCGTCGAGCCGAACGGCCAGTCGCGCGCCTTCAGGAACTGGTCGCGGATCAGGTTGCCGACCATGATGGACTTGTTGCCGCCGAGGATCTCGGGGATCACGAAGTTGCCGAAGCTCGGCACGAACACGAACAGACAGCCGCTCAGCACGCCCGGGATCGTGAGCGGCAGCGTGACCTTGCGGAACGTGGTGAACGGCGAGGCGCCGAGGTTGGCCGAGGCCTCCCTGAGCTGCGGGTCGAGCCGCTCGATCGCGGCGTACAGCGGCAGCACCATGAGCGGCAGATACGAGTAGAGCAGCCCGGTGACGATCGCGCCCCGGTTGTAGAGCAGCTCGTAGGGCCCGAGCCCGATCGCCGCCAGCCCGCTGTTGACCAGTCCGGGGCCGCTGAGCAGGATGATCCACGCGTAGACGCGGATGATGAAGTTGGTCCAGAACGGCAGCACGATCGCGACCAGGGCGATCGTCTTCCACTTCGGCGAGAGCCGCGCGATCGCGTACGCCGTCGGATAGCCGAGCAGCAGCGCGATGGCCGTCGTCAGGGCGGCGATGCGCAGCGAGCCGCCGACGACGCCCAGGTAGAGCGGGTCCATCAGGCGGGCGAAGTTCTCGGTGGTGAACTCGTACACCACGCCGCCGAAGCGCCCGCGCCGGAAGACGGTGTTGCTCAGCACCAGGGCCAGCGGCACCAGCAGCAGCACGACCAGATAGGTCAGCCCCGGCGACAGGAACACGAACGCCCCCAGCCGGCGTCCGCGCGACGGGGACGCCGGCCGGGCCTTGAGCTCGGATCTCACCGCTGTTACGACTGCGCCGTGACTTCCGTCGACAGACGGGTGTACTTCGTGGACGCCTGCCCCAGGTCGACGATCGACTCACCGTCGAGCAGCTCGTCCGGCTTGATGCCGAGCAGCGAGCCCTTCGCGACCTTCACGCGCTCCATGGCGGCCTTGTTGGGCACCTTGTAGTTGATGTTCTCGGCCGCCCAGCTGTGGTTCTCGGGGGCGAGGATGTAGTTGATGAGCGCGTGCGCGGCCTCCTTGTTCTTGGAGGACTTCATGATCACCATGGTGTCCACCCAGAGGTCGCTGCCCTCCTTCGGCACCTCGAACGCGATGTTGCCCTTCGGGTCGGTGGTCGGGCACCAGCCGTCCCACGCCTCGACCATGAGGGCCTCGCCGGACTTCAGCTTGTCGCCGAACGTCGTGTCGTCGTAGCCGAGCAGATGCGGCTTCTGGGCGAGGAGGAGCTCCTTGGCCTGCGCGATCTCCTCGTCCTTGTCGGTGTTGACCGAGTAGCCGAGCGCCTTGAGCGCGGGCAGGGCCAGCCAGCGCTCGGTGGTCATCATGGTGACCTTCTTGTCGGCCCAGGCCGGCGGCTTGAGCAGGTCGTTCCAGCTGGTCGGCTTCTTCTTCACCAGGTCGGTCCGGTAACAGATGCCGGTCGTGCCCCAGGTGTAGGGCACGGAGATCTTGTTGCCCTTGTCGTAGGAGAGCTGCGTGGCCTCGGGGTAGAGGTTGGCCAGGTTGGGGATCAGCTCGGGGTGGATCGGCTCCAGCAGGCCCTGCTCGTTGAGCGCCTGTGCGTACTGGCCGGACACGAACGCCACGTCGATGCCGCTGTCGCCGGAGGCGGTCAGCTTGGCCATCGCGTCCTCGTTGGTGGCGTGGAGAGCGATCTTGAGGTCCTTGACCTTCAGCTGCTCCTTGGCCTTCTTGGTGAACTCCTCGGGCAGGTAGCCGTCCCAGACCGTCACCTGGATCGACTGCTTGGTCAGGTCCGCGTTCGGCTTGAGGTCGTCGGCCGCCGCCGCGTTCGTGCCTTCTGGGCTTGTCGACGACTCACCGCCGCACGCCGCGACGGCAAGCGCGAGGCCGGCCGCCGCGAAGGCGGCCGGGAGACGACGGGTGAACCGGATACGGGACACGGCCGCTACTCCTTCTTGATTTTGCGGGGGAAGAGGGGTCGCGCGACCTTACCGGACACAGCGGACCAGATCAGGAGTGTTGCAGCAGATATCAACATGGGCAAGACTTTTTATGACATTGCTACCTGGAAGTTTGGCTATCGTGTTGAATTGGGATTCAATAGGGCCCCGGTTGATCTCTCTCGGTGAGAAGCCCTTCACCGGCCGAGATCATGGGCTCTCCACCGCGGTCGTACGGCTGCTGGACGAGGATCCGCCGCCGCCTTTCGCGGTGCGCCGTTTCCGGCCGTTGCCCAGCCTCTCGTACGAGACTGTGGATCTCCACACCGGGGTCCCAGGTGAGCGGGGTTTCGGCCCGCACGTTGACCAGACTAACTACTCCGTCGTCGTGGCCGAAAAGGTGGTAGTCAAGTGGCTGACCCCACCGGCGCCCCTGCCGCACCCCGCCCCGGAGATCCTCGCGCACCTCGCCCAGGCC
>NZ_SMJZ01000263.1 GCF_004348345.1 Nonomuraea longispora
GGGAGGCTGACGACCTCAACGCAGAAGGTCGGAAGGAGCCAGCCACATGCCGGAAGGTAGCAGTGGGAGCACGAACCCGCGCGGCCGCATGGCGGTCAGCCGTCGTGGGCTGCTCGCCGGTGCGGGTGCCGGAGCGGTCACGGGGGCGGTCGCCGGGGCGGCCGGCACGTGGGGTGCCGAGGCCGCGTCGGCGGAACCAGGATCGGCGGCGTTCGGGCCGGTGACGATACGTCCTGGCGACCCCCGTTACGACACCTTGTTGCGGGGCAACAACTTCCGGTTCGCGGGCAGGCCGGACGAGATCCGCGTGTGCGGCTCGACCGGTCACGTGGTGCGCGCCGTGTCGGACGCGGTGCGGTCAGGCAGGCGGGTCGCGGTGCGCAGCGGCGGGCACTGCTTCGAGAACCTCACCGGCGACCCGGCGGTACGCATGCTGCTGGACCTGTCCCCGATGGACGAGGTCACCTACGACGCCCGCCGACGGGCGTTCGCCGTGCAGCCGGGAGCGACGCTCGGCCACGTGTACCGGACGTTGTTCAAGGGCTGGGGCGTGACGATCCCAGCGGGCAGCTGCCCGGGGGTGGGCGCCGGCGGGCACTTCTCGGGCGGCGGCTACGGCGCTCTGTCCCGGCGCTACGGTTCGGTGGTGGATCACCTGTACGGCGTGGAGGTCGTGGTGGCCGACCGCGACGGCAGCGCCCGCGCCGTGGTCGCCACCCGTGAGCCCGGCGACCCGAACCGTGACCTGTGGTGGGCGCACACCGGTGGTGGCGGCGGCAACTTCGGCGTGGTCACCCGTTACTGGCTGCGCTCGCCCGGCGCGACCGGCGCCGACCCGTCCACGCTGCTGCCGCCGTCGCCGCAGCGGATGTCGCAGCGGGCGATCTTCTGGTCCTGGGAGCACATGACCGAACAGGCGCTCACCGGGCTGCTGCGCAACTTCGGGACCTGGCATGAGCGCAACAGCGCGCCCGGCTCCCCGTACGCCGGGTTGTACGGCATCCTCCACCTCTCGCACCGCGCCGGGGGGACCGCCGCCATGCTGATCGCCCAGATCGACGCGGATCTCCCCAAGGCGGACGACATGGTGAGCGAGTTCGTGTCCGCGGTGACCGCGGGCGTCGAGCTGACGCCGGTGCTCGACCTCCGGCGTACGATGCCGTGGTTGCACCCGATGACCTGGCCGGGCACCGGCGAGGCCGGCGACCTGCTCACCCGCCGCTACAAGATCAAGGCCGGATACCTGCGACGCCGGTTCACCGAGACCCAGCTCGCGGCCGTGCACCGCAACCTGACGAACAGCACCGGCGGGCCGGAGTCCGGCATGCTGCTCATCGGCTACGGCGGCCAGGTCGGCGCGCTCGCGCCGGAGGCCACGGCGATCGCCCAGCGCGACGTGGTCATGAAGGCGGTCTACCAGACCGTCTGGAGCGAGAAGAAGGACGACGCGGCCAACCTCGCCTGGGTGCGCCGCTTCTACCGCGACGTGTACGCCGACAGCGGCGGCGTGCCCGTGCCCGGCGAGGTCAACGACGGCTCCTACATCAACTACGCCGACGCCGACCTGGCCGACCCGCAGTGGAACACCTCGGGCGTGTCCGCGCAGACGCTCTACTACAAGGACAACTACCCGCGCCTGCGGCGGGTGAAGGCCACGTGGGACCCGCGCAACGTCTTCAGGCACGCCCTGGCCATCGAGCCTCCCCGGGCCGGCTGACCGGCGACGACGTTACGGAGCTAGATTGTCCGCTGCGGGCGAGCGCCGGGGAAGGAGGAGGCGGATGAACGATCCCGTGGCACGCTGGCCCGTGCTGACGGGCGTCGGGCCGTACGCGCTGCTGGCGTCCCTGACCGCGATCACCGTGGCCGACGGGTCTGAGTCCGGCGCGTCCGGCCTCACCGACCTCGTCCTGTCCGCGCTGCTGGCGGCGTGGATGCTGGGGGTCTACACACTCCGTCCCGCCTGGCGCGGGCGCGTGCCGGTGATGGCGCTCTTCCTCGCCGTGGTGGTCCTGCTCTGGGCGGCCCTCGTGGTGAGGTCGCCGTGGTTCGGCTTCTTCACCCCCGCCGTCTACGTCTACGCCTTCCGCGTCCTGCCGTGGCCGTGGCAGCCGGCCGGCATCGTCGCCGTGGGCGCGGTGGCGGGCACGGCGCAGGCGTACGGCGTCGACAAGACCACGGTCGTCGGCCTGGTCACCTACGGCGCCATTATCGCCGCGAACGCCATCCCCATGTGCCTCTTCGCCTGGTTCGCCCGGCGCGACGACGAGCGGAATCAGGAGCGCGACCGCGCGCTCCACGAGGCGCGCGAGGCCAACCGCAAGCTGGCGGCCTCGCTGGCGGAGAACGCGGCCCTGCACGAGCAGCTCCTGGCGCAGGCGCGCGACGCCGGAGTGCAGGACGAGCGGCAGCGGATGGCGCGCGAGATCCACGACACGCTGGCGCAGGGGTTCACCGGCGTCATCAGCCAGTTGCGCGCGGCCGAGCACGCCGGCGACGATCCGCCGGGATGGCGCCGGCACGTCGCCGCCGCGACCGAGCTGGCCAGGGAGAGCCTGTCTGAGGCGCGGCGGTCGGTGCACGCGCTGCGCCCGGAGCCGCTGCGTTCGGCGCGGCTGAGCGAGGCGCTGGCGGGCGTCGCCGAGCGCTGGTCGGCGTTGCACGAGATCCCCGTGCAGGTCGCGACGACCGGCACGGCGCGGCCGATCCGGCCGGAGGCCGAGACCGCGCTGCTCAGGATCGCGCAGGAGGCGTTGGCCAATGTGGCCAAGCACGCGCGGGCGACCAGGGTGGGGGTGACGCTGTCGTACCTGGAGCACGAGGCGGCCCTCGACGTCCGCGACGACGGCGGCGGCTTCGACCCGGCCGGGTTCGGCGGCGCCGCCGGGGACCCGCGGGCCGATCGCGGCGGGTTCGGGCTGATCGCGATGCGGCAGCGGATCGAGAGCGTGTCCGGCAGCCTGCAGATCGAGTCGGAGCCGGGCACAGGCACGGGCATCTCGGCCCGCGTCCCCTCCGAGCCGGCGGAGGCATGCGCGTGAGCCGGCCGATCGGGCTGCTGATCGTGGACGATCACCCAGTGGTCAGAGACGGGCTGAGCAGCATGTTCGCCCGCGACCCGGAGTTCGAGGTGCTCGGCGAGGCCGCCGACGGAGCCGAGGCGGTCCGGCTGGCTCTGACGCTGCGCCCCGACGTGATCCTCATGGACCTGCGGATGCCCGGCATGGACGGCGTGAGCGCGACCAGGGAGCTCGCCGAGCGGGGGTCCGGGGCCCGGGTGCTGGTGCTGACGACGTACGACACCGACGGCCACGTGCTTCCCGCGATCGAGGCCGGCGCCACCGGCTACCTCCTCAAGGACGTTCCCCGCGACGAGCTGCTGCGCGCGGTCCGTGCGGCGGCCCGGGGCGAGGCGGTGCTCGCGCCGTCGGTGGCCGCCCTGCTGATGAACCGCGTACGCGCGCCCGTCCCCGGGCCGCTCAGCCCGCGCGAGGTCGAGGTGCTCCAGCTGGTGGCGTCAGGGGCCACGAACAGGGAGGCGGCGGCCCGGCTCTTCCTCACCGAGGCCACGGTCAAGTCGCACCTGCTGAACATCTACGCCAAGCTCGGGGTGAACGACCGCGCCGCCGCCGTCACGGAGGCGTTCAACCGGGGGCTGCTCGTCCCCCGGCCGCCCGAGCCCTCCTGACGGACGGGGGCGAGCGCCGCAACCCGGCACCTCGTCGCCGGTCACGACGCGGGGAAGAAGGGTGGATCGGCCATCCCCTACGAAAGTCGCGTAAGCCGGGTGACTTTCGGCGGGGACGGTTCGCCGTCGCGGCGCGGCACGGTTGAGCGCATGAAGAAGACCGTGGCCGCGAGCGTGCTCGCGCTTTCCGCATCACTGACCACCCTCGGCGCGATCCCGGCCGAGGCCGCCGGGCCCGTCACCGCCCTGCCTGCGCCGACCGGCGACCATCCGGTCGGGAAGACCGACCTGCACCTGATCGACTCCAGCCGCCCCGACCCCTGGGTGAGCGACCGGAACGCGCGCGAGCTGATGGTCTCGATCTGGTACCCGGCGGGCAAGACCGCGGGCAAGAGCGCGCCGTACCTCACGCCGCAGGAATCAGAGCTGATCGTCAGGAGCGAGCCGCGGCTCGCGGACGTACCGGCGGACACGCTCGCCACGACCGTGACGCACGCCCGCGCCGGCGTTCCCGCGCGGCAGCGAAAAGGCGGATGGCCTCTGGTGGTCCTGTCACCCGGCATGACGATGCCCCGCGCGAGCATGACGTCGCTGGCCGAGGAGTTCGCCAGCCGCGGCTACCTGGTGGCGGGGATCGAGCACACCTACGAGTCGCTGGCCACCACCTTCCCCGACGGCAGGACCGTCACCTTCGAGGCGGGAAGGGCCGGTCAGACCCCTGAGACGGGGGAGAAGGTGGCCCGGGTGCGGGCCGCGGACACCGAGTTCGTCCTCGGACGGCTGAAGGCGGACAGGCGCTGGAACCGGCTGATCGACGAGAGGCGGATCGCCATGGTGGGCCACTCGGTCGGCGGCCAGAGCGCGGCGCACCTGCTGGCCGACTCCAAGCGGGTCAAGGCCGCGGTCAACCTCGACGGCACCTACAATCCCAAGACCCCGGCCAAACCGCTGGTCAAGCCCTTCATGATGATCGGCAATCCCGGGCACCAGCCTGAGTCGGGCGGCAAGGACGGCTCGTGGGACCTGTTCTGGCCGCACGTGAAGGGCGACGGCAAACGCTGGCTGACGGTGACCGGCGCCGAGCACATGAGCTTCGCCGACTACGCGGTGCTGCTGCCGCAGCTCGGGCTGCCCGCGGCCCCGATGGACGGCGCGCGGGCGGTCAGGATCACCCGCGCGTACGTCACCGCCTTCCTCGACACGCACCTCAAGGGCGGGCGCCGGCCTCTTCTGGACAGGCCGTCAGCGAAATTCCCCGAGGTGAGGTTCTGGTAGCCGCCGACGCTCACCAGTCGTGGATCGTGCCGTCCTTGAGCCGGTTGAACGGCAGGTACGCCGCATGGTACGGAAAGCGCGCCGCCGCCTCCTCGTCGAGCTCCACGCCGAGCCCCGGCGACTCGCCCGGGTGCAGGTAGCCGTCGGCGAAGGCGAACGACTGGCGGAACACCTCGTTGGTCGCGGCGCCGTGCTGCATGTACTCCTGGATGCCGAAGTTGTGGATCGCGAGGTCCAGGTGCAGGGCGGCGGCCATGCCGACCGGCGAGATGTCGGTCGGCCCGTGGATGCCGGACTTGATCTGGTACTGGGCGGCGTAGTCGAGCAGTTTCCGCATGGCCGTGATCCCGCCGGTGTGGGTGACGGCGGAGCGAACGTAGTCGATGAGCTGCTCGCGGATCAGCGTCTGGTAGTCCCACACGGTGTTGAAGACCTCGCCGATGGCCAGCGGGGTGGTGGTGTGCTGCCGGACCAGCCGCAGCGCCTCCTGGTTCTCCGCCGGCGTGCAGTCCTCCAGCCAGAACAGGTCGTACGGTTCGAGCGCCTTGCCGAGCTTGGCGGCCTGGATGGGGGTCATCCGGTGGTGCCCGTCGTGCAGCAGCGGCAGCTCGGGCCCGAACTCGCCCCGCACCGCCTCGAACACGCCGGGCAGGTGGCGCAGGTAGGCGCGGGTGTCCCAGTCCTCTTCCGCGGGCAGCGCGGCGCGCTGGGCCGGCTCGTAGTCGTAGCGCTTGCCGTCGACGCTCGGCTGCGCGGCCACGCCGTACACGGCGTTGATGCCCGGCACGGAGGTCTGCACCCGGATCGAGCGGTAGCCCAGCTCCAGGTGCCGGCGGATCGAGTCGAACAGCTCGGGCAGGTCCCGGCCCGAGGCGTGCCCGTACGCCATGATCCCGTTCCTGGAGGCGCCGCCGAGCAGCTGGTAGAGCGGCATCCCCGCGGCCTTGGCCTTGATGTCCCACAGCGCCACGTCCACGGCCGCGATGGCGGCCATCGTGACGGGCCCGCGCCGCCAGTACGCCGAGCGGTAGAGGAACTGCCAGGTGTCCTCGATGCGGTGCGGGTCGCGCCCGATCAGCAGGGGGACGACGTGGTCGGCCAGGTAGGACGCGACCGACAGCTCACGGCCGTTGAGGGTGCCGTCGCCCAGCCCGCTGATGCCCTCATCCGTCGTGATCCTGAGGGTGACGAAGTTGCGGTCGGGGCTGGTGACGATGACGTCCGCAGCGGTGATCTTCACTGAGTGCCTTTCTCACGGATGGTACGAGGGACGGCCGGCGGAGGCAGGTCACCATTCCGCGAAGGAGCCGTCCTGGTGCCGCCAGACGGGGCTGCGCCAGGTGTGCCCCTTCTTGGCGGCGGCGCGGACCTGCGCATCGTCGATCTCGATGCCCAGGCCGGGCGCGGTGAGCCGCTCGACGTGCCCGTCCACGAAAGCCAACGGGGTCCGGTCGGCGCAGTAGTCGAGCACGTCGGCGCCCCGGTTGTAGTGGATGCCGAGGCTCTGCTCCTGGATCAGGTAGTTCGGCGTGGCGAAGCCGACCTGCAGGCAGGCCGCGAGGGCGATCGGGCCGAGCGGGCAGTGGGGGGCGAGCTGCACGTCGTACACCTCGGCGAGCGCGGCGATCTTGCGTACCTCGGTGATGCCGCCGGCGTGCGAGAGGTCCGGCTGGGCGACCGCGATCCCGGCCTGGAGCACGGGCAGGAACTCCTGCCGGCTGTAGAGCCGTTCCCCGGTCGACACCGGGATGGTGGTCGAGCGTACGAACTCGCCGATGAGGTGGGAGTTCTCCGGGACGACCGGCTCCTCCATGAACAGCGGCCGGTACGTCTCCAGCAGCGGCGCCAGCCGGCGGGCGTTGGCCAGGGTGAAGCGCCCGTGCAGGTCGACGGCGACGTCGCGGTGGTCGCCGAGCACCTCACGGGCGGCGGCGACCCGGGCGACCACGCCGTCCAGCTCGGCGACCGACGCGACCGGGCTCATCCTGCCGGACGCGTTCATCTTCACGGCGGTGAGCCCGGCCTCGACCTGGGCGGCGATGTGGTCGCGCACCTCGCTGGGCTCGTCGCCGCCGACCCAGCCGTACACCCGGATGCGGTCCCTGACCGGGCCGCCGAGCAGCTGGTGCACGGGCGCGCCGAAGTGTTTGCCCGCGATGTCCCACAGCGCCTGGTCGAGGCCCGCCACGGCGCTGGCCAGGATCGGGCCGCCCCGGTAGAACGAGCCCTTGGTCATCACCTGCCAGTGGTCCTCGATGCGCAGCGCGTCCCGGCCGACCAGCAGCTCCGCGAGCTGGTCCACGGCGGCGCGTACGGTCTCCGAACGCCCTTCGCAGGTGGCCTCGCCCCAGCCGACGATGCCGGAGCGGGTCTCCACCCGGACGAACAACCAGCGGGGGGCGACCAGGAAGGTCTCGATGCGTGCGATGGTCGTCATGCCGGTCAGCCCTTCGTCGCGCCGGCGGTGAGGCCGGAGACCACGTACTTCTGCACGAACAGCGCGATCACCATGATCGGCAGCGTCACCACGGTGGTGGCCGCCATCAGGCCGCCCCAGTCGATGCTGGCGTAGCCGACGAAGTCGAAGATCGCCACGGGCAGGGTCTTGGTGTCCGCGTCGGAGAGCACGAGCGCGAACATGAAGTTGTTCCAGGAGAAGATGAAGGACAGGATCCCGGAGGTGGCGATCCCCGGCATGGACAGCGGCAGCGTGATGCGCCGGAACGCGCCGATGTGGGTCAGCCCGTCGACCAGCGCCGCCTCCTCCAGCTCCGTGGGCAGGCTGTCGAAATAGCCCATCATGATGTAGACCACGAGCGGCAGTGAGACGAACATGTGGCTGATGATCAGCACCCCGAAGCCGCCGACCATCTTCAGGTTGGAGAAGACGTAGAACCAGGGCACCAGCAGCGAGACGCCGGGGATGACCCGGGCCATCAGCACCACCAGCGCGGACTTCTTCATGTTGAACCGGCTCATCGAGTACGCCGCCGGCAGGCCGAGGACCAGCGACGCCACGGTGGCGGCGAAGGCCACCCAGAGGCTGTTGACGATGAACTCGACGTAGTTCGCCTGCTGGAGCACCTTGGCGTAGTTGCCGATGGTGGGGGAGAAGGCCAGAGCCTTGGCGGGGTCGTAGATGTCGACGTTGGTCTTGAACGACGCGGCGATCATCCAGACCAGGGGCGCGACCAGGGTGAGCACCACGACGATCAGCGCCACCACCCGGAACACCCGGTACGCGGGCCGTGGCCTCATCGCTTGGCCTCCTTGCGCCGGGCGGTCAGGGCCCACATGGCCCCGATGATGATCAGGAAGAAGAGGATGAGGACGGTGGAGGAGACGCCGTACTCGTTGTAGTCGAAGCTGAGGCCGTAGGCGTACACGTTGAGGGTCTCCACCTCGTGGAACGAACCGCCGCCCCGCCCCTTGGTGGCGTAGAGGATGTCGAACGTCTTCAGCGCGTCGATGCCGCGCAGCAGGATCGCCACGGTCAGCGTGGGAGCCAGCAGCGGCAGCGTGACGTGCCGGAAGCGCTGCCAGGTGCTCGCGCCGTCGATGCGCGCCGCCTCCTGCGGCTCGTCCGACAGCGATGTCAGCCCGGCCAGCAGGATCAGCGCCACCATCGGCGTCCACTGCCACACGTCGATGAAGATCGTGGTGGGCAGGGCCGTGTACTGGCCGGCGAGCCATGGCTGCGGCCCGATGCCGAACCAGCCGAGCAGCTGGTTGGCCAGGCCGATGTTCGGGTCGAAGATGAGCCGCCACATCATGCCGACCGCGACCGGGGTGGCGACGAGCGGCAGCAGGACGGCGACGCGCACCCACTTCTGGCCCTTGAACGGCCGCCAGAGCAGCAGGGCGATCGCCATGCCGAGCACCACCTCGAACAGCAGCGCGACGCCGGTGAACGCGGCGGTCCTTCCGACAGACGGCCAGAACCGTTCGGTGTCGGAGAGCACGTCGAGGTAGTTCTGCAGGCCGATGAACTCGCTCTCCGCGCGGACCGACCCCTCGGCGTCGGTCAGGCTGAGGTAGCCGGTCCAGGCCAGGGGGAACACGAGCAGCGCGGCGACGAAGGTCATCGCGGGCGCGGCGAAGATCCACTTACGGTGGTGGTCCACCCAGCGCACCCAGCCGGGGGTGCCGGGGGCGGTGGGCGTGCCGCGCGCCGCCTTGGTCGTGATCGTTGCCATGAGGTCTCCAGGGAGGGACGGGGTACGCGGGCGACGGAGCGCCGGCTCCCGTCACCCGCGTGTGCCGCTTACTCGGCCTCGTCTACTTGGCCTCGTCGTCCAGGAACTTCTGGAACGCGGCGTTGGCCGTGTCGGCGGAGGCGGCGGCGTCCTGGCCGGTGATCGCGTCCACGATCGGCTGGCCGACGATCTCGCGGGCCTCGGCGACCTGGACGACCAGCGGCCGGTCATGGCCCACCCCGTCCTCGGTGCTGGCCGCGATGGCCTCCGCCAGGTCCTCGGGGAAGGTGGAGGTGCCTTCCGGGTCCTCCCAGACGGAGGTGCGGGCGCCCGGCACGCCGGACTTCTGCTGGGCGAGCGTCTGCTCCTTGCTGGTGGCCCACTCGATGAACTTCCAGGCGTTGTCCGCGTTCTCGGAGCTGTCGTTGATGCCCAGCGCCCACGACGGGATGTTGTACGGCTTGGAACCGGCCGGGCCGGCCGGGAACGGGGCGAAGCCCACATTGTCCGAGATCTTGGACTTGGCCGGGTCGGTGGCGTTCTTGTAGAGCGAGTTCGCCTCGGTGTAGAAGGCGGCCTTGCCCTGGGTGAAGATGGCCATCGCCTCGGGCCAGCCCATGTCGGTGCTGACGTTCGCCGGGCCCGAGTCCTTGATCAGCCCGCCGTAGTAGGCGAACGCCTGCTTGGCCGCCTCGCTGTTGACCGCGGCCTTGCCGCTGCCGTCGACGAAGTCGCCGCCGAAGCTGTAGAGGAAGCTGGAAAACTGGGTCACCGCCGTCGACTTCCCGGTGCGGGCGACGAACCCGGCGACGCCCGGCTCGGCCGTCTTGATCTTGGCTGCGGCGGCTTTCAGCTCGTCGAGGGTCTTCGGCGGGGCGCTCAGTCCGGCCTTGTCGAGCAGGTCCTTGCGGTAGTAGAGGACCTCCTGCTCGGTGATGATCGGGACCCCGACCGGCTTGTCCTCGTACGTGGTGGCCTCGACCGGGCCGGCCTGGAAGTCGCCGAAGTTCCAGGTCTGGGACTTGACCCGGTCGGACAGGTCGGCGAGGTACTTGTTCTTGGCGAAGAGCTTGCCCTCCTGCAGCGGGCGGTACATCATCACGTCGATGTCGGACGAGCCGGCGTTCAGCTTGACGTTGTACTGGTCGGAGAGCTGGTCCTCGCCGAGCTGGGTGACCTCGACCTTGAGCCCGGACTGCTTCTCGAACTCGGGCAGCGCCTTCTTGATGTTCTCGGTCCACACGTGGTTGGCCAGGGTGACCCGGACCGTCTTTGACGCGCCGGCGCTGCCGTCGCCGCCACCGCCGCAGGCGGACAGGCCCATGGCCACGACCACGGCCAGAGATGTACCGAGTATCGATCGACGTCGTCGCACGTCATCTCGCCTTTCTGTCATGGCCGCCGCCCCCTGAACAGGGCCACGCGTTCATAGCATCCGCTTATTGCCGGGATGTTAGGACAATTAAGCTGATTTATTCAAGGGCTGACTTCCAAATGATATGCTTTATTCCGTGGATCAGTCTTCAGCCCCGGAGGGCGCACCCACCC
>NZ_SMJZ01000264.1 GCF_004348345.1 Nonomuraea longispora
GGAGGGGACCTCTTGTGACGGGACGGGCTGCGTCGCCGTCGGCTCGGGAGCGCCCGTCACCTCGGTCGTCACCGTGATCCTGGGCGGCGGCGCCTGCGTCGACGTGCTCGCCCCGAACCCCACGAACACCCCCAGCAGGAACCCGAGGAGGGCGGCGAGCCCCGACACGAGCAAGATGATCGTCGGACTGCTCGTCGCCCGGGGATATTCAGGTGGAGGAGGAGGCCCGTACATCACGGACCCAGCGTCCCATCACCGTCAACGATGGAGATAGTCGACGAGCGACGCCTTCTCCGCCTCCAGCTCCTCGATCGCGCTCTTGACCACGTCGCCGATGCTGACGATGCCGACGAGCCGGCCGCCGTCGACCACGGGCATGTGCCGGACCCGCTCGGTGGTCATGGTGCGCCGCAGCGACTCGACGTTCTCGCCGGGGCCGACCGTGTGGACCTCGGCGGTCATGATGGCGGACACGGGGTCGTCCAGCACCGCGGCACCGCGGTCGTGGAGGCGGCGTACGACGTCGCGCTCCGACACGATGCCCTCGATGACGGCCCCGTCGCTGGAGACCACGACGGCCCCGATGTTGTGCTCGGCGAGCTTGGCGAGCAACTCCCGCACGGTCGCGGCCGGCGTCACGGTCGTGACCTCACTGCCCTTGCCGCGAAGAATCGTCCCGATGAGCATCCGCACCACCTCTGCCCCTCAGTGTTCCAACCCCCGCGTCACGGCAAACTGCCCCCCGAGGATGCAGTCATGCGGTCCCGTAGGCTGCCTGCCGTATCCACGTACGACACGAAGATCCGAAGGACCGCCGCATGACCGAGCCGCTCAACATCGGAAGCCACGACCTGCCCGTAACCGACGAGCTGGCCGCGTTCATGCGGACCGGCTGGGCGCCGTCCCGGCGGGGCGAGGTGAGCGCACGGCCTATCGCGCCGTGGGCCGCCAAGCGCCGCGCCGCGCTGACCGCGCGCTTCCCCGGCGAACGGCTCGTGATCCCGTCGGGCACGCTCAAGGTGCGCAGCAACGACAGCGACTACCGGTTCAGGCCGCACAGCGCGTACTCCTACCTGACGGGCGCGTCGGAGTCCGACGACGTGCTGGTGATCGAGCCGTCCGGCGAGGCGGTGCTGTACGTCAGGCCGCGCGCCCCGCGCGAGGAGGGCCAGGAGTTCTACCGCGACCGCCGCTACGGCGAGTTCTGGGCGGGGCCCCGGCCCGATTTGGCCGAGGCCGAGGAGATGTACCAGCTGCGCTGCGCGCACATCCGCGACCTGGAGCTGGAGGGCCGCCCGGCCAGGGTCCTGAGGGGCGTCGACGCCTCGGTGGACGCGCGGGCTGCGCGCGGCGGCGGCGACGCCGAGCTGGAGTCCTTCCTGTCGGAGATGCGGCTGGTCAAGGACGAGTGGGAGCTGGGAGAGCTGCGGCACGCGGTGGACGCGACGGCACGCGGGTTCGAGGACGTCGTCCGCGCGCTGCCGCAGGCCCTCGGGCACCCGCGCGGTGAGCGCTACCTGGAGGGCGTGTTCGGGCTGCGGGCCCGGCTCGAGGGCAACGCGACCGGCTACGACAGCATCGTGGCCGCGGGGTCGCACGCCTGCGTGCTGCACTGGATCCGCAACGACGGCCGGCTGTCGCCGGACGACCTGCTGCTGATGGACGCGGGCGTCGAGGCCGACACCCTCTACACCGCCGACGTCACCCGTACGCTGCCGATCTCGGGGCGCTTCGACGCGGTCCAGCGGCAGGCGTACGAGCTGGTGTACGAAGCGCAGACGGCGGCCATCGCCACGCTCAGGCCGGGCGCCCGCTTCCGCGACTTCCACCTGGCGGCCATGCGCGTCATCTGTGACGGCCTGCGCGACTGGGGCCTGCTGAAGGGCTCCACCGACTCCCTCATGGAGAGCGGCCTCTACCGGCGCTACACGCTGTGCAGCAGCGGCCACATGCTCGGGCTCGACGTGCACGACTGCGCACGGGCGCGGGCGGAGGTCTATCTGGACGGCGTGCTGGAGGAGGGCCACGTGCTCACCGTGGAGCCCGGCCTGTACTTCCAGCCCGACGACCTGACGCTGCCCGAGGAACTGCGCGGCATCGGCGTCCGCATCGAGGACGACCTCGTCGTGACCGCCGACGGCGCCGCCCTGCTGTCCGGCGGGCTTCCCCGCCACCCCGACGAGATCGAGTCCTGGATGGCCACCCTGGCGTAACGGGCCGGTCACGTTTCGTGCGGAGCTGACAAGGTGTGAGCTGCGTCTCATACCTTTTCCTCAAATTCCCGCCAGAGCATCGACTGCCGGTCAACCCGTCAGTAGGGTGACTGATCCGTAGGCGGCGGAGGTGGTCAGCTGATGGCCTTGTCCGGGTTCGTCGGACGTAGGGCCGGGTCGGTGCTCGGCCAGGTCGGTGACCTGTTCGTCATCGTCCTGGAGGGGCTGCGCCGCAGCTGGGACGTACGCCGCTGGTGGTGGGAGTTCGTCGACCAGTGCTGGTTCCTGGCCCGCGTCACCAGCGTGCCCGTCCTGCTCGTCTCCCTGCCGCTCGGCGCGACCGTGGCGCTCCAGGTGGGCGAGCTGGCCTGGCAGCTGGGCGCGGGCTCGGCCACCGGCAGCGCCGTCTTCGTCGGCCTCATCCGCGAGGTCGCGCCGCTGGCCAGCGCGCTGCTGATCGCGGGGGCCGGAGGCAGCGCGATGACGTCCGACATCGGCGCGCGCAACATCCGCGACGAGCTGAGCGCGATGGAGGTCATGTCGGTCAACCCGATCCACCGGCTGGTCACCCCGCGCATGTGGGCGGCCAGCACGATCGCGGTGTGCCTGTGCCCGCTGGTCATCCTGGCGGGCGCGAGCGGCGGCTACTTCTTCAACGTGATCGTGCAGGGTGTCACACCCGGCGCGTACTTCGACGGCGCGCTGTCGCTGGTCGTCGCCTCCGACCTGTACGTCACCCTGTTCAAGGCCTGGATCTTCGGGTTCATCGCGGCGGCGGTCGCCTGCTACAAGGGCATGACGTGCGCGAGCAGCCCGGTGGGCGTGGGGCGGGCGGTCAACCAGTCGACCGTGGTGACGTTCATGCTGGTGTTCACGTTCAACTACGTGATCTCCGCCGTCTACTTCCTGGCCTACCCGCCGAGGTCGCTCTGATGGCCATGACGCGCACGGCGGGCCCCAGGCTCGCCTTACGTGGCCGGGACATCGCCGAGCGGTTCGCGTCGCTGGCCGACTGGCCGCTGTTCGTGTGGAAGGTGCTCTTCTACTCCGTACGCGACGTGGTGCTGCGGCTCAAGTACGCCAAGGTCGTCGTCAGGCAGGTCAGCGACGTCGTGGTCGGCGTCGGGGCCACGGTCATCGGCGGCGGCATGGTCTTCGTGGTGTTCACGATGGCGTTCGTCGTCGGCGCGACCGTCGGGCTGCAGGGCTACCAGGGGTTGCAGGCGATCGGCGCGGAGTCGTTCATGGGCCTGGTGGGCTCGTTCGCCAACGTCCGCGAGATCACCCCGATCATCGCTGCCACGGCCCTCGCGGCGCAGGTCGGCTCGTCGTTCACGGCGGAGCTGGGCGCGATGCGCATCTCCGAGGAGATCGACGCGCTGGAGGTGATGGGCATCAACGCCTTCACCTACCTCGTCTGCACCCGCGTCGTCGCGGCGCTGCTGGCGCTGATGCCGATCTATCTCATCGCGTTGTTCGCCAGCTTCTTCGCCACGCGGCTGATGTGCACGGTGTTGTTCGGGCTGGCGCCCGGGGTCTACGACTACTACTTCTACCTGTACCTGCCGGTCAGCGACATCCTGTTCAGCGTCTCCAAGGTGGGCGTGTTCGCCTTCGCGGTGATCGTGATCCACTGCTTCCACGGCTTCCACGCCACCGGAGGGCCGGTGGGCGTGGGCGTGGCGGCGGGCCGCGCCATCCGCCAGTCGATCGTCACGATCGTGCTGCTCAACCTGCTGCTGTCGTACCTGTTCTGGGGCGGCGGCGGCAACATCCCGCTGACGGGGTGAGCCGGTGAGCCGATCCGACCTCTCCCTCCCCGCGCGGACCGGCGTCGCGCTCGCCCTGCTCGTGGTGCTCGCCGCAGCCACGCTGTACGTCGTACGCACCGCCACCGAGATCAGCGGCACCAGGATCGACGCCGTGTTCGCCCGCGCCGGGCAGGGCCTGGACGCCAACTCCCCCGTCAAGATCCGCGGCATCACGGTCGGCGACGTGACGAACGTGTCGCTCGACGCCAAGGGCGACGCCGTGGTGACCATGCACGTCGAGCCCGGCGTCAGGGTGCCCGCCTCCACGGTCGCCTCGGTCGAGCCCACGTCGGTGTTCGGCCCCAAGTACGTCAACCTCAAGCCCGGCTCCGGCGAGACCACCGGCCCCTACCTCCGTAGCGGAGCCGTCATCACCGACACCGAGGGCCCGCTCGACCTGTCGGACACGCTCGGCGCCGCCTACCGCGGCCTGGACGCCGTCGACCCTCGCGAGGTCGCGGTCATCGTGCACACCCTGGCCAAGGGCCTCGACGGGAAGGGCGAACACCTGCGCGAGCTGATCACCGACGCGGGCGCTCTCGTCGGCGTCGCCCACCGGCACCGCGACAGGGCCAGGCGGTTCCTGCGCGACGGCGCCCTGCTCGGCACCGCGCTGTCGGACAAGGGCGACGAGATCACCGGGATCTCCTCCGACGTCAACGTGATCACTCCCGACCTGCTGGAGCGGGCGGACAAGGTACGGGCCCTGCTGCGGGAGGTCACCTCGGTCAGCGGCCAGACGGCGCACGGGCTGGCCAGGCACCGGAGCAACCTGCGGGCCGGCGTGCACTCCGGCGAGCGGGTCGCCGCGCTCATCTACGCCCAGCTCGGGCTGGCCGGCGACGGAGTGCGCGGCCTGAACCGGCTGGTCGACCTGCTCAACGAGCTGATCGAGGCGCCGGGCCCCGGCGGCACCCGCCAGCTGCAGGTGGAGGCGTTCGTGGCGACCGACGTCTGCGAGCTGATCGTGGGCGCCTGCGGCCCCACCGACGGGAGGCGCTGATGGAGCGCACCCGCCGCTGGTGGACGTTCGCCACGTTCGTGCTCTTCATCGGCCTGACCGTGACGCTGATCGTGGTGATCAGCGTGCAGATCGCCCGGGTCGGCACGGGCGGCGGCTACCGGCTCGTCGCCACGTTCGACGACGTGTCCGGGCTGGTGGAGGGCGACCAGGTCAAGATCGCCGGCGCGCCCGTCGGCCAGGTGGACGCCATCAAGGTGGTTCACGGCCGGGCCGAGGTGACCATGGAGGTGCAGGACACGGTCAGGGTACCGGCCGACACCGAGGCCGCGGTCCGCTGGCGCAACGCCATCGGCCAGCGGGTGATCTACCTGCTGCCCGGCACCGCGCCCGGCATGCTGCCGCCCGGGTCGCGCATCGCCCGTACCACGTCCGTCGTGGACATCGGCGAGCTGGTCGGCGACCTCGGCCCGCTCACCCGCAGCCTCGACCCCGACCAGATCAACCAGTTGCTCACCGCCGCCGCCAAGTCGCTCAAGGGCAACGACCGCAACATCCCGAGACTGCTCGACAACGTCAACGCCATCACCGCCACGGTCAACGACCGCAGGAAGACCATCGAACAGCTCCTGCGGGACTACGCCACCGTCTCCGGCGTGGTCGCCAGGCGCGACAAGCAGCTGGAGCAGCTCGTCGACAACCTCGTCACGCTGACGGAGGCGTTCGCCGGCAACCGCGAGCTCATCGACGACGCGCTGGTGGAGCTGTCGGCGACCGTGCACACCTCCAACGAGGTGCTCGGCAAGAACGCCGGCGAACTCGGCGCGCTGGTCGACAACCTGTCCGGCCTGACCGGCGGCATCAGGAGGAACGTGGACGACATCGGCAGGACGGTCAGCACGTTCCCGCCGCTGTTCGCCCGCGCCCGCTCCACCGTCGAGCGCGGCCGCTACTTCATCACCGCCGTCCCGTGCGTGGCGCTGGGGCCCGCGCCCTGCCCGTACCCGATGAAGGAGCCGCCGCCGCTGCGCAACACCCGCGTGCAGAGCTCCAAGGACCTCCAGAAACTGCTGGTGGGCGACTGATGGCGCTCAAGTCCTTCCGCGACCGCAACAAGATCGCCGTCGGCCTGGTGTCGGTGGCCACGCTGGCCACGCTGCTCGTAGCGACCTTCCTCGTGGGCACGCTGGGGCTGCTGGAGAGCGGCTACCACATGTCCGGGATCTTCGTGGACTCCGGCGGCGTACGCACCGGCAACGACGTGCGCGTGGCGGGCGTGCGCGTCGGCGAGGTCACCGAGGTGCGCCCCGACTACGCGCGCGGGCACGTGGTCGTCACCTGGAAGGTCGACGAGGACGTACGCCTCGGCCGCGGCACCCGCGCCGACATCGCGCTGTCCAACCTGCTCGGCGGCCGCTACGTCAAGCTCACCGGCCCGGTCACGCCCCCCTACCTCGACCAGCTGCCCGAGGCGCAGCGGCGCGTCCCCGTGACGCGGACCGGCGTGCCCACCCTCGTCAACGACGCCATCAACGACGCGACCCGGCTGGTCGAACGGCTCGACACCGAAGCCGTGGACGAGCTGCTCACCGAGCTCGGCAAGATCGACGCCTTCAAGCGCGGCCGCGTCACCCGGCTGCTGGAGAACGTCGGCGACCTGTCGGAGACCATCAGCAAGAGCGAGCCGCAGCTGCGGCGGCTGCTCGACAACGGCACCAGGATCATGAAGATCATCGAGAAGAAGGACGAGCAGCTCGCCCGACTGGTCGACGCCATCGAGGTCATGCTGGCCGAGCTGCGCCACCGCCGCGCCGAGCTGCGTACCCTCCTCGGCGACGGCAGCGACCTGGTACGCAGCACGACCCGGCTCATCGACCGGCACGAGAAAAGCCTCGTTCGGGTCCTCGACGACAACGCGGCCGTCACGACGAGGCTCGGCGACGACAACAAGCAACTCAACTCGCTGCTGGCGTGGGCGGGCCCGACGTTCTCCGGCCTGTCCACGATGGGCGGCCAGGGCCCGTGGCTGGAGGCCATCGCGACAGGCCTCGGTCCCATCGACCCCGAGGTGCTGGCCGCCATCGCCAAGGACAGGAGGGCCGCCCGATGACCCGGCTCGTCACCGCGCTGCTGGCCTGGGCGTTCCTCGCATCGGGCTGCTCCGTGCCGGGCGCGCAGCCGTACCGGCTGGTGGCGCTCTTCAGCAAGGCGCCCTCGCTCTACGAGGAGGCGCGGGTGAAGGTGATGGGGCTCGACGCGGGTTACGTCGACGACATCGGCATCGAGGGCGACCGCGTACGGGTCTCGCTCCGCGTCGACCGCCACGTGCCCCTCCCCGCCGGCGTCAAGGCCGTGGTCGCGCCGCAGAACACGCTGGGCGAGCGCAACGTCGTGCTCTATCCCCCGTGGAAGCCCGGCGACCGGCGCGTCCAGCCAGGGGCGACGATCCCGCTGGAGCGTACCGAGCTTCCCGTGGAGATCGACGACGCGCTCGACGCCTTCACCGAGCTGACCGACGCGCTCGACGACGAGAAGCTCGGCGACGTGGCCGGCGACCTGGCCGACGGGGTCAGGGGACGCGGCAAGACCATCGGCGACGCCGTCAGCGACACCTCAAGGCTCACCGGCGTACTCGCCGAGCAGGACCAGCAGCTCGTCGCCCTGGCCAAAGGGCTGAGCCGGCTGGCCACCGGCCTCAACGAGCGAGAACGCCAGGTGACGGGCGCGATCGACTCCTTCGCCGAGGCGAGCTCCATCCTGGCGGAGGAACGGCGCCGGCTGCGCGGGTTCGTCTCCAGCATGGCCGGCTTCGTCCGCCGCGGCGACGTGATCATCGAGCAGTACGCGCAGCGGCTCCCGCAGGCCGCAAGCACCCTGGCCGAGCTGGTCCTGACCGTCAGGGCCAACAGCGCCTCCGCGGCGCAGGCGGTCAAGGGCGCGGCCGACTTCGCCGACGTGATCATCGACTCGTGGGACAGGGACCAGCACGTGCTCAAGATCCGTGTCGTGCTGAACGCGCTGACCAGGGCGTGGCTGGCTCCGCTGTTCGACTCGCTCGACCTCGGCGACGTCCCGTGCCTGCCCGCCGGACTGAGCAACTGCCCCTTCCAGAGGAGGCCGCGATGAGGGCGGGCGCACTGGCCGGGCTGCTCGTGCTGTCGCTCACGACGTCGTCGTGCTCGCTGCAGACGCTCGGCGCGATTACCGGTGACCTGACTCTGCACGCCGTCTTCGACGACGTGCAGAGCCTGGTGGCGGGGCACAGCGTGCAGATCTCCGACGTACGAGTGGGCACCGTCACCGGCATCCGGCTGCAGGGCTACCGGGCCAGGGTCACCATGTCCATCACCTCGGAGCACCGCGTGCCGGAGGGCAGCACCGCCACCGTGGCCAAGACGTCCGTGCTGGGCGAGAACTACGTGCTGCTCGCCCCGCCCAAGGGCAAGGACCTGTCCACGGGGCCCTACCTCAGGAGCGGCGCCACCATCGCCCGCACCTCCGTCGAACCGGACATCGAGCAGGTCACCGCCAAGGCCGGGCCGCTCATCGAGGCGCTCGGCGCGCAGGACGTGAACGCCGTCCTGGACGCCGCCTCGACCGCGTTCGCCGGCCAGGGCGACGACGTCAACAAGCTGATCAGGCAGACCGCCGAGGTCACCGACGCCTACGCCGCAGCCCGCCGCGACCTGGGCACCAGCATCGACACCCTGGCCGAGCTGGGCGACGACCTCGCCAAGGGCGGCACGGAACTGGACCGGCTGCCCGGCACCCTCGCCGCCGCCACCACGCGCATCGCGCACGGGCGCAAGCACGTCAAGAAGACCGTCGTCGCGCTGACCAGACTCGCCAAGGAGGCCAACCTCACCGTCTACCCACGGCACGCCGCGCGGTTGCGCACGCTGCTGCGGGAGCTGGCGGCCATCTCCTCGGCCATGCAGCGCGGCAAGGAGGACCTGAAGGCGCTGGTGGCCAAGCTGCAGAAGTTCATCGACGCCCCGCCGATCACGGTCAACGGGCAGGTGCTGATCTACCTGTGGCTCAAAGGTGTGCTGGTGCCCCAGCGGCGCGACGCCGACCGGCCCACCCTGCCGAACAGGATCGAGGACTTCCGCCTGCTCCTGGAGCCGCCGCGATGAACAGGCGCATCTACGTCAACCTCGGGTTCTTCGTCGTGCTGGGCGTCGTCATGACGGTGTGGGCGTTCAGCACGATCATCCGGCTCGACGCCATCGAGCGGCCGTACCGGGTGTCGGCCGAGTTCGTCTCGTCACCCGGCCTCGTGCGCGGGTTCGACGTCGCCTACCTGGGCGTCCGCGTCGGCAAGATCGGAGACGTACGGCTCGCGCCCGGCAAGATCGTCGTCGGTCTCGACATCGACAGGGAGATCCGGCTGCCGAAGGGCGTCTCGGCCGAGGTGCGGCGCAAGTCCGCCATCGGGGAGCCGTACGTTGAGCTCTCGCCGCCCGCCACCGGAGCGGGCGGCCCGCGGCTCGCGGCCGGTGACACGATCACGCTGGGCAGGACGTCCGTGCCGCTCGACTACAAGAAGGTGTTCGAGGGCGTCGGCAAGCTCCTCACCGCCGTGCCGCCCGAGGACGCCAGGGCGATCACCCACGAGCTGGCCGTCGCCCTCGACGGCCGGGCGCCCGCGATCAGGCGCATCATCGACGACGCCCACACCCTGACCGGCACCCTCGCCGACAACACCGAGGTGCTCGACGACCTGGCGGTGCAGCTCACCCGGCTCACCCACACGCTGGCCGGCAAGCGGGGCGAGCTGGCCTCCGGCATCACCGACCTCAGCAAGGTCACGGCCGCCCTGCGCGCCTCCCGCGGCGACCTCAACACCTTCCTCGACCGGGGTCCGGGCGTGTTCGCGCAGCTCGACGAGGCCGTCCGGCGGTCGAGGCCGGGGTTCTCGTGCCTACTGACCGCGGCAGGGCTGCCGCACGAACCGGTCTTCTCCCCTGAGACCGAGCGGAACGTGCACCACCTGCTGAGCGTCATGCCGACCGCGTTGAGCCTGGCCGACGACATCAGCGACCGGCGCGGCGACACCGTGTACGGCAGGGCGTCGTTCATCTTCAGCGTTCCCGGGGGGCCCAGCCGGCCGAGGAGTACGCGCGGGCGGCCGGACCGCCCACCGTGCCGAAGCTGCGCGCCTGCCCGGACCGCGCGCCCGCCACCGACGCCTCCGACGAGGGCGCCCGTACCGGCCGGGACCGGGATGCGCGGGACACGTCCGTACGACGCGACGCCGCCGCGCGACCGGACGGCACGGGCCGGCCGGACACCTCGAACCGGCCGCGGGCCTCCGCGCGGCCCGATGCCTCGGCCCGGCCGGACGCCTCCGTGCGACCGGACGCCGGGGACGCCGCCAGGCCGGGCCGGAGCCCTCAGCCCGCACCATCGTCCAGTGACGTGACCGCCGCCGGTGCCACGTCCCCTGACCCGCCGAACACCGCGCCCCTGATTGCCGCGATTTTCCTCGCCGTAGTGGCCTTTGGTGGCATGGTGGGCTGGATCGCCGCGGGTCGGGCCGCCCGCCGCCGTGAGGAGTCACGATGACCACCGAGCAGGATCTCTCCGCAGCCCTCCGCACCGACGAGGCCCGCGAGGAGACCTCCCC
>NZ_SMJZ01000265.1 GCF_004348345.1 Nonomuraea longispora
CCCTCCTCCCCAACTTCGGTCGCCCCACCCGGCTCGACTACGCCGACGTGAGTACCCTCCACGGGAACGACCAGCTGCTCCTGACCACCCTCCAGGGAGTGGTCAACCGCCGTAACCCGCGCCTCTACTTCAACTTCAACGAGGAGAACTTCGACGTCCCGTGGCTCGACAGCCTGGGCGCCCGCATCACCCGCCACGACAACGCCCTCGACCTGGTGGCCCGCTACCGCCGTGAGGCCCGCGGCGCCATCCTGCACGACCCCGACGTCCCCGACTCGGTGAACGTCGCCACCACCCTCGCCGGCCTGGAAGGCGCCGTGGCCGCCACGGCCGAGCAGGCCGCCGAGCACGGCTTCAAGACCATCGCCGACCTGCGCGGCAGATTCAAACCCGGCGACGTCCTCGGCACGTACCGGTGGCAGCTCGACAACCTGTTCCCCCGCTGCACCCACGCCCTGCTCAGCGGCCTGCCGCCGACCAGGACCGTGAGCGTGGAGGACGTGCGGTGGCGCGAGGTCGCCCGCGAGACCGAGCGCATCCGCGACACCTCCAACCGCGAGGTGCGCACCTTCGA
Source organism: Nonomuraea longispora (assembly GCF_004348345.1). Taxonomy (GTDB): domain Bacteria; phylum Actinomycetota; class Actinomycetes; order Streptosporangiales; family Streptosporangiaceae; genus Nonomuraea; species Nonomuraea longispora. Next base: position 575 of record NZ_SMJZ01000265.1, read on the forward strand.
CCTAAGCCGGGAACTGTCCGGCGAGGACGGCGTCTACCTGCGCTTCCAGGACTCGTTCAGCGACGACGGCTGGGGTCCCTCGGTGGGCGCGGTCACGGTCAAGGCCGACGGCAAGGAGATCGTCTCCTTCACGCCCGGCACGGACGCCGAGGAGCCGCACCTGTTCGACGGCGTCAACTCCTCGATCGGCGCCGACAACAACCGGTTCTCCGACGGAGGCGGCTACTTCGTCTACCGTTTCACCGCGCCGGAAGGCACGCAGCAGCTCACCGTCGACGTGGACCTGTGGAACCAGTTCCTGGTGACCGCCACCACCACCGCGCCGACCAGGATCGAGCCCTTCCCCTACTTCCGCGACTACACCGTGGCCATGCGCGCCATGGTCTTCTGGCTGCCGCCCAGCGGCCAGACGGGCGAACTGCTCGACGAGATCCTCGGCAAGGTCGAGCCGACCACGCCGTACGCCGGGTGGTTCTCCAACGACGTGGCCGGCGAATGGGGCGGCGTCGACCGTGCCTCGCAACACGCCGTCGAGGTCATCCCCGCCGACTACTACATGAACGCCACCGTGCACGCCGGCGTGCACGCCAAGGTCTCCGATCGGGTGCCGCCGCGGCCGCGGGCCACCCTGCGCAACCGTGTCTACGTCACGCTCACCGTCGGCGAGGGCGACAACGTCCAGTACTGCCAGCGCAGGATGCGGCAGATCTGGGACGACGACAAGCGCGGCGAAGTGCCCACCAACTGGACCGTCAGCCCCCTGCTGGCCGAGATCGGCCCCGCGATCCTCGCCTACTTCCAGCGCACCGCCACGCCCAACGACCTGCTGATCGCCGGACCGTCGGGCGCCGGCTACACCTACCCCGGGTCGTGGCCGAAGGAGGCGCTGGACGCGTACACGAAGCTGACGGGACAGTTCCTGCGCAGGACCGGCATGGACCTCGTCTACGCCTACAACCACCGCAACGAGGAGGACGACGGCTGGGTGGCCTTCGACGAGCGCATCGTGCGCTCGTACAAGAAGAACACCGGGCTGCGCGGCATCATCCAGTCGTGGGAGACCGGCGACCTGCAGATCGACCCGGCGGGGCTGCCCGTGATCGGCAACTTCATGCCGCAGGGCAAGGCCCAGGAATACCACGACACGCTGGTCAAGCACATCGAGGGATGGGACGGCAGCAAGCCGCTGTTCATCGCCGGCGCCGTCAACGCCTGGAACTGGTCACCGAGCGACCTCGCCGAGCTCGGCACGCTGCTCGGCGACCCCTTCGAGATCGTCCGCGGCGACGTGTTCTTCAAGCTGCTGGGCGACCACCTCGGACGGTGATCACAGGCGGAGCTCGGGTGGGAAGCCGGTCCACCTGAGCTCCGCCGGCAGGTGGGCCATGTCGTTGAAGAAGAGCACGGACGGCGGGCGGCCGGGCGCGTAGCGGATGACGGTCAGGGCGGCGTTGCAGTGGTTGACGCCCAGCCAGCGCCAGTCGGGGGCGTCCATGGCGGCGCGTACGAGCCAGCCGATCAGGAAGTTGTGCGTCACCACCAGCTCGTGGCGGGTCTGCGCGGCCGGCCCCGTGAACAGCTCCACGGCCTCGCGGGCCAGCGCCGGACCGTCGCGGCGCTCGTCCTCGGGGAAGCGGCCGACGAACTCCAGGAAACCGTCGGCGTACTCCTCCGGCAGGTCCTGCCTGACCGGGACGTGCGGGACGTAGTCGCCGGCCGCCCGCGACTCGGCCAGCGGAACGCCGGGGAGTCGCTCGCCGACGAGGCGCGCGGTCTCGGCCGCACGGGGGAGCGGGCCGTGGTGCACGGCGGCGAGCGGCACGTCACCGAGCCGCTCGCCGAGCAGCGTGGCCTGGCGGCGCCCCGCGTCCGTCAGCCCGCCGCCGGGCGTGGCGTCGCCGTGGCGCGTGAGGTACAGGTAACGGGTCATGGTGTTTTCACTCCGCGGGTCGGCTTTGGGGGCGTCTGTGGCATCGTAGGGTGGGTGGCCGCCGATGAGACCCGTGACGGGGTCGCACTGACCAACCTCGACCAGCGGCTGTTCGACGGCGCCGGCGCCACCAAGCGCGACCTGGTCGACTACCTCGACGCCGTGGCCGGCCGCATCGTCCCCGTCCTGCGCGACCGCGCGCTCTCCGTGATGCGCGTCCGCCCGGGGCAGCGGCCGTTCATGCAGAAGAACCTGCCGAAGTACGCGCCCGACTGGGTAAGGTCCGTCACCGCCTGGGCCGAGGCGTCGCAGCGGCAGGTGACGTACGCGCTGTGCGACGACAGGCGTACGCTCCTGTGGTTCGCGAACCAGCGCGGCTACTTCCTCTGAGTACACTAGGCCGCCCGCTAGCACTGTCAAGGCTGCTGTAGCTCGGATGGAGTTGACCGAACCTGAGGGGACGGTGTTCGGGCTGCTCGGCCCACACAGCACCGGCCGTTCACGCCGTCCCACTCTCTTGTAGTCCGTTCGGTCCCTGCAACACGTTGAACCAGCCTGGCCTATCAGGCCTATCATCGCCGCAACAGCAGGCGTAGTAGGCGCCAGGCGCGGGTGCGTCGTGCCTGGTCGGTGGAGAAGAGATAGACGCCGCCGAGGGTGATAAGTACGACGGTGATAGCGAGTCCGACCATGCTGAGCTGAGGCATCATCGGTGGAGGTGTTCCCTTCGGGTGGTGAGCAAGCGCCTCGACGCCCGGGTCATTCATGGGTTGGGTAAGGATCTGGCCGGGCACCGCTTGAGGCGCGACTGCCTCTGTCTGGGTGGTGTCCTGATCACTATGCAGCCTGTCGATAGAGGTTGAGGCGGCCGCGAACGAGCTCTGACGCGCGCTTACGAGAGTTAGCGTCCACGGGAGTGGTGTACGGGTTTGAACCTGTACGTCACCTTGATGCCCGTGAGGGAAGATCGATGTGACATGAGGGCGGCCACTCCGCGATCCTTCACAGCTGTCGAAGGCAAAGAAGGAGAACGAGAAGTGGCCGCTAAAGACATTCTGCCTGCTGAGGGTGAGTGGTTCGACGAGACCCTCGCTACGGCGTCACCCGATGTGCTGCGCGAGATGGTGGTGCGGATGGCGCAGATGATGATGGACGCCGAGGTCGAGCAGCGCTGCGGCGCCCGGCCAGCATATTGACACTCCGCTTCTACGTCAGAACCGAGGGCAGGGCCGACAGCGGTCACAGTGTAGAGGGTCAAGGCCTGATGGAGCATGGGCCGCTTGTCATGGCTGCCGCTCGTAGGGTGGTTTCACCACAAAGCTGCCCATGCCGGGTTCTGTCCTGATCAGCCCGTCCTTGCGCAACGCTCGATGGACCTTTTGGCCGGTCGCGGTGGCGATGCCGTAGATCTGCTGGAGTCTCAGCACGGAAGGCACCTGATCGCCGGGAGCAAGCTCCCCGTGTTCGATCTTGCCTTTGATGTCCTCGTAGACCTGGACCCATCGGGGCACTCCTGGCACCCACTCCAGCTCGTGATCAACCACACAGACACGCTAAGTAAGGGATGCCGTGGCAAGCGAGATGCACCATGCCTGGTGAGCTATAGCATGGTGTACTACAGTGGATGCCATGAACGGCACGGAACGTCGCTTGCACCTGACTTCCGCCTTCGGCCGATGGCAAGACTCCCACGCGCCTCACAGCCGTAGCGTCGGGGCTGCTGTACGTCCCCCTGGCACTGGACGGCAGTCATGACGCGGATCTCATCGGCGGTACTGAAGGACATCGCTGGCCTGCGGATCAAAGGCTTGGGCCCGGGACAGATAGCCCGAGAAATCGGCGTTAACGTCCAGACGATTACCGAGGCCATCGAATATCTGGACCGCCAGGCCTCGCCAAAAGAGCGGAACGAGGCGTATTGGCCCGAGAATCCACCCTCCTCAGATGCTAGCCATTCCAAGCCTGCCACTCGATCCCGCACGGGACGGCCGGGCCTACTCGGGATCTGGGACGAGCGCCTTACTGAGGCAAGAGAGCAACGATTGGTGCGCGCCCAAGCGCATTGGCACGAAGTTCAGCGCCGGATTCCACCTGCGACGCAATCAACCGGGGACGACGTCAAGGCAAGCCTGGAATTTCTCTCCCAATATGACCCAAAGTAGCCGAGGAGTGAGGTCATGAACAGCGAAAATGAGGCTTTGCAGAACCGGCAGCACCGGAACCTGATTGCCATTAGGCAGGCTTATGAGGACGCCGAGGTAGCCCTGAATTCGATGACAGATTTCGAGGAGGCCTATCAGCTAGCCACGCAACTTGCCGATGGTCTGCGAACATTGGCAGATGCGGCGGCGCTGGCTCGCGCCAGGTCAGCTGCTCAGATAAGCGAAGCTGAAGCTCTTTCTCTGGCTGGCCTGGCGACGAAGCTGGGAGTTTCCAAAGCTCGCGCCAGTCAGCTTCTCCGTGCCGCGCGTGGCCGTGAAGAAAAGAAGAGCGCGGACCGATAACTCGACGGAGCGGTAAGTGTGCTCATGTCGAGGCGGGAACATTTGCGCCTTGGAGGGCCTAGTTAAGCAAATGGTCTCGTGACGCCAAGGCCCCCGTATCTTCCTAGTCCAATCGTGGCCATGAGGGAGGGGAACATGCGGGGGCTTTCTCATTGCAGATCCAGAGTCTCGCGACTAGATTTCTGCGATTATTTCGATTGATAGGTCTAGGTAGTTATCTTGCACCGTAGCGATTAGGCGCGATCCGCTCTCACCTTCTGCCTTCATCGGTTGCCGCTCGGCATACAGGGCTTCCCGCCAGACCTCGAAGTCCATTCGCCGCTGTTGGGAGTCTTCTGCATCACAGAAGCCGCTGAGAGCTGCCTTGTCGGGACTGCTGTGTACCGCCCAGGTAATCACTGGCAGGTCTTCATTAGAGATTCTTGCTAGAAGGTCCCTAAGCGCATCTATGGCTCGTTGCTGCAAGTGCAACTGATCCATGTACGCCTTCTTCTTTTCTTGCTGCACTCGTAGTCTTTCCGCTTCCTCTGGCTGTGACACGCTACATTTCCCCCTTCAACCTCTTATTGGGCTTCTTGTCCTTCGGTAAGCGTGATCGGCTCTTGCCCATGTTCGTGGTCGTACATTCCTGCTAGCGCCGGCCGGAATGCGGATAGATGGTCTGGCCATCTTCCGCAGAGCGCCGACCGTGCCGCAGAATCCGTGCGCAGGAGAAAGTGCAAGTGCCTCAGACCATGCATGAGTACATCGACGTATCGAGGTATCGGTGCTTCCGTCGCTTCTACAGGGATCGGCTTCCCTACGGCGTCCGGCAGGGCAGGGCTGATAGGTGCTGCTATCTTCCAGTGATCTCGCACAAACGCGCTGCACTCTATGACGGCGACGTAGGTGAGAACGACAGCAGTGTCTTCTGCTCGCCATGAAGTCGAGTGCAGTAGTTTGACCCCAGCTGAAGCGTTGTTTGTGGACAGAAGATTTGTGACGGCGGTATGAGGATCGCTGTCCTGTCGGACTGCGTCAGAACGCCATGCGTCCTTTCCGCTTATTAGCCATAGTCCGATGTCGTCTGCCGATACGGGCCAGACTTCAACGATTACCTCTGTCCGCTCATTCACCCTAGTTTCCTTTCACTGCGTTTCGTCTTGGGCGTCGGAGTTGTCGGCTTGCTTTGCTGCTAGTCGCGATGCATGGGCGGCCGATATTGCCACTTTCGTCAGGCCCAACGTGATCCGCTCATCTCGCTCATTTCGGGCTCGGGTGTCTTTAGCGGTCTTGACTAGCTGGGCTGCGCGTGCTTTCGATACGCCGATGCGGTCAGCGAGATCAGCCAACGACATCTTCTCTTGCTCAAAAATGCGGGCCGCTGCAAGGGCTCTTTGATTACCAGAAGTTTCAAAAAGCCTTCGCAACGTTTCGACCAGCTCCGTTGCGCCGTTGTAGGCCTGGTTGTGGTCGGTATCCGCATCTATCGCCATAAGTGCTGCATCGAAAGCGCGTTCGAGATCAGCTAGCGCGGACAGTACCGCCTCGCTCACGCCTTCTCTTGCCATATGGGCAGCGTAACCCCCTCGGACAGGGGGCACTAGACACGGCTCGTGTAGCCCCCCCTTGACGTTCGCGTAGGGGGGGCTGTACGGTCTTTCGTGTAGCCCCCCCTACACGGCTGTATGGCCAGGGGGAAACAGTCAGCGTCAGCCGCAGGATCGGATGGAGGTGATCACCGGTGATTGGACTCGACAACGCACACCACACCCGCTTGATCACCGCTATCCGCACCTTGGCCGAACTGCTGGACAACTGCGCGGATGGACTCGTCTCCGGGGTCATCGCCGCCACGGTGCTGCTGCTGGTGATCATCGCTCTGCACGCCATGGCCGATCTGCTGGAGACGTGCCCTGAGGCGCTCGCCCTGCTCATCCGTCCGATTCGCAAGGGAGCTGATCTGCCATGACCTACAAACCCACTGAAGTCGATCGAGACCGACTCATCACCGATCTTCACGGCCTGGCTGATTTCCTGGCCAGTCACCCGGAGTTGCCTGTTCCCAAGTACGGACCGGTGAGTATCAGGGTCCACCCCCGCTACGACACTGACGCCGCCACCGAAGAGGAGGCGATCGCCGAAGTCGAGCGGATCGCCGCCCTGCTGGGCGTGCCGACCAGAGTCGAGTACGGGCAGCACGTCGCCTGCGTGGACTTCGGCACGGTCGCTTACGAGGCCATCTTGGTCACGCGGGCGGCTAGAGACCGTCGCTACGCACAGGACTCCTACCGGGACAGCATTTCCGCTGATCCACCGTCAGAGGCGTGAAGGGGTGGACGTCCCGCTCTTAATCGTCACGCTCGCGCTCATGGCTGCGCTGGTCGTGCTGGCGTTGTTCATGGTCCTGGTCTGCGGCATCCGCGCCGCCGACCGCCACAAGGACCCGTATCAGGGTCCCCGTACCGAGGTCGAGCACATGACGCGGAGCGTGCTCATGTACGCCCGCCGCAAGGACCGTCCCCAACAAGCCGCCCCTGATCCCGACAGAGCGAGAGGAGGTGATCAGCGCTGAACCGTAGATGCCCCTGCCGCGCTGTCCTGGAGCCCGGCACCAGGAGTTGCCGCAAGTGCCGTGCCCGCGCTCGCTGGCGCCGCCGTAAGTCCCGTCACGACGGCATATGACCCCATGTTCGTCACGTCCCATGCCCCACGTACCCGAGCTTGTAGTTAACCGAACTGAGGGTTCGGGTTGTCGCCGCCAAACCGCCCTAGTGTTTGGAACCACTCGGCACAAGAGCGAGAGAAGGGGGACGGCATGAGGACCGTGCCCATCCCTGCGCCCTCCGAATAGAGGAGGTGATACCGCTGCTCAGCGCTTTTGTTTTCGAGCGTGGCTGCCGCTGTGGTGCCGCCGTGAAGCCTGGTCAGACGCAGTGCGGCAAGTGCAGTGCTCGCGCTCGCTGGCGTCGTCGCAAGGCCCATCACGACGGCATATGACCCTACGTCTCATCAGGTCCCGTGCCCCCATGTCGGTAAGGAGGTGATACCCCGTGACTGTCTCGATTCCGCTCGTGGTGCTGCTCGGCGTGGCCGTGCTGGTGGCCGTGCGCTACCTCAAGTTGCGCCTGTGGATGGCGCTGATCTGCGCCGTGTTCGGCTACCTGCTAGCCGCAACCACGCTGGCACCCGAGATCGACCGCGCCCTGAGCGCGCTCATGGACTGGATAACCCCTGGTCCCTGACCTGTCCACCGGCCCGAGAGAGGTGATGCCTCAGTGACCAACCGCCACCCGTACCCTGACCCCACCCTTCAGGAGATCCTTGACCGCAACCGCATCGCACACGACCTGATCGACACCTTCGCCCGATCCACCGCCACCCTCAACGACCTCTGGCAGCACATCACCGCCGCCCTTCAGGACACGCCCGTCCTGGTCGCCGAGATCATGCGCCTGCGCGCACAGCTCAGCAAGAACCGGCTCAGCAGAGCGAACCTGACCGCCGCCATGCGCGCCACCCTGCACGCCGACGCGGACGGGGAATGCAACCCCCTGTCCTACCTGCGTGACGAACTTGCCGACCAGGCAGGCCACGACACCCGCAGCAACCCGGACGGTGCCGCATGACGTGGCCACCGTCCGAGCCCGACGACCAGCGTGCACCTTCGGCATCAACGCCGCTGGGAGGGTTCGCCTGGTCTGACCCACCCGCAGAAAACGATCAGGCTGCGGAGAGTGCCGGCAGCGCTGGCCACCCCGTCGACCAGGGCGCACCAGAGGATGCGTTCCACGATCGAGAGTCGCTTCCCGCCGATCAACCGGCCATCGGGCCGCCGGTTGACCGGCCCGACGACGACGGCGTCACCCCTGACCGGTTGCAGACCGGTCGGGGGCGCGCCCCGATCCTGCCCTCGTGGACGCGCACGCGCGCCGGTCGGCGCGCCATGCTCGCCTGGTGGGTCATGGATGCCGGGTACGCGCTCGGCTACCACACGGTTCGCCTGCCCAAGTACGTGGCCAAGACGGTCGTGTACGCGCCCATCGGATTGGCCTCCAGCATCGCCCGCGTGCTGCGCTGGGCGACCGCTGAGCAGGGCAACCGGGAGCTGCGGCAGGCCGCCGCCGACCGCAACGACCCCGCCACCTGGCTACGGCTGGACAAGCAGCGTGAACGGCAATCGCGCTGGCGCTGGTCGGTGCTGCTGCTGGCCGCCCTGCTGAGCGGGGCGACGGTGGCCGCCGTGCTCGCCCTGGAGGTCCGCATTCCGGATGAGGCATGGTGGGCGCTGCTGGGCGTGTCGGTGCCGCTGCTGGCGCGTGCCGGGCGTCCGGAAGACAAGCCGATCACTGATCGGGTCAGCTCTGGGCCGCGCTACCGCAAGCTCACGGCCGAACTGGTGCGCCGCGCTCTGCTGTCCATCGGTGTCGGGGCGATCAATCAGGCCGTGGCCAAGGATCAGCACGCGATCAGCTTCCCGACCGACATCCACCGCGACGGCCCCGGACATCTCGCGATCGTGGATCTGCCCTACGGCGTGGACGCCGCCGCCGTGGTCGCGCGGCGCGTGAATCTGGCGTCAGCCATGAGGCTGCCACTCGACCAGGTATGGCCAGAGCCCGCTCAGGGCCATCCTGGACGGCTGGCGCTGTGGGTCGGCTACCAACCGGCCAGCAAGATGCAAACGCCGCCCTGGCCTCTGCTGAAGAGCGGCAGCGTGGACGTGTTCACGTCGCTGCCGATCTTCATCACGCCGCGCATGGAGACCGTCAACGCGATGCTGATCTTCCGTAACTGGTTGATCGGCGGACAGCCCGGTTCGGGCAAGACGTTCCTGCTGCGGCTGCTGGTGCTCGCTGCCAGTCTCGACGCCCGCGCCGAGATACGCGGGTATTCGTTCAAGGGCGTCGGCGACTTCGCGGTGGTCGAACCGGTCTGCGCCGAGTACGGCGACGGGCAGGACGACGCCACGATCGCCAAGGCCGCCGCGCTGATCAAATGGCTGTATCACACCGAGTGCCAGCAACGCGCCGCGAAGATCGCCCACTTTCACGCGCTCGGGATGGCTCCGGAGAACAAGGTCACGCCGGAGCTGGCCTCGCGTAAGGGATCGGGGCTGCATCCGCTCGTGGTCTTCCTCAGCGAGGTGCAAGAGCTGTTCCAGCATCCGGAGTACGGCGCCGAAGCCGGGGAGCTGTGCGAGAAAGTGATCAAGCTCGGGCGTGCGCTGGGCATCATTCTGCTGCTGGACACGCAGATCCCGGACAAGGACAGCCTGCCCCCCAAGATCACGCGCAACGTCAATACGCGCGTGTGCATGTCGGTACGCGATCAAGTCGCCAACGACATGATCCTCGGTACCGGGATGTACAAGGCGGGATACCGGGCGACCGTGTTCGAGCCGGGCAACGACACCGATTCCGGTGATGCGGGGTCTGTCTCTTATACACAACTGA